>JANNNE010000323.1:0-17971 GCA_031398385.1 Ideonella sp.
GCCTGGGCTTTGTCTACGAAGGCACGCTGCGCCAGCGCTGGGTCAACCAGGGCGCGGCGGTCGATACCAATTTCTACGGCTTGTTGGCGACCGACTGGCAAACACGCAGGCCAGAACGCAATGACGAAGCAGGGGGCGGGATGGGAGCGCCCCCGGTTGCGGTGATTGCCAAGGAAGTGGCACCGAGATCGAAACCGTCCAACTACCCCGAGCCGTTCGCATCGATGATGGCTGGCCGGGAAAAGCGGGCGCTCGGCGATGTGTTCGGATTGAAGCATTTCGGTGTCAACCTGACCCGGCTGGCAGCACAGGCGGTATCGGCGCTTCGCCATGCACACACGCAGCAGGACGAATTCATCTTCGTGCTGCAAGGCCAGCCCACGCTTCAGACCGATGAGGGATCGACCCCGCTGGGCCCCGGCTGGTGTGCCGGTTTTCGCGCCGCGACCGGCAATGGGCATCGCTTGCTGAACCAGACATCCGAGGAAGTCGTCTACCTCGAGGTCGGCGATCGCACGGCCGGTGACAGCGTGACCTATCCCAACGACGACCTGCAGGCTCGGACGATCGACGGGCGCTGGCAATTCGCCCACAAGGACGGCACACCGTACGATTGAGGCCCTGTGTTGCCCGCCACACGAAAGCTGACGCCATGGCATTCGACGCCGGTCTCGCGCAACGCGTCCGGGAAATCCTGTCCGATCGGGACGGCATCACCGAGCGCCGGATATTCGGCGGGCTGGCGTTCATGCAGCACGGCCACATGTTCGTCGGCATATCCGGCTCCGACCTGATGGCACGCGTCGGCGCTGAGCGCCACGCCGATGCGCTGGCTCTGCCGCACGTGCGGCAGATGGATTTCACCGGCCGGCCGATGAACGGCTATGTCTACATCGGCGCCGATGGCCTGAGCGAAGACCGCGATCTGAAGGCCTGGGTCGACTGGTGCGCGGGTTTCGTGGCGGGCTTCCCCCCGAAGGCCTGACGCGGTTGCCGGTTTCGCGTTCGCGTTTGACTGGTAGCGCTGTCAATCGTCGGCTTAGAATCTGGTTGATGACAGCGAAGGTGAAGCGCACCAGACTCGGCAGCGGTGCCGTGACGCTGCACGACGTGGCCAAACTGGCGGGGGTCGCGCCGATCACCGCGTCGCGGGCCATCAACAAGCCCGACCAGGTATCCGACGAGGTGCGCAGGAAGGTGGGGGAGGCGGTTGCCCGGACCGGCTATGTGCCCAACCGTCTGGCAGGCGGCCTGGCATCATCGCGCAGCCGCTTGGTCGCCGCGGTGGTGCCGACCATCACCGGCCCGGTTTTCCTGCAGACCGTGGGCGCGTTGACCGAAGCGCTTGCGGCGCGTGGTTATCAACTGATGCTGGGCCAGGCTGGCTACGTCGGCACGCGCGAAGATGCGCTGCTGGAGGCAATCATCGGCCGCCGGCCCGATGGCATCGTATTGACCGGGATCATGCATTCGGCAGTGGGCCGCCAGCGCCTGCTGGCCGCCGGAATCCCGGTCGTTGAAACCTGGGATCTGACCCCGACGCCGATCGACATGCTGGTGGGTTTTTCACACGTGGCGGTGGGGCAGGCGGTGGCGCGTTTTCTGCACGGCCGGGGCCGGCGACGGGTGGCCACCATCATCGGCGACGACGAACGCGCCCAAAGGCGCCTGACGGCTTTCGAGTCCGAAGCGCGCTTGCTCGGTTTGGCAGGCCTGCGCACCGTCATCGTGCCGGCGCCGACGACGCTGCAGCGAGGGCGTTCGGCCATGCGCGAACTGCTGGCCGCCGATGCGGACATCGACGCCGTCTTCTGCAGCTCGGACCTGCTGGCCTTGGGCGTGCTGACCGAGGCGCGGGTGCAGGGCATCGCGGTGCCGGATCGCCTGGCCGTCATCGGTTTCGGCGACCAGGATTTTGCAGCCGACCTCGCGCCATCGTTGACGACGGTGCAGATCAAGGGCGCAGAAATCGGCCAGCGCGCCGCCCACTTCATCATCGAGCGTGCCGAGGGGCGCAGCGTCGAGGAGCGGATCGTCGACATCGGGTTTTCAATCGTCGAACGCGACAGCACCTGAGGGTAAATGCGGAGTTTCGGATCATTGCGGCCATCGCTCGGTAGCGCTACCATATTGTCTTTGGCAACGCCTCAAGCTTTGACCCGGAGACAGCATGAAACGATCGATTCGCATCCTCGCCAGCCTCGCCTTCGCCGCGATGGCCACTCATGGCGCCAGCGCCGACACCTGGCCGTCCAAGCCGGTCACCTTGCTGGTGCCGTTTCCGCCCGGCGGCTCGACAGACACGATCGCGCGCAGCATCGCGCCCAAGCTGCAGGAGAGGCTTGGCGCCACCTTCGTCATCGAGAACAAGGGCGGCGCAGGTGGCACCATCGCTGCCGCCCAGGCCAAACGCGCCGCGCCAGACGGCTACACGATCTTCGTCTCGTCGCTCGGGCCGTTCGTGATCGGGCCGCATCTGATCAAGGGTGTGCAATACGATGCGCTGAAGGACTTCGACTACATCACCGTCGCGGTGCAGGCGCCCAATGTGCTGGTGGTGCCGACCAGTTCGCCGCACAAGTCGGTTGCCGATGTACTGGCGTACCACAAGGCGAATCCGGGCAGCATGAGTTTTGCATCGTCCGGCAACGGCTCGAGCGATCACCTGACGGCCGAGCTGTTCTGGTCGCAGACCGGCACCAGCGGTCTGCACATCCCGTACAAGGGCGGCGGCCCGGCCATGGCCGACATCCTCGGCGGGCAGGTCAATGCATCGTTCCAGAATATCAATGCCGTGATTCCACACGTCAAGACCGGCAAGCTGCGCGCGCTCGCCATGACCGGCAATCGGCGCTCGCCGCTGTTGTCCGATGTGCCGACACTGGAAGAAGCCGGCGTCAAGGGTGTCACGGTCTATTCATGGCAGGGCATTGCCACTCCGGCGGGCTTGCCGGCTGACATCAAGCAGAAGCTGCACGCGGCGGTCATTGCCGCGCTGAACGCGCCCGATGTCAAACCCAGGCTGCTCGATCTGGGCTTCGAGATCGTCGGCAACACGCCCGAACAGTTCGCCGCGTTCCAGGCCAGCGAGTTTGCGCGCTGGCGTCAACTGATCCAGGATCGCAAGATTTCCGCCGATTGATTCGTCAAAGCCACCACGGAGCCTTTGCGATGACTTCCACCAGCTTGCCGTGCGTCACCGAGCTGCGCGTGATCCCGGTCGCCGGCCGCGACAGCATGCTGCTGAACCTGAGCGGGGCGCACGGCCCGTATTTCACCCGCAACCTGCTGATCCTGACCGACAACGCCGGCCATGTCGGCGTCGGCGAGGTGCCGGGCGGCGAGAAGATCCGACAGACGCTGGACGACGCCCGCGCGCTGGTGGTGGGCCAGCCGCTGGGGGACCATCTGCAGATCCTGCAGCGCGTGCGCGAGGGTTTTGCCGACCGCGATTCGGGTGGGCGCGGCCAGCAGACCTTCGATCTGCGCACCACCATCCATGCCGTCACCGCGATCGAATCGGCGCTGCTGGATCTGCTGGGGCAACATCTCGAGGTGCCGGTAGCGGCGCTGCTCGGCGAGGGCCAGCAACGCGATTCGGTCGAGATGCTCGGCTATCTGTTCTACATTGGCGACCGCGCGAAAACCGATCTGCCGTACGACAGTGCGCCGGATCAGGCGGACGACTGGTTGCGCCTGCGCCACGAAGCCGCGATGACGCCCGAGGCGGTGGTCCGGCTGGCCGAGGCGGCCCGCAATCGGTATGGCTTCAATGACTTCAAGCTCAAGGGCGGCGTCCTGCGTGGCGACGAGGAAATCGCCGCCGTGACCGCCCTGCACGAACGCTTTCCGCAGGCCCGCGTCACGCTCGACCCGAACGGTGGCTGGCTGCTGAAGGACGCGATCCGCCTGATGCGCGACATGCGTGGCGTCGTCGCCTACGCCGAGGATCCCTGCGGCGCCGAAGAAGGCTTCTCCGGCCGCGAGGTGATGGCCGAGTTCCGCCGCGCCACCGGCCTGCCGACCGCAACCAACATGATCGCCACCGACTGGCGCCAGCTCAGTCACGCGCTGTCACTGCAAAGCGTCGACATCCCGTTGGCCGATCCGCATTTCTGGACCATGGCCGGCTCGGTGCGCGTCGCGCAGACCTGCCGCGACTGGGGCCTGACCTGGGGCTCACATTCGAACAACCATTTCGATGTCTCGCTGGCCATGTTCACCCATGTCGGCGCCGCCGCACCCGGCAAGGTGACGGCGATCGACACACACTGGATCTGGCAGGACGGCCAGCGGCTGACCAAGGAGCCGCTGCAGATCGTCGGCGGTCATGTGCAGGTGCCGAAGAAGCCCGGCCTCGGTATCGAGATCGACATGGGCGAGGTCGAGAAGGCGCATCAGCTCTACCTGCAGCACGGCCTCGGATCGCGCGACGATGCGGTGGCGATGCAATACCTGGTGCCGGGCTGGACCTTCGATCCGAAGCGGCCGGCGCTGGATCGGTAACTGCAATCCGGGTGGTGCCCGGGCGGCTGGGTGGCAGACGCTTGGGAACTTGCTATCAGGGGCGTCGCCGGCAAATCCATGCGCCCCGAGTTGACTGCTGCAGAAGCTTCCATACGATGTACACATGCGATTCGAGTGGGACCCTGTCTGACATGAAGGCTGAATACGACCTGTCCAAGATGAAGTCGCGTCGAAATCCGTACGCCTCAAAGCTCAAGAAGTCAGTGACCATGCGCCTCTCCGAGGACGTGATTCAGTACTTCAACAGCATGGCCGCTGAGGCTGGCGTTGCGTATCAGAGCCTGATCAATCTCTACCTCAGAGACTGCCTCGCGCAGAATCGCAAGGTCGAAATCAAGTGGCCGAGTGCGGCCTGACAATCAAGGATGGATCGCGAAAAGCCGCGGTCTGATCCGTTTGTCGGACGAGCCAGGATCAAGCGCCTTGATACGCCGGGGCATTGCAAACATGTTCGTTGGAAGCAGAATCAAGAACGGCGCTGGGAATGTCGGCGAGTGCGCGGATGGCGCTGACGGACGGCGTTTGAGGATCGGCGGCGGGTTTTTTGCGGATAGGCTGATCGGATTTCAGCCGAGCCGAGCCGGGGCGGCGCGCCGATAGTCAGCCCGCTGACCAAGTGGCCGGTCCCTTCCATCCTTGGCTCGTCAATGACCAGCGCACACACGCAGAACCGACCGGGAACCCCATCATGACCACCGAAACCCGCTTTGCCAGCTTCGCCGATTTCTACCCGTTCTACCTCAGTGAACATGCCAACCGCACCTCGCGGCGCCTGCATTTCACCGGTTCGAGCATCGCGATCGTGCTGGTGATTGCCGCGATCGTGACCCAGACCTGGTGGCTGATCGCGCTGGCGCTGGTTCAGGGTTATGCCTTCGCGTGGGTCGGGCACTTCTTCTTCGAGCACAACCGGCCGGCGACTTTCAAATACCCCGGCTACAGCTTTGTCGGCGACTGGCGCATGTGGTGGGACATCGTCACCGGCAGAATCAAGTTTTGAGTTGCCGCACGGCAACCGGAGTCACACAACGATGAACACGCTCGGTGGCAAGCTGGCCTGGATCACCGGCCGTCCGGTTCCGCCGGGTGCCGAGGCTCGGGCGCGCATGCTGCAACCGGACGAGTTGGCGCACGCGATCCGATTCGTTGCCGAGATGCCACCGCACGCCTGCGTCAACCAGTTGATCATCAGCCCGACCTGGAACCGGATGTACATCGACGATCTGTAATGGCCTCACGGGCTTGCGGTCTCCTGGGTCGTGGGCCTGCCGCCTCGCGCCTCGCCGCCCGTCCGCCTCCAGGCTTCCAGCCCCTGCGGCGCGATCGCTCGGCTTTGTCACACCAGCTTCACGCACTCGTCATGCGGCGGTCAAATTGTCGGCCCAGCATTCGGGGTATGCATACCGACCATATCCCAAGTGCCGCCGATGTGGCGGCCATCGATTCCCGACTCGGCCATCGCGGCCCGATCACGCGGCCAGCACCGCTCGAAGTTCTGTGGGCGCGTCATGCCGACGACGTCTTGCAGGCGCAGCGCCTGCGCTACAAGGTGTTCGCCGACGAGATGGGTGCCAACCTGACGCCACTCCCCGGTTCACCCGACGGGCTCGACATCGATCGTTTCGACGCCGCCTGCGAACATCTGATCGTGCGCACTTCAGCCACCGACGATGCGCCGTCTCAGGTCGTCGGTACCTACCGGGTGCTGACACCGGCCGCGGCCAAACTCACCGGCGGGCTGTACACCGAATCCGAATTCGACCTCGACCGGTTGGCGCCATTGCGTCCGCGGATGGCCGAGCTGGGGCGCTCGTGCACCGCTGAAGGCTGGCGCCAGGGCGGCGTCATCCTGTTGCTGTGGGCCTCGCTCGGCGAATTCATGCAGCGCAATGGCCTGGACATGATGATCGGCTGCGCCAGCGTGCCGATGCGCGATGGCGGCCATGTGGCGGCCAGCCTGTGGAACCAGCTGCGTCAGAAACACCTGGCGGCGCCCGAGCGCCTGGTGCAACCGCGCCTCGCACTGCCGGTCGATGATCTGAACGGCGACCTCGATGTCGAGCCACCGCCGCTGATCAAGGGCTACTTGCGCTGCGGAGCACGCGTGCTCGGCGCACCGGCCTGGGATCCCGATTTCGGCGTGGCCGATTTCCCGCTGATGATCGACCTGAACGAGCTGCCGGCGGTCTACCGCAAGCGCTTCATGGGGCACTGATCCGTTTCCACCAGTCGCGCAGCGTGTCGCTGGCGCGCGATCGGGACAAGGCAATCGATTCGGCAATGCCGTAGACGAGTGCGGCAACGATCACAGGCAAGGCCGGAAGCGAATGGCGAACGGTTTTCATCATGCTTCGTGCTCCGTCAGGATTCATGGATCGTGTCGATCAGTCTGACCCGCGTGCGTGACGATTCGATGTCAATCAAGCCGTGCGCTTCAATGGTTTTTTGCGGCCGCCCGTGATGGCGAAGCCGGCCAGCGGTCTGCCCGAAATCGATGAACTCGCCCATCTGATCGCGAGCGCCGGTGCAGCGGTCTCACATCGCCGGCTGTGCCGGGTGGAAACCGGCGGGCGGCCGTTCGATGTCGACGCGGTGCTGCTCGGCAATCCCGATCCGGCGCTGCCGGCGATCGGTCTGTTCGGCGGCATTCACGGGCTCGAGCGGATCGGCACCGCGGTTGTGCTGGCCTTTCTGCGCAGCGTGCTGCACCGCCTGAAGTGGGATGCCACGCTGCATCAGCTGCTGGCCGGCCTGCATATCGTGGTGGTGCCGTTGATCAATCCCGGTGGCATGTGGCGCGGCACGCGGGCCAATCCGCAGGGTATCGATCTGATGCGCAATGCGCCGGTCGACTGCCTCGAAGGCGCGCCGTTCATGGTCGGCGGGCAGCGCATCAGCCCGGGGCTGCCGTGGTACCGCGGCCGGGCTGGCGAGGCGATGCAGATCGAGGCGCAGGCGCTGTGCGACCTGGTCGAAGCGGAGATGACCGGCCGCGTTTTCTCGATCGCACTCGACTGCCACTCCGGTTTCGGCAGCACCGACCGGCTGTGGTTTCCACACGCCCACACGGTGCGTCCGATCACGCATCTGGCCGAGTTGCATGCGATCAGCGGCCTGCTCGACGACGGCCTGCTGCACCACCGCTATGTGTTCGAGCCGCAGAGCCGCCAATACCTGGCGCATGGTGACCTCTGGGACTACCTCTACCTTCGATCGGCATCGTCAACGGGTCAGTCGTTGCGCACCTTTCTGCCGTTGACGCTGGAGATGGGCTCCTGGCTCTGGGTCAAGAAGAATCCGCGTCAGTTCTTCTCGCGTCTGGGCATCTTCAATCCCTTGATCGGTCATCGCCAGCAACGGGTGCTGCGGCGCCACCTGGGGCTGATCGACTTCCTGATGCGCGCCGCCTACAGCCACCGCCAATGGTTGCCGCGAGCCACAGCGCGCGATGACCACGAACGCCGTGCGCTGGCGCGCTGGTACGAAGGCGCGCGATGACCAGCTGGGTGCTGATCCGTGGCTTGACCCGTGAGGCCGCGCACTGGGGTGGATTTCCCGCCGAGCTGTCGCGCGCGCTTGCGGGCCCGCGCGTCGTCGCTGTCGACCTGCCGGGCGCCGGACGCTTGTGGAAACGCCCTTGCCCGTTGAGCGTGGCGGCGATGGTTGAGCGCTGCCGCGATCAGTTGAATGAGTTGGCCGTGCCGCCGCCGTATGTGTTGCTTGGCCTGTCGCTGGGCGGCATGGTCGCGGCCGAATGGGCGGCCAGCCGCGCAGACGAGGTGGCCGCCTGTGTGCTTGTCAACAGCAGCATGCGTCCGTTCAGTGCCGTGCATCGGCGCCTGCGCCCGGCGCACTGGCCACAACTGTTGAAGCTGCTGGGATCGCGTGACGATCGCCTGATGGAACAGACCATTCTCGAGATCACCAGCAACCAGCCGGAGAGGCATCCGGCGGTGCTGGCGAATTGGCTGGCGATCCGGCGGGCCCGCCCGGTTGCCACCGCCAACGCGCTGCGCCAGTTGGTGGCGGCCGCCGGCTATCGCTTCACCGGGCCACCACCACGCGCCAGGACCCTGGTGATCGCCAGCGCCAGCGATGGCCTGGTCGATCCGGCCTGCTCGCGGGCAATCGCGATGCGGTGGGGGTTCGAACTGATCACGCATCCGACCGCCGGGCATGACCTGCCGCTCGACGATGGTGCCTGGCTGGTTGATCGACTGGCCGAATGGAGCCGGCGCGGTTTCGGTGCCGAGCTGGGTTGAAGATGCGCGGCCAGCCCGGGCGGCGGCGCCGCCTTCACTTCGGCAGGGTCTTCCAGTGGCTCAACAAGTCGCGCAGGGCCTGCGGCGGGTTGGTCGGCTCCGGTGCGCCGGCCTGGTTGCGGCTGTTCAGGCCGTGGCACGAGGCGCAGACCCGCACCTCACCGGGCTGGAAACTCACCCACACCCGCTCGCGCACGACCGCCTCGCCGCTGCCGTCGGTGGTCTGCCAGGCCAGCGCGCGGCGCGCCGGAACGAAGGCGGCGGTCGAGCCGTCGGCGGCAATCTTCACGCTGCCGGGCGGCCCGCTCGCATTGGCGGGGTTGCGCGCTGCCGGCTCGTGCATCGGTCGGGCAATCGGCCGGCGGCCGCCGAAGCGGTAGCCTCGTACCTGGTCGGCCTGGAAGATCTGGAAATGGCTGATGTCGTAGCTGCGGCCGCCGCTCGGCGAAACCGTGCGCCGGCCGCCGGGCACTTGGAGGTTGAAGGGTTGTGAGCGGTCGGCGCGGTCGCGGCTGGTCTGGTCGCGGGTCACGATCAAGGCCAGATCGTTGCTGCGAAGCCAGTTGCGCAGCGCGGTCTCGTCGACCTGGGATTCGGCCAGCACCGCGGCTTCCGGCGCCTCCAATCGATGCGCGGGCCGAGCTGGGCGGGTGCGGGCCACGACTTCGACGGCCTCGAGCTCCCACAACAGGCCGTCGAAGTTGCGCAGCGTATCCGGATCCCACCAGCTGACGCTCTTGCGAATGCCTCCGGTCAGCGACGCTCCGGCGCTGTATTGCCCGCCGGCATCGGCGCCGAGCCGCTTGATCCGGATGTCGCCCAGTTGCGCCGGCTCGGCTACCGCCACCGGCGTATGGCTGGCGATAAGGCTGCCATCGCTGAGCGGCAGCGGGTTGCGGTAACGGCCACCGGGCAGGCCGGCCGCGGTTTCTGGTGCGGTGAGGTCGGTGACCGTCATCTGCTCGGCGTCGAGGTTCGGTGCGCCGCTCAGCCGCACGATCTGGTTGGTCGTCAGCGAACCGAATTCGCGCGCATTGATCGCCAGATAGCTGCCCGGCAGCCGCGGATCCTCTCGCAGGTGGAACAGCCCGCCATCGCTGCGAATCGATTTGCGGTTGGCATGCAGGCGGTCGTCGGTGTAGTCGGACAGCGCGGCATCGGCCGCGAAGCTGCGCTGGCGGTAGCCGAACGAGAGTTCATGGATGCCGATGTGGTTCAGTGTCTCCTCGCCGCTGCCGTCTTCATTGATCTGCCACGGCGTGAACAGGTTGAAGGTGTGCCCGTTGACCGGGCCATGGGCGCTTGCCTGGCCACCGCGTGCTTCCGGGAATACCTCTGCCGACAAGGGCTGGGTGGCCGAATCGGCAGCTTCGCTCCTGAAGTCGAACGCGCCGTAGGTCGGGTTGGCGGGCGCGGCGCGGTCGGCATCGGCCTGCTGGTCCTGCTGCAGGTGATCCCAGCGCGTGAAGACGACCCGGCCGAAGCTGTCGATGAAGGGGCTGAACGCGCCGCTGACGGTGTGGTTCAACAGACGCAGATCGCCGCCGGCGATGCGCGGATCGATGCTCCAGACACCGGTTATGGTGGCGGTGCTCTCGTATTCGTCGAGCTGCGGATACAGATGGCGCGCGCCGTTGCGCGGGCGGTCCGAGGTGAACAGCAGCCGGTCGTCGGTGCCGTAGAACGGTGACACGTTGTTGTAGCTGGCCGGTTGCCCCGCGACCTTGGTGATCGAGACCGCATCGCCACGCGCCAGGCCGGTGATTTCGTAGATCTGCCAGTAGTAGCTGGCGACCTGGTAACGCGCGGTCGGGGCGCCGACCACCATGCTGAACACGGCCTTGCCGCCGCTCCAGTGCACCGAGGGTTCGCGCACGGCGATCGCCGTCGCACCCTGCATCGCATCCATCCCGTAGCCGGCTTCGCGGGTCAGGTTGCGCAAGCTGCCATCGGGATAACGAATCATCAGGTCACCGCCGCGCGCCACCGCAGCAATGCCACCGAGGTGGTTGGCGAATGTCGATCCCCGCGCAGCGAAATCGGACAGCGTGGGCACCTGCGTGACGAACAGGACCGGATTCGGGAGGTCGGTTGTCGGCGCGGGCGCGGGCGCGGGCGCGGGCGCGGGCGCAGGTGCAGGTGCAGGTGCAGGTGCAGGTGCAGGTGCAGGTGCAGGGGCAGGGGCAGGGGCAGGGGCAGGGGCTGGTGCTGGCGATGGCGATGGAGCGGGTCCGGGCGCAGGAGCAGGAGCAGCAGCAGGAGGAGGAGGAGCAGGAGCAGGAGCAGGAGCAGGAGCAGCCAGTGTGTTGTCTGGCGAGCCGCTGCCTCCGCCGCAGGCCACCAACGCGACGGTTGCCATCAGTGTCATCAAGGCCGGCGTGATCGATCCTCGATCGGACCTGAAACGGGCATCGGTCCCGTGGGCGTGGCCTGGCGGTGGGTTCACGGCGGCTCTCCGGACTCGGCGACCGGACTGGCGCCGGCCGACCCCGCAGTATCCGACTCTGCCAGATGGCTGTGTGTCGAAGATCGTGATTTCTGAACGATCGGGTTGGACGCTGCGGCCGACGATCGGCCCGCCGATTCCGTATCCTCACCGGCGCTCTACGATCCACCCCTCAAGCTGAGCCGATCAGGCCACTGGCTTCCTACGCGCGGAGCTCGGCCGGCCTGCCCGTCCAGCCTCCCGCCGCTCAACGGTCCGATTCGAGCGCCCGCAGCTTGAAGCGCTGGATCTTGCCGGTTGCGGTTTTCGGCAGTTCGTCGACGAACTCGATAATGCGCGGATATTTGAACGGCGCGAGCCGCTCCTTGACGAAGCTTTTCAGCTCGTCCTCGCTGACCTGGTTGCCTGGCTTGACGACGACGAATGCCTTGGTCTTGGTAAGGCCCTCGGCGTCTTCCTTGCCGATGACGGCAGCTTCCAGCACGGCCGGATGCTGCACCAGCGTCGCCTCGACCTCGAACGGCGACACGTAGACGCCGCTCACCTTCAGCATGTCGTCGCTGCGGCCGCAGTAGGTGTAGGTGCCGTCGGGGTTGCGGATGTATTTGTCACCGCTCTTGGTCCAGCCGCCCTGGAAGGTTTCGCGCGTCTTCGCGCGGTTGCCCCAGTACATCAATGCGCTGGACGGGCCCTGTATGTACAGGTCGCCCGGATCGCCGTCGGGAACGGCAGCGCCCCCCTCGCCGCGCAACGCGATCTCGTAGCCCGGCACCGGCCGCCCGGTGGTGCCGTAGCGCACGTCGTCGGGCCGGTTCGACAGGAAAATGTGCAGCAACTCGGTCGAGCCGATTCCGTCGACGATGTCGATGCCGAAATGGGCCTTGAAGCGCTCGCCCAGGTCGGCCGGCAAGGCCTCACCCGCCGATGACGCCAGCCGCAGGCTGACCTGATCGCGACCGGGCAGCTTCGGCGAGGCCAGCATGCCGGCGAAACCGGTCGGTGCGCCGTAGAAGACGGTCGGCTTCTGTTCGATCCAGCGCTTGAAGACCGCGTCCGGGGTCGGTCGTTCGGCCATCAGAACGGTGGTGGCGCCGACACTCACCGGAAAGGTCAGCGCGTTGCCCAGCCCGTAGGCGAAAAACAGCTTGGCAGCGGAGAAGCAGATGTCGTTTTCGGTCAGCTGCAGCACCGCCTTGCCATAGAGCTCGGCGGTCCAGTACATGTTGGCGTGGCTGTGCACCGTGCCTTTCGGGCGGCCGGTCGAACCCGATGAATACAGCCAGAACCCGGGATCGTCGGCACCGGTGGCAGCCGGCTTGGCGGCCCGGGCGACCGATGTCACGAAAGCTTCGAATTCGACCTCGCCGTCGTGCAAGGGCGCCTGGGGTCGAGACACGATCACCTTGGCCAGTTCGTGATCCGAGCGGGTCATCGCCGCGCTCAGCGTCGGCAACAGCGCCCCCGATACCAGGGCCGCCTGTGCACGCGAGTGCTCCAGCATGTAGGCGTAGTCGTCCGCGGTCAGCAGCGTATTGACGGCAACCGGCACCAGGCCGGCGTACATCGCGCCGAGAAAGCTGACCGGCCAGTCGTTGCAGTCGTGCATCAGCAGCAGCACCCGCTCCTCGCGGCGCAGGCCGGTGGCCCGCAGCGCGGCGGCAGTGCGCCGGACGCGCTCGTCGAGCTGGCCGAATGTCAGGCTGCCGGCATCGTCGATGAACGCCGTCTTCGATGCACGAGATTGGTTGGCCGCGAGCAGGTGCTGCGCGATGTTGAAGATGGCGCCGGGCGGCTGGATGGCGGGTGGGGTCATGTGGCTTGTCTCCATGTGGTTCGGGGTGCACCGCAGGGCCGGTGCTGGCCAGCCGTCGGGTCAGCGGCTGAATTCGATGCGGCGTTACGGCAGCAGATTTGGTGAATGACCCCGCATGCAGTATCGTGCCACATCGAACGGTAAACCGGGTTGCTGAACATGTCAAGCAATATAGTGCCTGTTGTGCCATCGCCGCGAGCTGCGGCGTCGGTTGCCACCGACACGGGCGAGCTGCCCGCGGCCAGCCTCGGTCAGCCCGAGGCGGAAGGCAAACACCCGTTTCTGGTTGCGTTGGGCCAGCGGGTGCGCGAGATCCGGGCTCGCCGGGGCATGTCGCGCAAGGCCTTGTCGATCGCGGCCGATGTGTCGGAGCGCCATCTGGCCAACCTGGAATACGGCGTCGGCAATGCCTCGGTGCTGGTGTTGCTGCAGGTATCGCAGGCGCTGCGCTGCTCGTTGGCCGAACTGATGGGCGACGCCACGACGCAGTCGCCCGAGTGGCTGATGCTGCGCGAGATGCTCGAAAACCGAGATGAGGCAACGCTGCGCCGCGCCCGCGTGTCGGTCGGCCAGTTGCTGGGCACCGGCGGCGCACACGGGCTGGACGGCTCGAAGCGAAGCTCGCGCATCGCGCTGATCGGACTGCGCGGGGCCGGCAAGTCGACCCTGGGCAGCCTGCTGGCGGAGGACCTGGGTTTTCCATTCGTCGAACTGAGCCGCGAGATCGAGAAATTTGCCGGCTGCACGATCAGCGAGATCCAGGGCCTGTACGGCCAGAACGCCTACCGGCGTTATGAGCGTCGGGCCATCGAAGAGGCGATCCAGATCTATCCAGAAGCGGTGATCGCAACCCCCGGTGGTCTGGTTTCCGACCCGGCGAGCTTCAATCTGCTGCTCGCGCATTGCACGACGATCTGGCTGCAGGCCGCGCCCGAAGATCACATGCAGCGCGTCGCCGCACAAGGCGATATGCGGCCAATGGCCGGCAACAGGGAGGCGATGGACGATCTGAAAACTATCCTCGCCGGCCGTGCTGCCTTTTATTCAAAGGCCGAGTTCCGGCTCGACACCAGTGCCCAGCCGCTGCAGCCGACATTCCTGGCGCTGCGCGGGCTGGCGCATCAGGCGCTGGGAACTCCTGCATGCTGAATTGAATTGATTAGTGCAGTAAAATGCTTTACGTATTTTGAATAATGCACTATGATGCTTGTACGGGGGTGGCCTAGCCACTTTTGAAATTGAAGCGGCCCGTTCGCCGCTGACCGCCATCAGGAGACACACCCATGAGCCAGGCTGACCGCGTCGACTACCAGACCCACCCGTCCCGGTATCGGCATTGGAAACTCAAGTTCGAAGGACCGGTGGCGACGCTGGCTGCCGATTTCGACGAGAACGGCGGTCTGCGACCGGGCTACAAGCTCAAGCTCAACAGCTATGACCTGGGCGTCGACATCGAACTGAGCGATGCGATCAACCGCATCCGCTTCGAACACCCCGAAATCCGCACGGTGGTGTTGACCAGCGCGAAGGAGAAGGTTTTCTGTTCGGGTGCCAACATCTTCATGCTCGGCGTTTCCAGCCATGCCTGGAAGGTGAACTTCTGCAAGTTCACCAACGAGACCCGCAACGGCCTGGAAGATTCGTCGAAGCACTCGGGGCTGAAATTCCTCGCCGCGGTCAATGGCGCGTGCGCTGGCGGTGGTTACGAGGTCGCGCTGGCCTGCGACGAGATCATTCTGGTCGACGACCGGGCCAGCAGCGTGAGCCTGCCGGAGGTACCGCTGCTCGGCGTATTGCCCGGCACCGGCGGCCTGACCCGCGTGACCGACAAACGCCGCGTCCGGCATGACCTGGCCGACATTTTCTGCACCAGCGTCGAAGGCGTGCGCGGCCAGCGCGCCAAGGATTGGCGCCTGGTCGACGACATCGCCAAGCCGGCGGTGTTTGCGCAAAAGGTGCAGGAGCGCGCGCTGAAGCTGGCCGAGCAAAGCGATCGGCCGAGCGGTGCCAAGGGTGTCACGCTGAAGCCGCTGCAGCGCTCGATCGAATCCGATTCGTTGCAATATTCGAATGTCAGCGTCGAGATCGATCGCGCCAGACGCACCGCAAGCTGGGCCGTCAAGGCTCCGACCGGTCAGCAGGCCAGCGATGTTGCCGGCATCGAAGCAGCCGGCGCCGACTGGTACCCGCTGGTGCTGGCGCGTGAACTCGAGGACGCGGTGCTGGAAATGCGCACCAACGAACTGGAGATCGGCACCTGGTTGATCAAGACCGAAGGAGATGCCGATGCGGTGCTGGCGATGGATGCCACCTTGCTGGCCAACAAGGACCATTGGCTGGTTCGCGAAACCATCGGCCTGCTGCGCCGCAGTTTCAGCCGCTTCGATGTCTCGTCGCGCAGCCTGTTTGCGCTGATCGAGCCGGGATCGTGTTTCGCCGGCAGCTTCCTCGAGCTGGCGCTGGTCTGCGACCGCAGCTATCACCTGGCGCTGCCCGACGATGAAGCGAAGGCGCCGAAAATCGTTGCATCGGAAGCCAATTTCGGGCTGTACCCGATGATCACCGGCCAGTCACGGCTGCAGCGCCGCTTCTACGACGAACAGCCGGCGATCGGCGCGGTGCGTGCCGCCATCGGCAAGCCGCTCGACGCCGATGCCGCATTCGCGCTGGGCCTGGTGACCGCGAATCCCGACGACATCGACTGGGACGACGAGGTGCGGATCGCCGTCGAGGAGCGTGTCGCGATGAGCCCCGATGCCCTGACCGGCATGGAAGCCAACCTGCGCTTCAACGGCCCCGAGAACATGTTTACCCGCGTCTTTGGCCGCTTGACCGCGTGGCAGAACTGGATCTTCCAGCGGCCCAATGCGGTGGGGCCGAAGGGCGCGTTGAAGGTCTACGGCAGCGGCGAGAAAGCCGGCTTCGACTGGACACGGGTATGAGATCGGGCAGTTCGCGCGGTCTTGGCTCGCACGATTCCCTGGTAGGAGCGGCTGCAGCCGCGCTTTCGAGGTACCCGAAAACAGCAAGCGCGGCTGAAGCCGCTCCTACGCAACGCAAGCGCGGCTGAAGCCGCTCCTACGACCACGAAAGAAAGCCACCATGTCCAGCATCAACTACAGCGAAAAAATCCCCAACAACGTCGACCTCGGCAGCGACCGCACCCTGCAGCGCGCGCTCGAGCAATGGCAGCCGAATTTTCTGAACTGGTGGGGTGACATGGGCCCTGAAGGCTCGCCGAACTTCGATGTCTATTTGCGCACCGCGGTCAGCGTCGATCCGCAGGGCTGGGCGCATTTCGATCACGTCAAGATGCCCGACTACCGCTGGGGCATCTTTCTGAATCCGGGCACGGCCGACCGCGAGATCCATTTCGGCGATCACAAAGGCGAGAAGGCCTGGACCGACGTTCCCGGCGAGCACCGCGCCAACCTGCGCCGCATCATCGTCACGCAGGGTGACACCGAGCCGGCGTCGGTCGAGCAGCAACGCCACCTGGGCCTGACCGCGCCGAGCATGTACGACCTGCGCAACCTGTTCCAGATCAATGTCGAGGAAGGCCGCCACCTGTGGGCGATGGTCTATCTGCTGCACAAGCACTTCGGCCGCGATGGCCGTGAAGAAGCCGAGGCGCTGCTCGAGCGCCGCAGCGGTGACGAGAACAATCCGCGCATCCTGGGTGCCTTCAACGAGAAGACGCCCGACTGGCTGAGCTTCTTCATGTTCACCTATTTCACCGACCGCGACGGCAAGTTCCAGCTGTGTGCGCTGGCCGAGAGTGCGTTCGATCCGCTGGCCCGAACCACCAAGTTCATGCTGACCGAAGAAGCGCACCACATGTTCGTCGGTGAATCGGGCATCAGCCGCATCATCCAGCGCACGGTCAACAAGATGAACGAGCTGAAGACCGACGATGTCGGGCAGTTGCGTGCCGCCGGCGTGATCGACCTGCCGACGATCCAGCGCTACATCAACTTCCACTTCAGCGTCACGGTCGACCTGTTCGGTGCCGACGAATCCAGCAACGCCGCGATCTTCTACAGCTCGGGGCTGAAAGGCCGCTACGAAGAAGGAAAACGCGACGACGACCATGTGCTGAAGGGCCAGACCTACAAGGTGCTGGAGGTCAAGGACGGCAAGCTGGTCGAGAAGGATGTGCCGATGCTCAATGCGCTGAACGAGGTGCTGCGTGACGTCTACATCAAGGATTCGGTGGCCGGCGTCAACCGCTGGAACAAGGTGATCGAGAAAGCCGGCATCCCGGTCAGGCTCAGCGTGCCGCACAAGGCTTTCCACCGCAACATCGGGGCCTTGTCGGGCGCCAAGGTGTCACCGGACGGTCGAGTCGTCAGCGATGCCGAGTGGAGCGCCAACGTCGACAAGTGGCTGCCGAGCGGCGAGGACCGCGCCTATGTCGCCAGCCTGATGGGCCGCGTCGTCGAGCCCGGCAAATTCGCCAACTGGATCGCCCCCCCGGTGATGGGCATCAACCGCCAGCCGGTGGATTTCGAATACGTCCGGTTCAATTGACCCGGACCCGTCGGGGCTTGCGCCGCGATTGTTTGATGAATCCGGGATGCGCCGGTCAGGTGCGGTGAACTTGTATTCTGTGGGAGCGCCTTCAGGCGCGATGCCTGCGGGGCGCGCCGCTCGGATCGAACCAGCGAATCATTGAAGACGATTCGCGCCTGAAGGCGCTCCCACAGAATACAGATTGGCCACAGTCAGACTGACCAGATTCCACACTGGCCCGATTGCAGACTGGCGCGCGAGCGGGCGAACAGGAGACCTCTCATCATGGACGCATCCGACCTCACCATCATCAAGCAACACCTGATCGACCCCGAGATCTGCATCCGCTGCAACACCTGCGAAGCGACTTGCCCGGTCGGTGCGGTGACGCACGACGACCGCAACTACGTG
>JANNNE010000190.1:0-32410 GCA_031398385.1 Ideonella sp.
TGCACATCCCAGGCCGACCAGTCGAATACCGGTGTCAGCGGGATCGTCTTGTAGCCCGGCGCGAAGCGGAACAACGAGGCGTCGTCCATTTTCGGGGTATCGACGATCTTGCCCGGATTGAGCCGGTTGTCAGGGTCGAGGTGTTGCTTGATCGCCCGCAGCGCATCGTTCAGCGCCGGCCCGAACTGCCACCGTACCCACTCGCCGCGGCACAGGCCGTCGCCGTGTTCGCCGCTGTAGGCGCCTTTGTATTTGCGTACCAGCGCCGACGCTTCTTCGGCGATCGCCCGCATCCGGGCAGCCCCGCCGTCCGGCCCGCTGCGCCGCATGTCGAGAATCGGCCGCACGTGCAGCGTGCCGACCGAGGCATGGGCGTACCAGGTGCCGCGGGTACCGTGGCGCGCGAACACCTCGGTCAGGCCGTCGGTGTAGTCGGCCAGGTGCTCCAGCGGCACCGCGCAATCCTCGATGAAGCTGACCGGTTTGCCGTCGCCTTTCAGGCTCATCATGATGTTCAGGCCGGCCTTTCGAACTTCCCACAGCGCCTTTTGCGGCGCCTCATCCGGCATCTCGACGACGCTGCCCGGCAGGCCGAGATCGGCCATCAGTTCGACCAACTGCTGCAGTTGCCGCAGCAGAGGTGCGCGCTCGTCACCGCTGAACTCGACCAGCAAGATCGCCGCCGGCGCACCGATCAGGGCCGTTTCGATCACCGGGCGGAAGGCCGGATTGGCACGCGCCAGTTCGATCATCGTGCGGTCGACCAGTTCCACCGCACTGGGGCCGAGCTTGACGATGTGCTGCGCCGAATCCATCGCGGCCCGGAAATCGGGAAAGTTGACGACACCCAGCACCTTGGCGCGTGGCAGCCGGCTCAGTTTCAAGCGCAGCCGCTCGGTGATTGCCAGCGTGCCTTCGCTGCCGACCAGCAGATGCGCCAGATTGACGCTGCCGTCTTCGGTATACGGCTTGACGCTTTGCGGATGGAAGATGTCGAGGTTGTAGCCGGCCACGCGGCGCAACACCTTGGGCCAGTGGGCATCGATTTCGCTGCGGTGCTGTTTGGCCAGGGTTCGAACGAAGTCGGCAATGCCGCGCTCGCGCGGGCCGAGGCCATCGACAGGACCGAACCGGACCAGGCTGCCATCGGCCAACCAGCCGTCGATGCCGACGACGTTGTGCACCATGTTGCCGTAGGCGATGCTGCGCGAGCCGCAGGAATTGTTGCCGGCCATGCCGCCCAGCGTGGCCTGCGCGCTGGTCGACACATCGACCGGGTACCACAGGCCGTGCTGTTTCAGCTCGGCATTCAGGTGATCGAGCACCAGGCCGGGCTCGACTTCCGCGCGCATCGCCTGCGGATCGACCGACAGCACGCGGCGCAGGTATTTGCTGTGATCGATGACGAGTGCCGCGCCGGTGGTCTGCCCGCATTGCGAGGTGCCACCGCCGCGCGACAGCAGCGGGATGCCCATCTCGCCGCTGATCGCCATCGCTGTCGCGACATCGTCGGTGGTCTGCGGCACGAAGACACCGGTCGGCATGATCTGATAGATCGACGCATCGGTGGCATAACGGCCGCGCGACGCTGCGTCGAACATCACCTCGCCGCGGGTTTGCCCGCGCAGCCGGCGCGCCAGTTCGGTGGCGTCGGCCGTCGCCCCGGCGGACTGCAGAGCGGCGGCTCGCGACGGCGCATTCATCGCTGCGCTCCGGCCATCTTCAACTCGCCACGCTGCATCAGATCGAGCACCACATCGCGTTTCTGTTCGAGATGCCGGGTCATCAGGGCTCGCATGCCGGGGCCGTCGCGTGCGGCCAGCTTGTCGACCATCTGCTCGTGTTCCTGCACCGCCTGGCGCCATTTCCGGTCATCGAAGTTCGAGCGGAAGCGCAGCGCCTGCAGGCGGGCGTTGACGGTGCGGTAGGTCTGGGCCAGCACCGGGTTGCGCGCGGCCAGGTTGATCTTCTCGTGGATATTCGAATTCAGGCGGTAGTAGGCCGACAGATCCCGGCGCGTATAGGCGGCCATCATCTCGTAGTGCAGGGCACGGATCTCGGCCAGCTCGGTCTCGGTGATGCGCTGCGCGGCGAGTTCGCCGGATTGCCCCTCCAGGCCGGCGATGACCTCGAAGGTATCGACCACATCCTGCATCGAGAGCTGGGCGACCACCGCGCCGCGGTTCGGCAGCAGTTCGACCAGGCCTTCGGACGCCAGCATCTTGATTGCCTCGCGCAGCGGGGTGCGCGAGACCTGCAGCAGCTCGCTCAATTCGCGTTCGTTGAGCTTGCTGCCCGGGGCGATGTCGCCTTCGACGATGCGCTGGCGCAGGCGCACCGCCACCTCCTGGTGCAGCGCCTGCCGAGGGATCGAAAGAACGTCTGCCATTCGGGTATTCCCCAAGTTGTATGCAAAATAGCGCGGACAGCCCAGGCGATTCTAAGCGAGAGATGGTTGACAAATGCATTTTGTATGCAAAACTGTGGTCTCCAAGGAGATGTGATGCTGAGTCTAGACAGCCACCCCAGTGGCCGCCATTTTCTGCAGATTCCCGGCCCCAGTCCGGTGCCGGACCGCATTCTGCGCGCCATCAGCCTGCCGACCATCGATCACCGCGGGCCGGAGTTCGGGGTGCTCGGCAAGTCCATCCTGAGCGGCCTGCAACAGATCTTCCAGACCCGCCATCCGGTGGTGGTCTATCCCGCCTCCGGCACCGGTGCCTGGGAGGCCGCGCTGGTCAATGTGCTGAGCCCGGGCGACGCGGTCCTGATGGCCGAGACCGGGCACTTCGCCACGCTGTGGCAGAAGATGGCGGTGCGGCTGGGTCTCGAGCCCGAATTCATGACCCGGCCCGGCACCTGCGACGAGACTGGTCTGCCGCTGGCCTGGCGGCACGCTGTCGATGCCTCGCGGATTGCCGAGCGGCTGCAGGCGGATGCGCAGCACCGCATCAAGGCCGTGTGTGTGGTCCACAACCAACCCTCGACCGGCGTCACCAGCGACATCGCCGCGGTGCGCGGGGCCATCGACGAATCACGCCATCCCGCACTGTTGATGGTCGACACGATTTCCGGTCTGGCGAGCGCCGAATACAAACACGACGAATGGGGTGTCGACGTGGCGGTCAGCGGCTCGCAGAAGGGCCTGATGCTGCCACCCGGCATCAGCTTCAACGCCTTGTCGCCGAAGGCGATCGAGGTATCACGGACCGCCAAGCTGCCGAAGGCCTTCTGGGCCTGGGACGAGATCGTCGAGATCAACCGCGGCGGATACTGGCCCTACACCCCGAGCACCAATTTGTTGTACGGGCTGCACGAATCGCTGGAGATGCTGCTGGCGCAGGGCATGCCGGCGGTGTTCGCGCGGCACCAGCGCTGGGCCGAGGCGGTGCGCGCGGCCGTGCAGGCCTGGGGCTTGCCAATCCAGTGCGCCGATCCGGCGGTCTATTCGCCAGTGCTGACCGGCGTGATCACACCGGCCGGCGTCGATGCGGATGCCTTGCGGCAGCTGATTCACCAGCGCTTCGACCTGTCGCTCGGCACCGGCCTGGGCCGGGTCAAGGGGCGCATGTTCCGCATCGGACATCTCGGCGACAGCAACGACCTGACCCTGCTGGCCACGCTGGCCGGTGTCGAGATGGGCCTCAAACTGTCCGGCATCCAGATCAATGCCAGCGGCGTATCGGCCGCGATGGACCACTTTTCCGCCAATCCGGCACCCCGACCGGAATCCGCCGCTGCATAAGCGCCGGTCCTCGAAACTGACGCCAACGAGACACGAGATTCGACGCACTCTGCTGGCCACTGCGTTGGCAGCCACTTTCGCCACGCCGGCATTCGCGCAGATGGGCTGAATCTCGGCCGCGTCGGCGGCCCCGGTTCGCTGTTGGAGCTGTCGCATCTTCACGCATCGGTCGGCGCAAAAGCACTGTGGCGGGGTGCTATGTTCCGTTCATATCCGCCGGCCGGTTCACTGTCGGATCCCTCCGTGTCGAGCCGATCCGGCCCTCCTGCGCAGCCACAAACTGGCGCAGCCTACGAATGCCCCAGCGCCGGCTCAGCCGGCAGTCGACGCCCGAGTTGAAGGCCGCGAGGATGCCGAGCCAACCAGTCCGACAGATCCGCCGCCGGCATGGGCTTGCTGAGCAAATAGCCCTGAATGTCATCACAGCCATTTTCGCGCAGGAAGGCCGCCTGCTCGTGGGTTTCTACGCCCTCGGCGACCACGCGGAGATTTAGACCGTGACCAAGTGCGATGACCGCGATCGCAATGGCGCTGTCCTCGGAGTCGCCAGGCGTGTCGCGCACGAAGGAGCGATCGATCTTCAAGGTGTCGATGTTGAAACGTTTGAGATAGCTCAGCGAGGAGTGCCCGGTCCCGAAGTCGTCGATCGCCACTCGTACACCCAGCGCAGTGACGCCTCGCAGGATGCGCAGAACCGCCTCGCTGTCCTCGACCAGCATGCTCTCCGTGAGTTCAATCTCGAGCAACTGCGGTTCAAGCCCGGCTGCCTGCAGCGCTGCCCTGATCTGGTCGGCTAACTCGGGCTGGTGAAATTGGCGCGAAGAGATGTTCACCGCCACGCTCAGCGCTTGCGAGCCTATGCGATTCCACTCCGCCACCTGCCGGCAGGCTTCGCGCAGCACCCACAGACCTACCGGAACGATCAACCCGATCTCCTCCAGCACGGGGACGAAGCGATCAGGACCGATGGTCGGCTGACCGGGCAGGTTCCAGCGCAGCAGGGCCTCGACACCGATCACACGGCCGCTGGTCAAATCGGCCTTGGGTTGATAGTGCAGGCTGAACTGCCCAGCTTCCAGTGCCCCACGCAGGCCGAATTCAATTTCCTGGCGCGCCTTCGCCTTGGCGCCCAACTCAGCGCTGAAGAAATGCATCGAGCCTCGTGCCACTTCTTTGGCCCGGTACATCGCCATATCGGCTTGCTTGACCAGACTCTCGACATCTGTGGTGTCGCCCGGCTCGAAGAGAGCGATGCCGATGCTGGTGGACACATAGAGCACGTTGCCATCGATCATCAGAGGTCGCTCCAGCATGGTGATCAGCCGGGTCGCCACTTTTGCGGCGCTTTCGCCCGTGCCCAGGTCTTCCAGCACCACGGTGAACTCGTCGCCACCGAGTCGATAGACCTCCGTGGAGCAATCGCGCAGTGCCAACGAATCATTCTGACGCAAGGCAGTGGCCAGCAGGCTTGCCACACGCTGCAGCAATTTGTCGCCGACGTGATGACCCAAGCTGTCGTTGACGACCTTGAATCGGTCCAGGTCGAGAAACATCAGTGCCATCGCCTGCTCGTGGCGCTGGGCTCGGCCCATCGCCTGCCGCAAGTTGTGCATGAATTGGCTGCGATTGGGCAAGCCGGTCAGGGTGTCGTAGTTGGCCAACCTGACCAACCGCGCCTCCTGCCGCTTGCGCTCGGTGACGTCGCGAAGCATCGCAATGTGCTTGGTCTCAGTACCCGCGCCGGCCTCGTTGATCGTCACATCCACGTCCAGCGACGTGCCATCGGGTCTCATCGCGCGCGCCTCGAACTGGCCAACGGCCGACAACGCATTCCTGTCATTTTCGCCCACCGGCACCAGGCACATGGCCAGCGGGCGGCCCAGGAGCTGCGACGTCGTCACGCCAAGCAGCTTCTCTGCCGCCGGATTGGCGGACACGACATTGCCCTTGTCGGTGATCATCACGATGCCGTCGATCGCATGACCGAAGACCACCCGAAGGCTGTGTTGGATCTGCTCGCGGGCCATGGCTTCTTCGCGGCGGACCGCCAGCGTCGTGCGCTCCAGTGCGCGGCGGCGCAATACGCGCAAGGACAGAAAGATGACCAGGCCGAGCATCATCCCGACACCGCCCACTGCTGCGGTGCGCAGCAGCACCGGACGCAGCGATCGGTGCACGACCACTTCACCGACCTTTCCTTCGCGGCCGATCAGTTCGGCACGACTGGTCAGCACCGGCCACGCCACCGGCACACCACTGGCGGACAACTGAACGCCAGCCATGTCCGTCAGCGTGCGCTGCTCGGGCAGTTCTCTAGGCGACAGATCGGCGTCGATCAATCCAGTCATTTCAGTGCGCCAGTCGCCTTGCGACTGAGCGATGACCTGAGTGACGAACGCGGCATGCAAACGCGCAGCAATGCGGCCCTCCCGCTGCTCGGCGCTGTACGACAACCAGAAGTAGCCCGCCGGTGCAGCCAGCGCAACGAACACCGAGCAGCAGATGGCCACGATCCCGACCAGGCGCGCAAAGCTGACTTGCGCCTGCCTTGACGAGAGAGAGGGTGTTGTAAGGGCGGGCATGCTTGACATTGGCGAGCAGACTGCAAAAGCGCCCTAAACTAGCGCTCGATCGCCCGGACGCTGGCGTCTACATCCGACGCACGGATGTAGCCAACGGCGTTGCGGTTGCCGGCCACGATGTGCTTCATCTGCTCGTCGGCCGCAATCTTGGGTGGCAAGCCGCGACCCGTAAAAATGTTCTGCGCCCAGATGGCGCGCACGTTGGCGGGGCTGCGGCGCAGCACGCTGGTTGAGAAAAGTTCGCGCCCGGGCGACCCGTCGGGCTGGTCCAGCACGAACGCAGGAGTGCCGTCGGGCCAGCCCCTGACGGCACCCACGTAGAGTTGCTTCACGTAGTTGAGGTCGATCGCCTGGGCGTTGTCCTTGTGTACGATGACGACGATGTCGTCGGCCAAGACTTGCGACGCCAGTCCCATGGCCACCAGCCACACTGTGATGCGAACCAGGCGACTCAGCAGGGACACGACATGCCCCTTCTAGAAGACGCGGACATAGGCCACACTGATTACTGTGCGGTCGCCGTGCGCGGACGCAAAACCCGGAGTCGCCCGGTCTTTCCAGTGATCGAGTTGCAGCTTCAGTGCCGATCCGGCGTCTAGTTCGCGGCGCAGCAACAGCGACGTCAGGTCGTGGCCCTCGCGTGGCGTGTCCGATGCCAGCGTGAGCAACCGATACCGAGACCAGGACAGCATCGGCAGCCATGGACCGAAGCGGCGGCCCAGGGCCAGCAAGCTCGCGCGGTCGCCGCCATAGTCCTGGCGCCGATCGATGTACAACCATTCGGCCCGACCCACCCACTCGGACTCGTCATACGACGCCGACAGGCCCCAGATATGCTGGCGAGCCGGCGCGCTGTAGTCGGCATCGCCTTCGCTGACAAAGCGGTTCTGCGTCTTGGAAGTGACGTACACGCCTCGCAATTCGGCCCCGCCCAACGCCAGCCGCACCTCGGCGCCGGCCAAGCCGGTCCAGCGAGAATCGGTGCGCGTCGCGCGGCCGCTGTACAGCTTCCAGTAGGGCGAGTCTTCCTTGGTTTCGTTGCCGGCAAAGATATTCACCAGCGTCGATACGTCGCCCCAGCGCCCGCGATAGAGCGCATTGGCGCCGTTGTAGTTGACTACCTCCCAGCCATAGACCTGAGGCGGCAGATGGACCCAGGGCACGGCATAGCCGACGTCCTGAACCTCGGATTGCGCCAGCAGCGGCAGGCGCTTGCGGCCGACCTGCAACGTCAAGCTGCTGTTCACATCCCATCCGAGATAGAGCCATTCGAGGTTGACTCGCCCATTGTGGGCACCGCGCGCCACCACCTGGCCAGTCACCGAAAGACCGCTGTCGCCAAACGTGGTCGTTCCTTGCATGCCGAGTACGCTGTCGGGGCCCAGGCGCCACGCACCCTTTTCGTAGATGGCGCCCTGAGCGTAGTCGGTGATCATGCATGGGCAGCGATACCCGTTGTCGGTAGCAGAATCGTTGGTGCCGCCCAGCACCTTGCCGGCCGCCAGCGTCAGAAACCCGGAGCCTGACCACTGCAGCCCTGTGGTGTTGTTGTCGGCCGCGGCTACTCGCGGCGATACCGCCACGAGGAAGGTGGCGACGACAACGGGTATTGCGACACTGAGTCTCACGAAAACCTTCCTGGTCGATAGGCTGGATTGGCCAAGCCGCGCGAACAGCGACAACCGTGTCTTCGGCGCGCCGTCAATGATCTTTAAGGAATGGGCCACCGCGACGGTCGGCAACCGCCATGCTGCTGGGGGTGTGCGCCAACGCATCGGCAACGGCAGCCCGCCATCGCGGTGCGCAGATCGGCCTTGAGGCAGGGCCGGCGCGTGATGTCGATTCTGCCCATTGCACATCCCACCCCAGGTATCGTCGCGCCCCATCTCGCGACGCGAATCCCGATCAGCAGCGCATCACTGCGGGTCCAGCAGCAGCCTCAAGAACTCGACGTCGCTGAACCCCGAGCGTTCGGCGAGCAGCAGCCGACTCGTCTGGCGCACCGCCACCAGCTTGCGTTCGGGCACGATCACCATGCGCTGCTTGCCTGCACCTGCGGCCATCCAGATCTTGTCCGCAGGCAACGTGTCGGCCGCACCCAGGTAAAAGTCGGTGGCGTTCTTGGTCGTGCCTTCAAGAGGCACGGAGGCGCCGCCCTTCGGTGGCTTCAGCCACCAGGTCAAGCCGTAGCCCGGATGGACGGCCGACCCGATGAAGTTCTCGGCGAGCGCGGCCGGATCGACCAACTGCCGGCCGTTCCATTGGCCGCCCTGGCGAACGAATTCGCCGAACCGGGCCCAGTCGCGGGCACTCATGGCGCCACCCCCGCCCCAGTCGGCGGCGTCGCGCCCCAGCCCGGCCACGGGCTTGAACTCGAGCGTGATTCCCAGCACGTTCAGCAACCGCCGTTGGAGGTAGGCCTCATAACCTTCACCCTTGAGCTTGCGCCCCATCAAGGCGGCGAAGATCTGAAACGGGGCTTGGCCGTAGGCATGGCGGGTTCCGGGTGGATACATCAATGGCTGTGCACCCGAGTCGTCAGGCGCAATGCGTCCGCCACGGCCCGGTGCGGGCGTGGCGATGCCGCTGGTCAGGCTCAGCAGTTGGCGGATGGTGATGTCCTTGCGCTCGTCGCTGCGCCATTCGGTCAGGGTGTCCGAAACCGGTTCGTCGAGCGTCAGCAACTGGTCTTGTGCAGCCGCCGCCGCGGCCACGCCGGAAAAGGATTTGGTTCCCGAGGCCAGCCGCCAGCGCTCGACCTCATCACCGGGCTGCCGGTATTGCTCATGGACGATCTTGCCGTCGACCATGACCACGCAGCTCACCCCCAGCAGTCGCGCGCTGTAGTCGCAGGCCTCCTTGGGCCCCGCAGTTGCAGCAGTGCTCCAGGTCAACGCGGCGGCGATCAGGATGGTGGGAAGGAGCATCTGGTCGAGGGTGGGTCTTCGGTGCAATGCGAAGCCCCGAACGAGGTTGACAACACAAGCTGGCCCCGCAAGAGCGCCGGGCACCGATACGCTGATGTTCACTGCACGCCTCACGATCGAATACGGTGGGGTCCGGTACGAGGAGTTGCCGATCGACCCCGCGGTCGGCCGCAGACTGACCGGCGCTGCCGTCTCGGTCGACAAATGCGCGGCCTGCCCCGCCATCAGGGCGAGGCGCACAGGCAGTGCACGATGCCTTCGAACGGCTTGTTGCGGTTGGCCACGCCGGCCAGCCAGCCGAGTTCGCGCTGGGCGTCGCGCACCACCACCGGCGGCACGCCTATGCCGCCGATGCGCGCATCGATCTCCTGGCCGACGGCGGCCGTCACTTCGGCGTTGAACATCGTCACCAGCCGCGCCCACGGACCCGGATCGCGCTCGATGTAGACCAGGCGCGGTTGGTCGCCCAGCTTGGCGAGCGTCGCCGCCGACTTGACCGCGTCGCCGAAGAATCCGAGCCGGTCGACCAGGCCACGCTCCTTGGCTTGCACGCCGGTCCAGACCCGGCCCTGGGCGATGGCGTCGATCTTGTCGGGGGTCGTCTTGCGAGCCGCCGCCACCTTGCCGGTGAAGTTGGCATAGATGTGATCGATGTTCGACTGCAGCAACTGGGCAAAGCGCGGATCGATCGGCACCCGCGGGTCGCCGGCATGGCGCAACCAGGTGGTCGACACGCCGGCCGCGTGCACGCCGACCTTCTCGAGCGCCTGGTCGGCCTGCGGCAGCAGTGCGAAGACGCCGATCGAGCCGGTGATGGTCGCCGGGTCGGCGATGATCTCGTCGGAGGCGGTCGAGATCCAGTAGCCGCCCGACGCGGCGACGTCGCCCATCGACACCACCACCGGCTTGCCGGCCGCGCGCGTCAGCTCCAGTTCGCGGCGCACCAGTTCCGAGCCGAATACGCTGCCGCCCGGCGAGTTGACGCGCAGGATCAGCGCCTTGATGTCCTTGTTCTCTCGCGCCTTGCGGATCAGCGCCGAGGTCGAGAGGCCGCCCACGGTGCCGGACGGCGCCGCGCCGTCGACGATCTCGCCTTCGGCCACGACCACGCCGATCGCGTCGCCTTCAGTGGTGAGCTTGATGCGGCCGAGGTAGTCGCCGAACGACACCTGGCGGAAGGTCTTTTCTTCTTCGTCCTCCGCGCCGCGCGAGATCATCAGCGCACGCAGTTCGTCGCGTGTCTTGAGGCCGTCGACGAGTTGGTGTTCGAGCGAGAGTCTGGCGATGTCGCCACCCACGGCGGCCAGCCGTTCCGGCGCCTCGTCGATGAGCTTGGCGAGCGTGCCCGGCGCCAGCTTGCGCTTGGCTTCGACGTCGACGGCATAGGTCTTCCACAGCGAGCCGTAAAGGGCGGTGTCGGCCTCGATCGATGCCGGCGACGGGCCGTTGCCGATGTAGGGCTCGGCGAAGCTCTTGTAGGTTCCGACGCGGATCAGATTGGCCTTGACGCCGACCTTGTCCATCGCGTCCTTGTAGTAGTTGCGCAGGTTGCCGAAGCCGGTCAACAGCACAGCGCCATAGGGATGCAGGTAAACCTCGTCGGCGTGCGCGGCGATGTAGTACTGGCGCTGGTCATAGTTCGAGCCCCAGGCCACGACCTTCTTGCCGCTGACCTTGAACCGGTCGATCGCCGCGGCCACTTCGCGCAGGGTTGCGAAGCCGCTGGCCTGCAATTCGTCCAGCACCAGCACCACGCCGGTGATTTTCGGATCAGTGGCGGCGGCGTCGAGCACCGCCAGCACGTCACGCAACTGGATCTTCTGCGCCGTCTCGCCGCGCACCTGGTCGAGTGCCGTGGCACGCAGGCCGCCGGTCGTCTGCTCGCCGATGCTGCCGCCGAGCTGTAGTACCAGCGCCGTTTTGTCGTCCAGTGTGGGCAGCCTGCTTTTCACCAGACCGAAGACGACCACAGCCATGATGCCCAGAAAGATCAGGTTGAGCACCACCCGGCGGCTTCCGTCGATGAAACGCCAGATCCAGCGGAAGAAGCGGCGTATGGCGCCGGGCTTTTCTTGAGGCATCGAAACTCCATTGAACATCAGGTCGCGCAGCATAGGGCATGGCCAGCGACACCAGATGACAGGCTGACAAGCTGATGCATGCACGGCTTGTGCTGCCTATCGAGCGTCGGCACGATTGGCCGATATGTCGTTATGTCGCTGATGGTCAACGCCTGGCTTGTCTCAAGCAAACACACGCTCATCTGCGCCGGCCTGGCGGCGCTGGTGGTGAGCCTGCCGGCGTTGGCGGGTCGCCCGCTGCAGACAGACGATGCCGGGATGCTGGAGCGTAGCGACTGCGAGCTTGAGGGCGCAACGCTGCGCGAGTCCGCTGGCCGCGACCGCAGCACCGAGTCGAGCCTGCAACTGCGCGCCGTGCCAGCCGGCGCGGCCTGCTGACGGTCGGCTTCAAGTTGGGCTTCTGACCGGCGCAAAAGGCTCGCAGCAGCGCCTTCCCGGCCCAGCGTCCGGCCATGTTCACCCGTTGAAGCCCCCGACTCGGCCGTCAGGCGTGTGACACAGTGGAGCGAAGGGCGGGCAGCCTTTGAGCACGGGTCAGTTCCGCCGAGCGGCCTGCGAGGCTATTTCCGATGCGTGCGCCTGTCTTCGATGCCCTCGATATCATGACTTTTTTTCAAGGAGATGGCATGAAGACGAAGTCCTGGTTGGCAATCGGCGCCTGCGCCCTGTTCTCGGTCGCTGCAGCCGCGCAGGAGGTCACGCTCACCCGGCTCGACTGCGGCAGCGGGGCGAACGATCCGAGGCGATTCACCGACACCTATGCCTACACCGAGACGACGAAGCCGTTCACCTTCAGCTGCTATGTGATCCGCCATGGTTCGGATGTGATGATCTGGGATACCGGATACCTGCCGGGTTCGGTTCCCAACGCCACCAACAAGCCATTGGCCGATCTGCTGAAACAGGTCAACATCAATGCGGATGACGTGAAGTATGTCGGCATCAGCCATTTCCATGCTGATCACACCGGGCAGCTCGCGGCACTGAAGAACGCGACGCTGCTGATCGGCAAAGGCGACTGGGACGGCATCAACGCCACGCCGCCAGTGGCTGGTGCGAACGTGAAGGGCTTCGAGACCTGGATCGCCGAGAAGCGCAAGGTCGAGCCGCAGAGCATGGACAAGGACGTGTTCGGTGACGGCACGGTCACGATGCTGCGCGGGCCGGGCCACACCTCCGGGCACAGCATGCTGCTGGTCCGCCTGAAGGACACGGGGCCTGTGATCCTCAGCGGCGACGCCGTGCACTTTCGCGAGAACTTCGCGCAGGAAGGCGTGCCGGGATTCAATCAAGACCGTGCGCAGACGATCGCGTCGATCCAGCGCATCAAGGAGATCCAGAAAAACCTGAAGGCGACGCTCATCATCCAGCACGATCCGCGCGATATCGGCAAGCTGCCGGTTTTCCCGGAAGCGGCGAAGTAAGTCTGCACCTGCCTGCCTGGCTGGTTCGGCCGGCGCTTCACGCGCGGGTAAACGTTCGGCGCACCGCGATCTTTGCATGCGCCGCACAAGTTCTCGCGGTTTCGTCCGGTTCAAGCGGCCGACGCCACCGGTTCGCACACAGGATGCAGCACATTGCCCAGGATTTCCAGGCCGTGTGCGATCTCGTCCGCGGTGCTGTCGAGCCGCGGCATGATCCGCAGGCAGCTGGGTCGTGCAGCGTTCACCAGCAAGCCGTGCGCGCGGCACGCTCGCACCAGCATTGGCGCGGTGTCGGTGCCGAGCTCGATGGCGAGCAGCAGCCCCTGACCTCGCACTTCGCCCAGATCCAGGCGCGCTGACAGATCCTCGAGCCCGCTGCGCAGCAGCTGGCCCATGGTGCGCACGTTGGCGAGGAACTCGGGGCGACTCAGCACATCGATCACCGCCAGGGCGACGGCGCACATCAGCGGGTTGCCAGCGTAGGTGCCGCCCTGATCACCAGGCTCGAAGACGCTGCAGTGCCGCTGCGCCAGCACGGCGGAAATCGGCACGCCGCCGCCCAGTCCTTTGCCCAGCGTCATGATGTCGGGCATGACCCCGGCCTGCTGGAACGCGAACAGCTGCCCCAGGCGGCCGCAGCCGGTCTGGATCTCGTCGAAGATCAGCAGCAGGCCGCGCTCGTCGCACAGCTGGCGCAGCGCCTTCAGGAAAGCCGGCGTGGCCGGGCGCACGCCGGCTTCGCCTTGCACCGGCTCCAGCATGATGGCGACGGTGCGCTCGTTGATCGCGTCGACGACCGATGCCAGGTCGTTGAGCCTGGCCTTGTTGTTGAAGCCGGGCATCCGAGGTGCGAACAGACGCTCCCAACCCGCCTTGCCGCTGGCCGCCATGGTCGCCAGGTTGCGGCCGTGAAAGCTGTTCTCGAAACTGATGATCTCGTAGGCGCCGGCGCGATTGGCAAGGCCCCACTTGCGCGCCAGCTTGATCGCCCCCTCGTTGGCCTCGGCGCCGGTGCTGCCGAAGAAAACCTGCGCAAAACCGCTCAAGCTGCACAGGCGTTCGGCGAGCTGCAGCGCGGGCAGGTTGTAGAACGCCGGGCTGGATGTCAGCAGTTGAGTGGATTGCGCATGCAATGTCTGCGTGATCAGCGGCGGACAGTGCCCCAGGGCGTTGACGGCCCAGCCCTGCAACCAGTCCAGATAACGCTTGCCATCGGCGTCCCACAGCCAGGCGCCGTCGCCGCGGACGAAGACCTCGGCGGGGCGCTCGGTGATCGGCATCAGGTGGTGGAAGGGCAGGGGCGGTTGCGGGGGCTTCATGACGGGCCTTTCAGGTGGGACGGACAAAGAAAAAGGCCACGGTGGTGAGCCGTGGCCTGAGCGGGGAGAGCGGGTGTCGGGTGACTACTGGATCGTCGACTTCTTCGGTTCTCTCTCACGCGTGGCGCACGGCAGCAACGAGCGGCGAGCTCGTGCGGCTCGCGAGGCTCGTGCGGCGGGGGCGACGCAGTGGGTGAGGACGATCAAAGACATGCGTCGAATGATAGACAGGGTTGGCGCTGCCTGGAACCACGCGTGTTGAAGTGACGTGTCCATGCGACACCGGTTTCTGTTCCAGATATCGAGTCGGCTGGCCAGCATGGCCAAAGGCCGGAAAGCTGGACCCCCGGAAGCCCCAGAACGCCAGGCCGGAAGGCAAGTCCGCAATTCAGCAGTCGGCCCTGCGAACCGCTGAGCCAGTCAAGCGTTGACAGTCAGGCGGTTCCGAGTTTCTGCAAGGCGCCCGATTCCAGCACGCGCACGCCCGGGTGTTCCTGTTGAACCGCACGCATCAGCGCGCGTGCCACGGTCGCGGCCGCGATCGGTCGCACCGAGTCCGGCAGCACCGCGCGCAGCGGCAGCGCCAGCATCTGGGCCACGCGCTCCAGCGGTCGCGCGGGCTGGCCCAGGGCCTGGCGGTCGCCATGCAACAGCGACGGCCGTGCGATCACCAGACTGTGAAACTCCAGCGATTGCAAGGCGTCTTCGACCTCGCCTTTCACACGGTTGTAGAAGGTCCCGGAATCGGCCGACGCGCCCAGCGCCGAGACGACTCCGAATGCGGTGGCGCCGGCAGCGTGCGCGGCGCGCGCGAAGGCCATCACGGCATCAAAATCGACAGCACGGAATGCGGCCTGAGAGCCGGCGACCTTGATCGTGGTACCCAGCGCGCAATAGGCGTGGCGCGGTGCGGGTAGCGCGCTCAGGTCGAGCGCCGCGTAGTCCACCAGGTGAGTGGTGACGCCGGGCGGCATCGCCTGAGGTCGGCGCAGCAACGCATGCACTCGGCGAGCAGCTTGCAGGGCCAGCAGTTCGCGGCCCACCAGCCCGGTGGCGCCGGCCAGCCACGCGCATTCAGGAACAGCAGTCATGGACTCTAGTCTAGGCGGGTGCGCGGATCCAGGCCCGGCCGCGCAGCGGATATGCTGAACAAGCTTCACGCGGGTTCGAACCGATGCTGGTGAGCGCGTTCGCGCCGACAGGTCGGCCGGTCGACGTCCGCGGTGTGCCAATCCTCATGACAACCATCCCCAATACTGAACTGCTTCTGATCGTCATCTTGCTGCAACAGGCGCTTTTCGGCCTATTCTGGCTGGCTGCGGCCTGGCTTCGCCTGGCTCGCTGGCCCGCGCTGCACTGGGCCGCCATGGCGGGGTTGGTGGCCGGCGGGCTGGCGCTGATTCTGCTGCGAGGACAGGCCTCGCAATGGCTCTCGGTGGGCGTTGGCAATGGGCTGATGCTGGCCGCTTTCGTGGCGCTGCGGCGCGGCATCCAGCGTTTTGCACGCCTGCCGGCCAGCGACCGCGAGCATGGCTTGCTGCTCGGTTTGGGCCTGTTGAGCGTATCGGGCACGGCGGTCGCGGGGCTGAGTCCGCTGCCCGCGGTGCTTCTGGCAGCGGCGGTCATGGCCTGGACGCTGCTGCGCGGCGCGGCCGAGATCCGCCGCGGGCTGGCGACCGAATTTGGCCCTACGGCAGCTGCCTGGTGCGCCTCGCCGATGGCGATTCTGGCGGTCCTTTTCCTTGTGCGCGGCGGGGCCGCCGTGTTGAGCCCCGCGGGTTTCCAGGCCTATCTGCGGCAACCCGGGGGCGATGGTGTCGCTGCCGCCTTGTTCGCACTGGTCATCGCGCTGCTGCTGCAGGCCAATCTCACGGCCATGGTGATGCTGCGCCTGGTGCGCCGGCTGCAGTACCAGTCGGACCACGACATGCTGACCGGTCTGCTCAATCGGCGTCCGATGGAGCGACTGCTGCTGACCGAATCGCAGCGGCAACGGCGCTTCGGTCAGTGCTTCGCGCTGCTGTCGATCGACATCGACCACTTCAAGAAGATCAACGACCGCTGCGGCCACGTTGCCGGCGACGCCATCTTGAAACGCGTGGCCGAAGCATTGCGCGGCGCTGCACGCAACATCGACAGCGTCGCCCGCGTGGGCGGCGAAGAATTCTGCGTGCTGCTGCCAGGCGCGGACGAGGTCGGCGCCGAACGTGTCGCCCAGCGGATGCTCGAGGCCGTACGAGGGCTCCATCATCCAGAGATCGGTGGTGAGCCGGTCACTGTCAGCATCGGCCTTGTGGTGATGGAGGCGCAGACCGAGCCGATGCAGGCCTTGCAACAGCGGCTGGACCAGGCCCTGTACAGCGCCAAGGCAGCAGGGCGCGATCGGGTTGAACGGGCGGTGCCCGCCGGCGATGCCGCCCAATCGGCGCAGCAAGTTCGTAACCAGACCCTGAGAGCGAGGTGATAACCTGCGCGGCCAGGCGCCACACCGGCGCCAAACGAACGTCGACAGGAGGTAAGCAGCGGTGGCGGATCTCAACAAGGGCGTGATGAGTTTCGGATCGATGATCTTGCTCGTCGGCGGCTTGGCGCTGGCGGGCTTGCTGGCGTGGGGCTGGAAGGGCCGCGGGTGATGCCTGGTGTGCCCGGTCATGTCATGCGGCGGAGCGGGCAGCTTGCCGTCGGGTCGGCGGGTCTGCCAATCCGCCTGGCCTTCGAGTCTGGCGCCGTGACACGCCGCGCACTCCGCCTTGTAGATGTTCTGGCCGCCGGAGATTCGCAAACGGCGCGCGGCGATGCTCCAGCAGCGCCATCCGGGCTGAGTCGACCCGGCATTCACCCAGCCTCCCGTGCCCGCTCCGATCAAAGCATGCCGAATCCTGAAGCACCGCAGCGCCGCTTCGGATGTGACCGTAACTCAAGACCGTCCGATGATCGGATGACGCGCGCTGTTCGCACCAGCCTATCTCTCGGCCCGGCCTGGGCCGAGTGTCCGATGGTGATGTTCCAGATGGTCGTTGACAAAACTCTGGATAAAAAAATAGCCGTGGTCGTAAGCTTCGTGTGTACGCAGCGTCAACGGCTGATTGACCTGTTTGCATGCGGCCTCGAACAGATGCGGGTGCAGTTGTTCGGCCAGGAATTTGTCCGCCAGTCCCTGGTCGATCAGGATGCCGGCGGGGAAGGGTGGAGACGCCTGGCGTTCCATCAATGCCGTGGCGTCGTGCGCTGGCCAGGCTGATTGATCGCTGCCCAGGTAGCCGGTGAAGGCTTTTTCGCCCCATGGGCAGCGGCTGGGTGCGCAGATCGGCGCCAGCGCCGAAACCGACTTGAACCGTCCCGGGTGGCGCAGTGCGAGGGTCAGCGCGCCGTGTCCGCCCATCGAGTGCCCGAAGATGCCGAGCCGTGCGCCATCGATCGGCAGGTGCTCGACCAGCATCGGCAGCAGTTCGTCGATCAGCCAGCTTTCCATGCGCCAGTTTGCTTTCCACGGCGCCTGCGTCGCGTCGAGATAAAAGCCGGCGCCGACGCCGAAATCCCAGCTGTCGGTTTCGCCCTCGATATTCGCGCCGCGCGGGCTGGTATCGGGCGCGATCAGCGCCAGGCCCAGTTCGGCCGCCCGGCGCTGCGCAGCGGCCTTGATCGAAAAGGTTTCCTCGGTGCAGGTCAACCCGGCCAGATAGAGCAGGGCGGGCGCGCGCGATGTCGGCGACGCCTGTGGCGGCAGGAATACCGCGAACCGCATCGGCAGGCCAATCTGCGTCGAGTCGTGTTGGTAGAAGCCTTGCATGCCGCCTGCACAGCGGTGTTCGGCAGTCACCTCGAACGCAGCGGCCATCAGTAGATCACCACGCCGCGAATCGATTCGCCACGCTTCATCAGGTCGAAGCCCTTGTTGATGTCTTCCAGCGGCATTGTGTGGGTGATCAGGTCGTCGATGTTGATCTTGTTTTCCATGTACCAGTCGACGATTTTCGGCACATCGGTACGGCCGCGTGCGCCACCGAAGGCCGAGCCTTCCCACTTGCGGCCGGTGACGAGCTGGAACGGCCGGGTGCTGATTTCGGCGCCGGCTTCGGCCACGCCGATGATGATGCTGCGGCCCCAGCCCTTGTGGGTGCACTCCAGCGCCTGACGCATCACCTTGGTATTGCCGATGCACTCGAAGCTGTAGTCGGCGCCGCCGTCGGTCAGCTGGACGATCGCATCGACGATGTTGCCGCCGTTGGCTTCGATGTCCTTCGGGTTGATGAAATGCGTCATGCCAAACCTTCGCGCCATGTCTTCGCGCGCCGGATTCAGGTCGACGCCGATGATCTTGTCGGCACCGACCATCTTTGCGCCCTGGATCACGTTCAGGCCGATGCCGCCGAGGCCGAACACGACCACATTCGCACCCGCCTCGACCTTCGCGGTGAAGATCACCGCGCCGATGCCGGTAGTCACGCCGCAGCCGATGTAGCAGACCTTGTCGAACGGCGCGTCTTCGCGGATCTTCGCCAGCGAGATCTCGGGCGCCACCGTGTAGTTGCTGAAGGTGCTGGTACCCATGTAGTGAAACAGCGGTTTGCCGTCGAGGCTGAAGCGGCTGGTGGAATCGGGCATCAGGCCCTTGCCCTGGGTGCTGCGGATCAGCTGGCACAGGTTGGTCTTGCGCGACAGGCAGAACTTGCACTGGCGGCACTCCGGCGTATACAGCGGAATCACGTGGTCGCCGTTTTTCAGCGACGTGACGCCGGGGCCCACATCCACCACGATGCCGGCGCCCTCATGGCCCAGGATGGCCGGGAAAATGCCTTCCGGATCGGCGCCGGACAAGGTGTAGTAGTCGGTGTGGCAGATGCCGGTGGCCTTGATCTCCACCAGCACCTCGCCCGCCTTCGGGCCGTCGAGATCGACGCTTTCGATGCTGAGGGGCTGGCCTGCTTTCCAGGCGACGGCGGCTCTTGTCTTCATCGGATGGGCTCGGGTTGGTGGTCGATGGGTCGACTGTATTCAATTTTTCCGACCATCCTCCGAGTCCGGCCGGGACGCGCATCGCGCGCGCCCGGCCTTTCCGGCTCAGCCCATGATCAGCCCCGCAATCAGCGCAGCTTGACTTCGCCGCGTTCGCCCAGGTCGGTCGGCGGCTTGCCGGTGATTGCGGCCTTGGCCATTTCATACAGCTGAACGATCTTGCTCTCCTGTACATCCCAGTAACCGGCATGCACGATGTCGACGCGCACCAGTGCGAGGTCGGGATCGGTCGAGCCGCCCGGGAACCATGCCTTGACCATGGTCGAGAACAGCTCGTCTTTCTTGCGAATGTCCTCGATCACCGACGCGTTGCCGGTGACGGATACGTAGCTGTCGTCGGACGGATCGGCGAACGAGACGTTGACCGACGGATCGCGCTGGAAGTCGGCGACGGCTTCATTGCTGCGCGACATGAAGAACCACAGGCAGTCGTCGGCATCGAGCCGCTTGTTCTGGACCGTCATCGGTCGCGAATGCAGGTGGCCGTTGCCATGGCGTGACGTAAACATGCCGAACTTGATGTCCTTGATCAGGTCCCAGAGTTGCTCGCGAGCGGCTTCGGGGTTGGTGGTCGGTCTGGATTCGGAATTCATCGGTTTGCCTTTGCGGTGGAAAAGGGGAAATGCGTGCCATCGAAAGCACTCATCCCCGATTCAAACCACTCTCGGACCTGCAGCCTAGTGGCTGCTGTCCGATCTCGGTGTCGGACATTGGCGCGGTGCCACCTCGATACCGCGCCGCAGCCACGCGCCAGTCCGGACGATCCAATCGTTCTGTTCCAGGCTCATTCTTCCCTGCCGTGTGACGGGCGATGATGCATACACTTCAGCTATGTGGACGGCCCCTGTGGCGCCCGGAGATTCGACATGACCAACTTGTCATGATCAATGCTGTCAGCGCCGCAGCGCCGAACACCCCGACCGATGCGCCACCGGCAATCGGCTTCTGGTCGGCATTTCGCTTCTGGCTCAAGCTTGGCTTCGTCAGCTTCGGCGGCCCTGCCGGGCAGATCGCGATCATGCATGCCGAACTGGTCGAGCGTCGACGCTGGATCAGCGAGCGCCGCTTCCTGCATGCGCTGAACTACTGCATGCTGCTGCCGGGCCCCGAAGCGCAACAACTTGCCACCTACATCGGCTGGATGATGCATCGGACGCTTGGCGGGATCGTCGCCGGCATGCTGTTCGTTCTGCCGTCCTTGTTCATCCTGATCGCGCTGTCTTGGATCTATCTGCGCTTCGGGGATGTGCCGCTGGTGGCCGGCATCTTCTACGGCATCAAGCCCGCGGTGACGGCGCTGGTGCTGCATGCCGCGCACCGCATCGGCACACGGGCCTTGAAGAACCGCTGGATGTGGGGCCTGGCGGCGGCGTCCTTCGTCGCGATCTTCGCGTTCTCGACCCCGTTTCCGGCCATCGTGCTCGTGGCTGCGCTGATCGGTCATTTCGGAGCGCGGCGCTGGCCCGATGTATTCGCACTCGGCGGTGCGCATGGCAGCGCAGGGCAAGGCCATGGGCCGGCGCTGATCGACGACCAGACGCCGACACCGGCCCATGCGCGGTTCTCGCGCAGCCGACTGATCGCGGTGCTTGCGGTTGGTGGCGGGCTGTGGTTGCTCGGCATGGCGGTGCTGGTCGCAGTCGACGGTCCGCAAGGCACGCTGACGCTGATGGGCTGGTTCTTCACCAAGGCGGCGCTGCTCACCCTTGGCGGCGCCTATGCCGTGCTGCCGTATGTTTACCAGGGCGCGGTCGAGACGCATCAGTGGCTGAGCGGTGCGCAGATGATCGACGGGCTCGCGCTCGGCGAAACCACGCCGGGGCCCTTGATCATGGTGGTGGCCTTCGTCGGTTTCGTTGGCGGATGGGTCAGGCAGGTGGCCGGTCCCGATGCGCTGTTCCTGGGCGGTGCGCTGGCCGCCTGCGTCGTCACCTTCTTCACCTTCCTGCCGTCGTTCGTCTTCATCCTGGCCGGCGGCCCGCTGGTCGAAGCGACGCACGGCAAGCTGGGCTTCACGGCGCCGCTGTCGGCGATCACGGCCGCGGTGGTGGGTGTGGTGGTCAACCTGGCGATGGTCTTTGCATACCATGTGTTCTGGCCGCAAGGTTTCACCGGTCGTTTCGATGTCGTTTCGGCCCTTATCGCGGCCGCTGCCGCGATTGCGCTGTTCCGCTTCAAGGTCGGCGTGATGCCATTGCTCGGTGGCTGCGCGGCGATCGGACTGGCAGCCAGCCTGATCGTGCCGCTGTCGCGCTGAAGCCGCTGCGAAGCCTGGCTTACGCGGTCGAGGGGGTCTGGGCGCGGGCCAGTCTGGATACCACCAGCGCACCCACGAACAATGCGATCGCGCCGAGGATCAGCTCGAGGTGAGTGACGCCCATGTCACCGCCACCCCGTGCGGGCGTGCTGCGGCAAGCGGACGCACGGGCACAATTCACCCGCAGCGCGCACTTGCTGCGCGGTCGCGATCGCGATCCTGCGTGGCGCACGATGACGGGCGCCCGAGTGCCCAGACAATGGACCGGTGGTAAACCCCGAGGATGTGATGACAAAAGACAATTCGTTGCCCGTGGCTGTCGTGACCGGCGGCGCACGCGGCATCGGGCGAGCCATTGCCGAATGGTTCCTGGCCAACGATTACCGGGTCGCGCTGCTCGACATCGATCGACCCACACTCGACCAGACCGGTCGCGAGTTGCACGATCCGCAACGCGTGTTGCCGATCGTCTGTGATGTGCGTGATCCGGGCCAGGTGCAGGCAGCGATCGATCAGGTGTCGCAGACCTTCGGGCGCATTGATGCGCTGGTCAACAACGCCGGGATTGCCGTCTTCAAGCCGATCGCGGAGCTGACCTATGCGGAATTCCGCGACGTGATGGCGACCAACCTAGACGGCGCCTTTCTCTGCACCCAGGCCTGTGCGGCGGTGATGCGCGGCAACGGCGGCGGCAGTGTGGTCAACATCGCATCGATCTCCGGGTTGCGGGCCAGCACCTTGCGGGTCGCCTACGGTACCAGCAAGGCGGCGCTGATCCACCTGACCAAGCAGCAGGCGGTTGAACTGGGAACGGTCGGCATCCGGGTCAATGCGATCGCGCCGGGTCCGGTCGAGACTGAAATGGCCAAGCTCGTGCACAGCGTGGCGATCCGCTCCGACTATTACGATGCGATCCCGCTCAATCGGTATGGCACGACCGCCGAGATGGCGCAGGTGACCGGCTTCTTGTGCAGCCCTGCCGCGTCGTTTGTCAACGGCCAGGTGCTGGCAGTCGACGGCGGTTTCGACGCCTGTGGTGTCGGCCTGCCGACCTTGCGTCGGCAAGCCGCAGAATGAACTGAAAGACCGACGCGGGTTTTCGCGTCGGTCGGCCTGTGCGGGGCTCGACAAGCCGGCGACCGTCGGTCTGCCGGCCCGTGCGGTCAGGCGGCCTGGACGTTGATCCGCCGTGGCTGGGCGTGGGCCGCTTTCGGAATGCTCAGTCGCAACACGCCGTTGCTGAACTCGGCCACTACCTTCTCGGCGTCGAGTTCACGGCTCAGCGTAAACGCGCGCCGATAGGCTTTGCGCCGAACTTCGGCGTGGCTCGGTTCCAGATCGGCCGGCAGCGGCAGCGCCAGTTCACCCTCGATCAACAGCGTCTCACCGTCGACCCGAACCTCGAGCTTGTCTTTCGGAACCCCGGGCAGATCGGCGTACAGCGTGATGCCGTTGCTGCCCTCGATCACGTCGACCTGCGGCAGCAGGGTCGATTCGTCCTGCCGGGCTGCCGGCTGGTCTTTCTGACGGCGGGTGACTTCTTGGGTTGTCATGATGCTTGCTCCTTGATTGATCAGTGCACCTGGATGCGGCGGGGTTGGGCCGACTCGCGGCGCTTCACGCTGACCTGCAGCACGCCGTCGCGGTAGCTGGCGCTGACACCGTCCGGATCGACATCGTCTGGCAGGCTGACGACGCGGCGGAAGCGGCCTTCGAAGCGCTCCTTGATGTGGGTGGTCGACTTGCCGTCGCTGTTGCCGTTGCCGGCATCGACGGTCTGCGCCGGGCGCTCGCCTTCGATCGTCAACACGCCGCGATCGAGGTTGACCTCGATCCTGGCCGGATCGATGCCCGGCGCAAAAGCGTAGATTTCCACCGAGGTGGGGGTGTTGCCGACATTCAATGCCGGATAGCTGCGGCCGAAACCGCGGATGCTGGGGGAGACGGTGTCGAACGACTGCTGCATCTCCCGCTGCAGGCGTTCCATCTCGGCGAACAGATCGCTGGAATACAGGCTTCTGTACATGGTCAATACCTCCTTGAGTTGAAACGGGCACCGACTTGAACGATGTCGCACCCTGGCTATTCCGATCTAGGGTCTGCCGTCTGCCTTTTCAAGGGGTTTCGATGGCGGGACGATGTGCGGGATCGGCGCCCCTGTGAGGTGGGCCATGCACAATGTGTTCACTTCCTTTTGGTTGCTGAGGGCTTCGAGTCTTTCGCAGCCGGCCGAGACGGGCTCGGCCCGTCCATCACGCGACTCTGCTCATGACCGACGTCGTTCGCCAACTTGAAATTCGCGGCATGGTCCAGGGCGTCGGATATCGCTGGTCGATGGCCGAACAGGCGCGCCGGCTGGGCATATTCGGCTGGGTGCGCAATCGGCGCGACGGCTCGGTCGAGGCCATGGTGGCCGGCCCGGCGAATGCCGTCGACGCCATCATCGAGTGGGCTGCGCGAGGCCCTTCGGCGGCCGTTGTCTCGGAGTTCAGTGTGGTCGATGGCGATGGCTCGTTCGATTCGTTCGAACAGCGGCCGACGGCTTGACCCGGCCGCATTCGTGATGACCGAAGCGCGCATTGCGTCGAGCGTGGGTCTGCAGGCGGTCCGGGTCGCGGTGCTGGCGAAGGCGCCGATGGCCGGCCTGGCCAAGACGCGGCTGATTCCGGCACTTGGCCCAGCCGGTGCGGCGCGGCTGCAGCGCTGGATGACCCTCCGAGCATTGCAGACGGCGCGCGATGCCGAACTGGGTCCGGTCACCTTGTGGTGCACCCCCGGCGCGGACCACCGTTTTTTCCGGGCGCTGCGGCGGACCGCCGGCGTGCCATGCCGGGTCCAGCCCGCTGGTGATCTGGGCGCCCGCATGCATGCCGTGTTCAGTGCGCCCGATGCCGATGGTCCGACGCTGCTGATCGGTACCGACTGCCCGGTGTTGACGCCCGAACACCTGCGACAGGCGGCCCGGGCGCTCACCGACGGTGACGATGCGGTTTATTACCCGGCGGAAGACGGCGGCTATGTGCTGGTCGGCCTGCGCCGGCCGCAACCGGGGCTGTTCGACGCGATGACCTGGAGCACGTCGGCTGTGATGGCGCAGACGCGGGCGCGGGCGCTCGCCCTGAACCTGACGCTGCGCGAATTCGAAACCTTGTGGGACGTCGATGAGCCCCAGGATCTGCCGCGTCTGCAGGCGCTGCAGGCATCCTGCTGAATGAGCGCTCGTGGCGGTGGCGCTCCGCACGCGCTGCCTGGTAGAAAGACGCACTCCCCTGCATTGACCCGACAATCCATGGGCCTCGGACGGCGGTGTAAAACGCACCTCCTCCTTTCCTTTTTCGAGATCGCCGCCATGACTGAATCCGCTCCCGCACTCGATGCCGCCCAGATCGATCCCGACCTGTGGTGCCTGTTCGACCAGTATGTGCATGGCGACATCGACCGGCGCGGCTTCCTCGACCGTGCGGCGCGCTTTGCTGCTGCCAGCGGCATGACGGCGACGGCGTTGCTGGCGGCGCTGAGCCCCGATTTCGCCCGGGCGCAGAAAGTGGCGCCGACCGATGCACGCGTGAAGACCGAATTCGTCGAGTTCCCGTCGCCCGCCGGCTACGGCAAGGTGCGCGCCTATGTGGCGCGGCCGGCGCAGGCAGCCGGCCCGTTGCCGGTGGTGCTGGTGATTCACGAAAACCGCGGCCTCAATCCGCACATCGAGGACGTGACGCGCCGCATGGCGCTTGAAAACCACATTGCCGTGGCACCCGATGCCTTGTTCCCGCTCGGTGGTTATCCGGGCGACGAGGACAAGGCGCGCGAACTGTTCGCCAAGCTCGACCAGACGAAGACGCGGGAGGATTTCGTCACTGCGGCGGCCTACGCACGCACCGTTGCCGGCAACAACGGCAAGCTCGGCGCGGTGGGTTTCTGTTATGGCGGCGGCATGGTCAATTTTCTCGCCGCCCGGGTGCCCGAGTTGCGCGCCGGTGCGCCGTTCTATGGTGCGCCCGCAACGGCTGATCAGGCCGCCAAGATCAAGGCCGAGCTGTCGGTGATCTTTGCCGAGAACGACGAGCGCATCAACGCCGCCTGGCCGGCTTACGAGGCGGCCCTCAAGGCTGCGGGCGTCAAATACGAGGCCATGACCTATCCCGGCACGCAGCACGGCTTCAACAACGACACCACGCCGCGCTATAACGCCGCTGCAGCCCAGCAGGCCTGGGACCGGACGCTGGCCTTATTCAGGCGGACCTTGGCCTGAAGCTGCGCAATCGCGCCTGAAGGCGGCTCCCACAAAGGCACACACTTCCGGTTCGGCCGGTGAGGGCTGGTGTACTGTAGGAATGCCTTCAGGCACGATGCCGCGGAGCAAGCCTCAGTCGGCGTGTACCAGCTTGGCCCTGGCCCAGTCGTCGGCCTCGCGGGCCGGCGTCTGCCCGCTGGATTTCACACGCTCCAGCAGTTCTTCCACCCGCGCGGCAATCTGACCGACTTCGACCATCACGGCTTGTTCGTCACCTTCGTTGCGGTACTCGCGTGCCACGCTGACGATGCCGCCGGCATTCACCAGATAGTCGGGCAGGTACAGGATGCCGCGCGCGTGCAGCGCATCGCCGTCGGCCGCGGTGGCCAGTTGATTGTTTGCCGCACCGGCGATCAGTCGGGCACGTAATTGCGGCACGCTGCCGGCATTCAGTATTCCGCCCATCGCGCACGGTGCCAACACATCGACATCGGCCGACAGGATCTGATCGACCGCGACCGCTTGCGCGCCATACAGGTCTGCAGCCCGCGCGACTTTGGCAGCGTCGAAGTCGGCCACCACCAGCTTCGCGCCCGCCTGATGCAGGAAGCCGGCAAGGTGCCAGCCGACCGCACCGAGACCCTGCAACGCGACGCGCACGCCGTCCAGTGATTGGCGCTGCAGATGCAGGCGCACGCCGGTCTGGATCGACACGAAAACGCCCCAGGCGGTTTTCGGACTCGGATCACCACCGAATACCCCGTCGGCGCGTGGAATGCCGCTCACGAACGTGGTCTGGGCCTGCATGCCCAGCATGTCGGCGGTTGTCGTGCCGACATCTTCTGCAGTGATGTAGGCACCGCCCAGCGACTGCACGGCACGACCGAAGGCGGCGAACAGGGCGGCGCGATCGAACGCGGCGGCCGGTTTGAGGATGACGGCCTTGCCGCCACCGAACGGCAGATCGGCGAGTGCGTTCTTCAGGCTCATGCCCTGTGACAGGCGCAGCGCGTCCGTCAACGCGGCCGCTTCGCTGTCATACCGCCAGAAGCGGCAGCCACCAAAGGCCGGACCTCGGGCGGTGCTGTGTACGGCAAGGATGGCTCTGAGGCCGGTCTGCTCGTCGGCGGCCAGCAGCACGCGTTCATGCGGTGGCTGGCCGGGCAGGCCGAACAAGGAGGTGGGCACACCGAGCGGCGCCTCGCGAACGGCGCGCAGCGGGTCGGATGATGGATCGAGGGAAGCGGTCATGGTGATGGCAGTCACTTGTGGTGCTGTGGTTGAGCCCGGGCGTCCGGGCTGTGGGGTGTCGGGCTTGTGGCCCGCGGCATGGATTCTAGGCCGACCACGTGCTTGCCCATGGAAAAGGCTCGCCCACCGATGGTGCAGGACCGCGTCGACAGCGCCGGCTGCTATCGTTCGTCCCTCAAGACAGCGGCGCGCCAAAGAGTGCCTGCCGTCACCGCCGCCGGATTCCTCGGCGGCGGAATTCCACGATGGATTTTTTATGCGACAACTCTCACCTGCCGGCCAGCAGATCATCAACGACATCGCGCAACGCAACGGCTTCAGCCTCGACGCGACCATGAGCATGCTCGATTCGGTGATCAACGGCAACGGCAGCATGGCCCAGTTCAATCACCCCGAATTTGCCGGTTCCGGCCAGTGGATGCGCGGCGGCATGATCATGGTGTCGGACATGTTCAATAACTACCTGAAGGGCCGTGTCGACGGCCTGTGCTCGGAGTTGTCGAGCCTGATCGCCAGCCAGCCCGACCTGATCCGCAGCGGCAGCTTCCAGTCGCAAACCCAGGGCGGCGGCTACCACAGCGGGCAACATCAATCGAACTACGGCGGCAGCAGTCAGCAGCAAGGTGGCGGCGGCCAGCAGCAGGGCGGCGGCGGTTTCGGTGCTGCCAGCCTGTTCGTGCCTGGCACCTCGAACGACTGGTGGCCGTCTGACCTGCGGCATCCAAGCAGCACCGGATCGCAGAACAACGTGCGGTATGCGTATTTTGCGCAGGCCCGGCGGCTGGTGATCGACGTGAATGGCACCGTCACCGTGTACGACACGCTGGATCACCAGATCGGCGGCTTCTCGCAACAGCAGTCGATCGGCGGCACGCTCAGTTTCAACAGCCAGTACGGGCTGATCGATGTCGCCAGCCTGCCGGTCATTTCGTCGAATGGCCAGCCGCCGCGGGCGGTGTCTGCAGCGCCTGCAACCCCGTCGCAGAGCGCCTCTCAGGGCGGCGGGATGAGCTGGGACAACCCACCTGCGTCTGCGTCCTCTTCGGCAACGAGCTCGGGTGGCCATTCGGAGCAGGACATTTTTGCAACCATCGAAAAGCTCGCCGGGCTGAAATCGAAGGGCATCCTCAGCGAGGAGGAGTTTCAGGCGAAGAAGGCCGATCTGCTGGGCCGCTTGTAAGCGTGCTGGGCGGTCGATGCGGCCGGGTCGACCCGGTTGTTCAAGCGGCCAATCGCGGCCGTGGTGTCGCGTGAATCGGCCCGATCCGGTGGGGTCACAAGGGCGGCTTGTCGAGAAAGTCGAGCAGCGCCCGCGCCACACGATCCGGCGCTTCACGCTGAGGAAAGTGCCCCAGTCCGTCGAGCACGATACGCTCGTATCGGCCATTGAAAAACCGGTCCTTGCCAGCCGAGGTGTCTGGATGATTGACCGTATCAGCGCCGCCGTGGATCACCAGCGTCGGTACATCGAGCACCGGGGCTGGATGCAGCGCCGATTCCGCCGCGGCGTAGTTCGGGTCGGCAGCGGCATGGCCCCAACGGTGCCGGTAGGAATGCAGCGTCACGTCGGGCCAGTCGGGGTTGTCGAAGGCAGCTGCGGTGGCATCGAATTCGGCCGGCTGGTACCAGCCGGCCGGCGCCCACGTGTCCCACATGATGCGGGCAAACGCGCGGCGATCCTCGCGCACCGTACGTTCGCCACGCGGCGTCGCCATGTACCAGTGATACCAGTAGTTGCGGGCCTGCTCGAGGCTGATCGACTGGTCCGGGCTGTTGGTACCGTAGCCGACCGACATCAACACCAGCTGGCTCGCCACGCCGGCGCGCAGTCCACAGGCATTGGCTGCGGCCCGTGCCCCCCAGTCGTGTCCCACCAGCGCCGGGCGCTGCAATCCGAGCGCATCGACGAAATCCAGCAGGTCGCATCCGAGTGCCGACAACTGCCCGCTGCGCGGCGTCGCGTCGTCGAGAAACCGCGTCGGCGAAAACCCGCGCAACGCCGGAACCAGCACCCGCCAACCGGCCTGCACCAGCACTGGCACCACACCGGCCCAGGTCCGCTGACTGTCCGGCCAGCCATGCAACAGCACCACGCTGCGCGCTGCATCGGGGTTCCAGTCTTCATAGGCGATTCGAAGCAGGGGAGTGTCGATGGTTTTCATGTCAGAACGGTTCGAGTGGCCGATGCGGTCGCCGTGAAAGAATAGCCGAAGGGAGCTTCGTCCTCTGCCCTTCACGGTCGCTGAAATCCGGCGGAGAATCAATATGAAAGACGAACGCCTACTCGAGATGCGGGTCTTCAAGGCGGTGTGCGAGACCGGCGGGTTCACCGCGGCGGCCAATCTGCTGGGTGTCAGCCAGCCGTTTGTCAGCCAGTCGATCACCAGTCTGGAGCGCAGACTCGGGGTGAAGTTATTGCATCGGTCGACCCGCACCCAGCGGCAGACCAGCGAAGGCGCGCTGTTTCTGGCGTCGTGCCGGCGCATTCTCGAGGAGCTGGAGCAGGCCGAGGGCCAGGTCCGCTCCGACGAGCCGATCGGCGATCTGCGTGTGACAGCGCCGCTGGCTTTCGGCATGGATCAGGTGGTCCCGCTGCTGCCGGCCTTTCTGCAGGCCTGTCCGAAGCTCACGATGCACCTGGCGCTGTCGGACCTGCCGGCCAATCTGCTCGAGGAAAATTTCGATGTCGCGATCCGCATGGGGCGCTTGCAGGATTCGTCGCTGATGAGCCGCAGCCTGTGCAAGCTGCAGCGCATCGTGGTCGCATCGCCCGGCTACATGGCCAAGCACGGCGCCCCGGTGACGCCGCAAGGCCTGGCGCGACACAACTGCCTGATGTGGCAATCCTCGATGGAGCGGCTGAACCGCTGGCCGTTCGTCGTCGACGGACAGCTCGAGGAAATCGCAGTGCGCGGCAATTTCCGCAGCAGCGATGGGCCGACGTTGTTCCAGCTCTGTGTCGGCGGGGTGGGCATCATGCGCCTGGCCGAGCATCTGGCGGTGCCGGCGATTGCGGATGGCCGATTGATGCCCTTGCTGGTCGACTACCAGGCCGAAGACGACACCGCGATCCATGCCGTCTTTCTGCCCGAACGCAAGCTGGTGCCGCGCATTCGGGCATTCGTCGATTTCTTTTCCGAGGCGTTTCGCAATCCGCCCTGGCTGCGCTGAAGTGGACCTGGCGTTTCGTGCTCGGGGCAGTGCCTCAGTTTCAAACCAGGGCACTGCCTCGCGCGCCGATTGATCACGGCCCGTGATAAGTTCTATTGCGATCGAACTCTGGATCGAATGCCGGCAATGGCCTATCGTTGGGGCCATTGCGAACTTGTCGACCGATACCCAGGAGACCCCCCCCCATGGCAGTCATTTCCGAACGCGTTGCAAAGGCAAGCGTCCCTACCCCGGTGCGTCGCTCGGTGTCGATCTATCAGCCGAAGCAGGATGGCCTGATCTTTCCGATCGAGCCCGAGTTCGCCACCTTCGCCGAGCAGCGCCTGCACCTGAAGCAACGCCTGGTTGCCGCCTGCCGCGCCTTTGCGATCGAAGGTTTCGACTACGGTTTCGCCGGCCATCTGACGATCCGGGACCCGGAGTATCCGGAGTTGTACTGGACCAATCCGATGTGTGTGCACTTCGATCAGGTGAAGGTATCGAACCTGATCCTGGCCGATCACAAGGGCAAGGTCGTTGAAGGTGCCCATGCGTTGAATCGCGCCGGTTTCGTGCTGCATGCGGCCGTGCACGAGGCGCATCCGGACATCCTCGCGATGTGCCACGCGCACACCGTCTACGGCACCGCGTTCGCCGCGCTGGGCCGTCCGCTCGATCCGATCTCGCAGGACGCCGCTGCGTTCTTCGAAGATCACGTCGTCATCAAGGACGAGGCCGGCCAGGTCGCGGTCGAAGAGAAAGCGGGCATCGCGGTCTGCGACTGGTTCAAGGGCGTGAAGGCGGCGATCCATCAGAACCATGGCCTGCTCACCGCCAGCCGCCACAGCATCGAAGCCGCCGCGTTCTGGTTCATCGCGCTCGAGCGCTGCTGCCGCCAGCAGCTGATGGTCGAGGCGACCGGCCACAAACCGGTGATGGTGCCACCGGATCGTGCGCGTTACAGCCGCGAACATGTCGGCAGCGAATATATCGGCTGGCTGCATTTCCAGTCGATCTACGAACATATCGCGAAGACGCAGCCCGACATGTTCGAGTGAAGGCAGCGGTTGGGGTCGACCGCTGCCGACCGAGCCACGAGTACCGCCAGGCGACAAAATTTGATCGGACCTGCATCCGATAGCCGCTGAGCTTCGTAGTGAGGGAGTGCCTGCTGCCATGGTAGGCCCTACCCCCCCTTTACTGAAGGAGACGAAGATGAGCACGCTCGGACGAATTTCATCGCTGGCTGGCGCAGGTGCGCTGCTGCTGGGTTTGACCGCCACTCAGGCATTTGCCGGTCATACCAATATTCTGTTGAATGCTGATCTCGACGGCCGCGAGGAAGTCAGCGCGTCAGCAAAGAAGGGCAAGGCCGGCGATAAGAATGGCCGAGGCGAAATCTATGTGTTCGGGATCGATGGCAACCCGAACGTCATTTGCTACAACCTGCAGGTCAAACGCATCGCCGAGCTCGAATTGGCGCCGGGCAATGGTCGGGCGGCCCATATCCACAAGGGAGAACGCGGCGATAACGGCCCGGTGGTTGCAAATCTGGCGTGGCCACAGGGCGGTCAGTCGGCCGATTGCCTGAACGGTGACACTCAACCGGAACGCTTCCCAAACAGTGCGGGAGTCCCCGCGCTGATCGCCGACATCCTGGCCAATCCCGAGAGCTACTACGTCAACGTGCACAACTCGGAATTTCCGGCCGGTGCGATTCGCGGCCAACTGGAAGTGGCGGAGTTCTGATTTGACGGCATTCAACTGATCGCTCAGCAGCCTCGGACCGCGTGCGCCTCACCGGCGTCCAGGTCCGGGTGCCTGTCCGATCAACGCGACAGTTCCAGCCTCACGCTGGTCGCGCCACTGCTGCGGTTGGTCCACATCCAGCAATACGCTTCACCGACGACGACCTCCAGGTCGCCGTCGGATGCGGCCGTGCCGTCCTGCTTGACCGGATACACAACCTTGCTGCCTTCGTGGTAGTGGATGTTGAAGTCGAGCGCAACGGATGAACTGAATCGCCACTGCACGGTCGAGCCGACAGCCATGCGGCCGCAGGCCTCGGCAATCTTGCCGGCCGGCACCTTGATGTCGTGGGCGATGCGGCGGCTGTCGCCAAACTGGATGTCGACGATTTCAGCCGACGCGGGCAGCGCGGCGCTGAGCAGCGCGGTGGCGATCAGCAGTCGGGGCGAGGGGACTTTCAGCAGGTGCATGGCGATTCGGGAAATGAAGGGGTCGAGTGTGCGGCATTTCTGCGCACCGGCAATGATGATGGCGACAGCGCGCCGAACCGTCCCGCCACGCGCAGCGGTTTCAATCCACGCGCGACCACTGCTGATCGCGCGACTCGCGTTGCCGTCCTTGTCGCGCTCGATCGACGAGTTTCAATCCACGCGCGACCATTGCTGATCGCGCGAC
>JANNNE010000372.1:0-2908 GCA_031398385.1 Ideonella sp.
CCGAAGATCTTGGCGCAGAACAGGCCATCACGCTCGGGCTTGAAGGTCCGATAGTTGATGGTTTCCGGTTTCTTGACTTCGCCAAACGACCAGCTGCGGATTTTTTCCGGTGAAGCCAGGCCGATCTTGATGGCATCGAAATGCTCATCGGGCGTGAATTGCTTGAATAGATCGAGTAAACCCTTCATGCATCTTCTCCTTAGTTACGCTCGAGTTCGATATCGATACCGAGCGAACGTATTTCTTTCACAAGCACGTTGAACGATTCCGGCATGCCGGCTTCGATCGCGTGTTCGCCCTTGACGATGGACTCGTAGACTTTGGTGCGGCCGTTTACGTCGTCCGACTTGACGGTCAGCATTTCCTGCAGCACGTAAGCCGCGCCGTAGGCTTCCAGAGCCCAGACCTCCATTTCGCCGAAGCGCTGGCCACCGAACTGCGCCTTGCCGCCCAACGGTTGCTGGGTAACCAGGCTGTACGGGCCGGTCGAACGAGCGTGCATCTTGTCGTCGACCAGGTGGTGCAGCTTCAGCACGTGCATGTAGCCGACCGTGACCGGACGCTCGAACGCATCGCCGGTACGGCCGTCGTGCAGCGTGGCCTGGGTGCGTGTCGCAGTGAGGCCCTTCAGCTTGGCGATATCGTCCGGATAGGCGAGCTTCAGCATGCCGCGGATTTCCTCCTCGGCAGCGCCGTCGAACACCGGCGTCGCAAACGGCACGCCCTTGGCCAGGTTGTTCGCCATCTCGACGATGTTGTCGTCACTGATGTTGTCCAGACGCTCGGTCTTGCCACCCGACTTGTTGTACAGCTCGTCGAGGAACTTGCGCAGTTCGGACGCCTTGGCGTGCTCCTGCAGCATGGTGCCGATGCGCTGGCCGATGCCCTTGCCGGCCCAGCCGAGGTGAACCTCGAGCACCTGCCCGACGTTCATCCGCGACGGCACGCCAAGCGGATTCAGAACGATGTCGCACGGCGTACCGTCGGCCATGTAGGGCATGTCTTCGATCGGCACGATCTTCGACACCACACCCTTGTTGCCATGACGACCGGCCATCTTGTCACCCGGCTGCAGGCGACGCTTGACGGCCAGATAGACCTTGACCATCTTCAGCACGCCGGCCGGCAGTTCGTCGCCTTGGGTCAGCTTCTTGCGCTTTTCTTCGAAGGCCAGATCGAAGCTGTGACGGGTCTGCTCGAGCGAGTTCTTGATCGACTCGAGCTGGTTCGCCACATCGTCTTCGGCCGGGCGGATGTCGAACCAGTGGTACTTGTCGACGCCGACCAGATAGGCCTTGTCGAGCACGGTCCCCTTGGCGATTTTCTGCGGACCACCGTTGGCGGTCTTGCCGATCAACAGCTTCTCGATCCGGTCGAAAGCGTCGGCCTCGACGATTCGGAGCTGGTCGTTCAGGTCGAGGCGGAAACGCTTCAGCTCGTCGTCGATGATCTGCTGCGCGCGCTTGTCTCGCACGATGCCTTCACGGGTGAAGACCTGCACATCGATCACGGTGCCGTTGGTACCCTGGTCGACCCGCAGCGAGGTGTCCTTCACGTCGGACGCCTTCTCGCCGAAGATCGCGCGCAGCAGCTTCTCTTCCGGCGTCAGCGTGGTTTCGCCCTTCGGCGTCACCTTGCCGACCAGCGTATCGCCTGGGTTGACTTCAGCGCCGACGTAGACGATGCCCGATTCGTCCAGGCGAGCCAGTTGCTGCTCGCTCAGGTTCGGGATGTCGCGGGTGATTTCTTCCGAGCCCAGCTTGGTGTCGCGCGCCATCACGACCAGTTCCTCGATGTGAATCGAGGTGTAACGATCTTCGGCGACCACGCGTTCGGAGATCAGGATCGAGTCTTCGAAGTTGTAGCCGTTCCAGGGCATGAACGCGACCAACATGTTCTGGCCCAGCGCCAGTTCACCCAGATCGGTCGATGCGCCGTCAGCGATGATGTCTTCGGATTCGACCTTGTCGCCACGCTTGACGATCGGACGCTGGTGAATGTTGGTATTCTGGTTCGAACGCTGGTACTTGATCAGGTTGTAGATGTCCACACCGACTTCACCGGCCACCGTCTCCTTGTCGTTGACACGGATCACGATGCGGTTGGTATCGACATAGTCGACCACACCGCCGCGGCGCGCCGCGACGACCGTGCCGCTGTCCTTCGCGGCGACGCGTTCGACCCCGGTACCGACCAGTGCCTTTTCAGGGCGCAGCGTCGGCACGGCCTGGCGCTGCATGTTGGCGCCCATCAGCGCGCGGTTGGCGTCGTCGTGCTCGAGGAAGGGCACCAGCGAGGCCGCCACCGACACGATCTGCGTCGGCGCGACGTCCATGTACTGGATGCGTTCGGCCATCGTCAGAATCGATTCGCCGTTGTCGCGAGCGGAAACCAGTTCGTCGATCAGCTTGCCGTTTTCGTCCAGCGTCGCGCTGGCCTGGGCGATGACGTATTTGCCTTCTTCGATAGCCGACAGGTAATCGATGGTCATCGTCACCTGGCCGTTTTCGACCCGGCGATACGGCGTCTCGAGGAAGCCGTATTCGTTCAGCTGGGCATACAGCGCCAGCGAGTTGATCAGGCCGATGTTCGGGCCTTCCGGCGTCTCGATCGGGCAGACCCGGCCATAGTGGGTCGGGTGCACGTCACGCACTTCGAAGCCGGCGCGTTCGCGGGTCAGGCCACCCGGGCCGAGGGCCGAGACGCGACGCTTGTGCGTGATCTCGGACAGCGGGTTGGTCTGGTCCATGAACTGCGACAGCTGTGAGGCACCGAAAAACTCCTTCAGCGCCGCGGAAATCGGCTTGGAGTTGATCAGGTCGTGCGGCATCAGCGCTTCGGTCTCGGCCTGGCCGAGGCGCTCCTTGACGGCCTTCTCGATCCGCGCCAGACCCGAGCGGTACTGGTT
>JANNNE010000012.1:0-26335 GCA_031398385.1 Ideonella sp.
GAACACATCGCGCTTGGTCGCTTTGCGATACTGTTCGAAACCGGCCTCGTGATCGGCGGCTGCGGCAAGGGTCTGTTGCTTCATCGATATTCAACGCATCAGCATCGTCGGCAGTGGACCTTAATCAGCGTAGCCTTAGGCAATTCCCTGCATTCTGGTCATCGCCCTGGGCGCATCGACCGCGGCTCGAGCAGGGTGCCGAGTTCGCTCGATGCGCGCTGGCGCAAGTGCCACGACCGCAGCGCCCAGGTTCTCGCGCAAGGGCGCGAGCAACACGACGCCGAACTGGTGTTCCTCGGCGCGGTCGACCGGAATCGGCTCGCCGAGCCCATTGCCGGGCCCGACCAGGAATCCGAGCGCAAGTTCGTAGTCCAGCCCTTGGCTGGGCCCGAACGTTGGCGCGGCGGAGCCGCCTTGCTGTTGCCCGCGGGGCCGCCGGATCGGCGTTCCGCTGACGACGTCGACGACCACCGACTGCAGCCGTTGCGAAGGGAACGCCCGATCGGAGAAGTCGAGTGCGTGTTGGCGCCGACCGAAAACTGAGGTGGCTCAATAGTCGATCGGCGCCGACAGCATGAACGACTTTGCAGGATCCTCGGCGGCTGGATTCTGCGGGATTGTCAGCCCGGGCGAGCTGTACACCCGCCGTCAAACAAGACACCCCCACGACGAATCATGGCGCGAACATGGCCTGCAGGGTCTGCAGCGTTGCGGCCAGCGTGGCCGGCCGCAGGGCGCCCAATCGCTTGACCAGGCGCGCGCGGTCGAGGGTTCGAACCTGGTCCAGCAGGATCAGGCCTTGCTTGCCTTGAAAGGTGAGCGCGATGCGGAAACGCGCGGTCCGCGATGCCGTTGTCATCGGCGCCACGATGACGGTGCGCAAGTGCGCGTTCATGTCGTCAGGCGAAATCACGACACAAGGTCGTGTCTTCTGGATCTCGCTGCCCACCGTCGGGTCGAGCTGGGCCAGCCAGATTTCACCTGCCTTCATCACCAGACCAGTTCGTTGTCGCCTTCGTTGGCGAACTCAGGCCAGACCAGCGCGTCATCGCGCTGCTCGGCAATCCGGCGCGCGTCATCGGCCCAGCCCTCTCGCGGATTGCGACGAACTGCACGAATCTCAATTACGCCATCACGCACCTGCAGATCTGCCTTGCCCTCCAGTCCGACCTGGGCCAGGATTGGTTTCGGAATCAGGACCCCCTGAGAATTGCCCATCTTGCGGATTGCCACTTCCACGATAGTGCTCCCTGTTCGCAATGGAAGCACAATGTTAGCACATCGGGAAATTACGGATCGCCGTCGCGGCGAAGGTCTGCAGTACCCTGAATCCGGCCATCAGGCGTGAGAGGCTGCCGGTGCCTGACAGACCGCAATGTGGCCGATACCTTGTATTCAGGTTGCGACCGTGACCCACCTGCATCCGCTGCCAAGCAGCCGCGTGAAACTGCAGCATTGCAACTTTTACCGCCGAACCGCGCTCCAATCGAATGACCAAACAACCCACAGACGACATGATGTCCAGCTCCAATCTGCCCGACATCGCGGTCGTCGTCGGCGCGTCTGGTGGTGTCGGGGCCGCGTTGGTGGCCCGACTCGCAGGTGATCGACGGTTCGCGGCCGTGCTGGCCTTGTCGCGTTGTTCGGCGAACGCGCCTTCAGGGCCGCGGATCGTGCAAGGGGCGATCGACATCACCGACCCGGCCAGCATCGAGGCGGCCGCCGAGCAGGCGCGCCGGCTCGGCAGTGTGCGGCTGGTGATCGTGGCCAGTGGCGTGTTGCATGCCGACGGCATCGCGCCGGAGAAAAGCTGGAGCGCGATCGATGCCGACACGATGGCCCGGGTGTTCGCGGTCAACAGCATCGGACCGGCACTGGTGGCGCGCTTTTTCCTGCCGCTGCTGCCGCGCCAGGGGCGGGCAGTCTTCGCCGCGTTGTCGGCCAGGGTCGGCAGCATCGACGACAACCGGCTGGGCGGCTGGTACAGCTACCGCGCGTCGAAGGCGGCACTCAACATGCTGCTGAAGACGCTGGCGATCGAACTCGCGCGCCGTGCACCCGAGGCGATCTGCATCGGCCTGCACCCGGGTACGGTCGACACCGACTTGTCGCAACCGTTCAGCGGCAAGCTCGCACCGGACAGGTTGTTCAGTCCGGCTCAGTCGGCCGATCATATGCTGAAGGTGATCGAGGGTGTCGGCGCCGACGACAGCGGACGAGTCTTGGCGTGGGACGGCCAGGTGATTCCAGCGTGACCAGGTTGCGCAGGATGTGTGAACCACCGTAATACTGATGCCGTCGACCTTGATCACAGCACGACCTCTGTGTTGCGGGTCACCGTGAGCCTGGGGCGCAACGGCGTCGGCAAGACCAGTCTGATGAAAAGCCTGATGGGCGTGGCGTCGGTGAAGACCGGCCCGATCAGCTTCACTGACGGTCGAGGAAAACCTGCGCATGGTTCTGGCCTATAAGCCCGGCAGCACGCCGATTCCGGCGGAATTGTTCGAACTGTTTCCGGTTCTCAAGCAGATAACCAACCGACGCGGCGGTGACTTGTCGGGCGGCCAGCAACAACAGCTGGCGAGCGTGGCCGCGGCGAGAACTTGGAAGCCGATGGGGTGCGGGGGCTGATGTCGATCTGACGACGACTGGGCGGTGCGGCCCTCGTGAGCCGCACCGATCGGCTTCATCGAGGAGGCACCGTCTCGGCGAGGGCCGATGCAACGAGGCAGAATGTCAGGTCGTTCATGTATCGCGTCGCTCGTGAACCTGCACCGCCTCGACCTGTTCTCGCTGTCGCTGTTCAGCCTCGTTGCGCGCAGCGGGAGCATCAGCAAGGGCGCCGAACTGGCGTCGCTGGCGATCGGTGCGGCGAGCCGGCGCCTGAGTGACCTCGAGGCGGCGGTCGGCACCAAGCTGTTCGAGCGCCATTCGAGGGGCGTCACGCTGACCTTGGCCGGGCAGGCATTGCAGCGCCATGCGCAGCGCATCCTGAGCGATGTCGACCAGCTTGCCGCCGATCTGTCGGACCACGCGGCCGGCGTCGTCGGTTCGATCAGGCTGTGGGCGAACACGTCGGCGGTGACGCAGTTTCTGCCGGACGACATCGCGCGATTCGCCGCGGCGCACCCTGGGCTGCGTATCGAGCTCGAGGAGGAGGACAGTGGCGCGATCGTGCTGGCAGTGCTCGACGGCCGTGCCGACATCGGCATCTTTGCCGACCGCACACCCACGCTCGGCCTGCATACCCTGCGCTACCGCGCCGACCGTCTGGTGCTGGTGGTGCCGGCCGGCCACGCGCTGGCGCGGCGGCGCTCGCTGCGATTTTCCGAGGCGGCCGAGCACGACTTCGTCTGCCTGTCCAAGGGCACCTCACTGGCGCAGCGGCTGCAGGCCGAGGCCGCGTCGCTCGGGCGCGCACTGCGCATCCGGATCCAGGTGCGCAGCTTCGACGCGATGTGCCGCATGGTCGCGGCCGGGCTCGGCGTGGCGGTGCTGCCCGGCGAGGCGGTTCGCCACCAGCTGCGCGCCCTGCAGCTGCGCCAGATCCCGCTCGACGACGCCTGGGCCAGCCGCCACCTGCTGATCGGCCTGCGCGACCCTGTGGCCGTTCCACGCCATGTGCGCCAGCTGATCGACCATCTCTGCAGCGCGGACGGTCAGCTGGTCAGCCTGTCTTCGCATGGATGCGGGGATGCCCGGATCCGCGGATGGGTGGCGCGAGGGCCTTCCGCAATGGAAACACCCGATCCCGGTGCAGGCCCGGGATTAGACTGCGGGCCAGATTGAAGCGAAGGGCCGCTGCATGAACGAGCTGCGAACGTGGGTCCCTTATTGCGGTGAAGCGCCGAGCCCGGAGGTCTGGCTCAGCCGATGGAATCTGGACCCGGTGCTGCTGACGGCGCTCGGGTTGCTGGCCCTGGCGCTGTGGCTGCCGTCGATCGGTCGACAACGCCATGCAGCCCGGCTGCGCAGCCTGCGCTGGGCCTGGGGACTGACGGTGTTGCTGTACGTCTCGCCGCTGTGCGCGCTGAGTTCGGCGTTCTTCACGGTCCGGGTGATCCACCACCTCGCGCTGGTGTTGCTGATTGCGCCGCTGCTGGCGTTCGGACTCGAACATGCGCTGCGTCGCGTGCCGACGCCGTTGTGGACCTGCACCGCGCTCGCCGCGGTCGTGTTCTGGATCTGGCACGCCCCCGCGCCGTATTCGGCGGCGCTTTCGTCCAACGCGATCTACGCGCTGATGCAGTTCACGCTGCTGGCCAGCGCCATGGCATTCTGGTCGGGCGTGCGGCGAAGCGGGCCGGTGGTGGCGATGGCGGCGATTCTGGCGACGACGGTATTGATGGGCCTGCTGGGTGCGCTGATCACCTTCGCGGAGCGGCCGCTGTACCCGCCGCATTTCGCATCGGCACTGAGCTGGGGGGTCGCTCCGCTGGAAGATCAGCAGCTCGCCGGCATCACCATGTGGGCGCCGGGCAGCATCGCCTACCTGCTGGCCGCGGTCTGGATCGGCTGGCGCTGGATGCGCAATGAACGTGAGCGCGGTCTGAGCGCCGAACCGGCATGAGCCTGGTTGCCGCCGTCGAATGGGCCGAGGGCTACAACCGCCGCGGCGTTTATTCGCCGATCGGAGTCGCTTTCCACTGGGTAATGGCCGGGTTGATGATCTACCAGCTGGCATACGGCTGGTACCTCGGCTGGCAGCCGGCGGGCGGCGACAAGTACATCGGCTACCAGACCCACACGCAGATCGGTCTGACGATCATGCTGCTGGGCTCGCTGCGCCTGTTCTGGCATTCGCAGCTGGCGGGCCCGCAGACCGTCGACGAGGATTCGTTCTCGGGCCGGGCCAGCCGAGCGCTGCAGACCTGGTTCTATTTCAGCTTTTTCGCGTTGCCGATCAGTGGCTGGATCATGTGGTCGACGTTGCCGAGCGATCTGTCGCTGTCGATCGCCGGTGTGATCCCGTTTCCCAACCTGCCGTTCGACCAGTTGTCCGAACAGCTTCAGCATCGCCTGATGCAATGGGCTGCGACAGCGCATTTCTGGATCGTCTGGATCACCGCGCTGATCATTCCGGGTCATGCCGGCGCGGCGGTTCTGCACTACGTGGTCAAGCGCGACCGCGTGTTGCCGTCGATGTTCGACCTCAACGGTCCGCAGGTGCCTGGTGTGGTGGGATCGCCGCCAGAAAAAGAGACAGTTGCCTGATGTCATCGGCTTCCAGTTGCTGCGCCGCCTTCAGCATCACATGATCGCCGTCGTTGCGCCGTTTCGAGGCCTGCCAGTCCTGCAGCTGCTGGATCAGGTAGAAAGCCGGCTGGCCATTCAACGGCGGGCCGTTCGCGCTGCCGGCGCCGTTGACGCCATGGCAGCTTTCACAGGATCGCGCGTACAGCGCGCTCGTGGCCGCTGCGACCGGCTCGCGCGTGGCGGGCGGCAGCGCTCGCGCCGGCAGTGTGGCGTAAAAATCGGCCACTTGCACCCGTTCATGACTGTCCAGAAAACCCGCCACATTGCGCATCAGCGCATGCGGCCGCAGGCCCGCTGCATAGTCTTCCATCTGCTTCTGCAGATAGCCCGCCGGCATGCCCGCCAGGCGCGGCGCGTCAAAGCCGTTGCCTTCGCCGCGGGCCCCGTGGCAGGTGACGCAGGCGTGGCGTGCGCCGGCTTCACCGCCGCTCATCGCGATCAGTTCGCCGCCTCGGCTCCAGCGGTCGTCGGTGCTGCCGATCCGGTCGGTGCAGGCGGTGGCCAGCAGCGCAGCCAACACCGCCAGCAATCGTCCGGCGCGCTGCATGGCGGTGGGTCGAGGCATCGGATCGCGTTCGCGCATGAGGCCTGAATCATCGCCGATGCGCGGGCGCCGCCGTCTCGCACCCGGCAACAAAGCCGTGTTCGCGTCGTGTCGCTGGCTGTTGCTGGCCTGCGCCGGGTTGGTCGCCTGCGACGGTCCGCCCGACCGCACGCCCACGCTCGGCGATGCGGATCCTGTGCGCGGCCGGCAACTCGTCGTCGCCAAGGGCTGCGCGGCGTGCCATGCGTTTCCCGACGTGCCTTGGCCACGCGGCGGGCTCGGCCCTTCACTCGACGGCTTCGGGCGTCAGGGCCTGATAGCCGGACGGCTGCCGAACCAGCCCGGCGTATTGATGCAATTTGTCCGCAACGCACCGCAGCTGGTGCCCGGCACGGCGATGCCGGCCGTCACGATGACCGACCAGGAAGCACGAGATGTCACAGCCTACCTCCTCGAGCTCCAGTCTCGCTGAAGCCCTGAGCGGCTGGCCGCCGCCGGTGCTCGATCCGCATGGCCCGTTTTCCAACACGGTCAGCACGCTGGCCTGGGTGCTGATCGGCCTGGTCACGCTGATCTTCGTGCTGGTCTGCGTGGCGATGTGGGTGGCGTTGTATGGGAGCGACGAGCTGCGTGCCAAGCTCGGTGGCGAGCGAATGGTCCGGTGGTTCGGTTTGATCCTGCCGGCCGGGGTGCTGTTCGTGCTGCTCGGCTGGGGCATGACGATGCTGGCCGGCCTGACGACGATCAACGGCGACGAGCTGCGCATGCGGGTGTCGGGCAACATCTACTGGTGGCGGGTCAGCTACCTCGACGCGGACGGCAAGGAGACATTCGCCGATGCCAACGAGCTGCACATTCCGGTCGGCCGCCCGGTGGTCATCGACATGGTGTCCGAAGACGTGATCCACAGCTTCTGGGTTCCCAAGCTCGGCGGCAAGATGGACATGATCCCGGGCCGTACCAACCGGCTCAAGCTGCAGGCCGACAAGCCCGGCAACTACGGCGGCCAGTGCGCCGAATTCTGCGGCGGCGCACATTCGCTGATGGGCTTCATCGTTGTCGCGCACGAGCCGGCCGAGTGGCAGCGCTGGCTCGATTCGCGCGTGGCGCGGGCCTCGGCGCCGGCGGCTGCCTCCGGTGATGCCGAGGTGCAACGCGGGCAGCAGCTGTTCGGCGAGGTCGGCTGCGCGGCCTGCCACCGCGTCGCCGGCACCGCCGCGCAGGGCCTGTCCGGTCCCGACCTGACGCATGTCGGTTCACGCCGCTCGCTCGGCGCGGGCATCCTGCCCAACACCCGCGGCACGCTGGTCGGCTGGATCGGCGACAGCCAGTCGATCAAGCCCAACAACCGCATGCCGTCCTACCGCTCGTTGCAGGCGGCCGAGCTGAATGCGCTCGCTGCCTACATGGAATCGCTGCAATGACCGCGGTTGCGCGGCCCGGCGTGACGGGCGCTGTCGGCGATGCGGCAGCTCAGCCGTCGGAAACCGGCTTCGATGCCCGCTTGTATGCGCGTTTCCCGACCGCCGGCGAGCGGCCCCTGGGCGAGTTCGAGGCGCTGAAGAAAGTCTGGGCGACACCCACCGGCTGGCGCAGCCTGAGCGCGGTGAACAACAGCTACATCGGCCTGCTTTTCATCATCACCGCGTTCGGCTTCTTTGTCGCCGCCGGCGTGCTGGCGCTGGTGATGCGGGTGCAGCTGACCGCGCCGCTGGCCGGCATCATTCCGCAGGAAACCTACAACCAGCTGTTCACGATGCACGGCTCGGTGATGATGTTCCTGTTCGCGGTGCCCGCGGTCGAGGCCATCGCCGTGCTGCTGCTGCCGCAGATGCTGGCGGCACGTGACCTGCCGTTTCCGCGCCTTTCGGCCTTCTCGTACTGGGCCTATGCGATCGGCGGCACAGCGTTTTTCGGCTCGATCTTCTTCAGCCTGGCGCCGGCCGGTGGCTGGTTCATGTATCCGCCGCTCAGCTCGGGGGTCTACTCCCAGGGCATCAATGCCGATTTCTGGCTGCTGGGCATCGGCTTCATCGAGATCAGCGCGATCGCCGGCGCGATCGAGCTGATCGTCGGCGTGCTGCGCACCCGCGCGCCCGGCATGACGCTGGCGAAGATGCCGATCTACGCCTGGGCGGTGCTGATCTTCGGCGTGATGGTGATCCTGGCGTTCCCGGCGATGATCATGGTGACCTTCCTGCTGGAACTGGAGCGCGCGTTCAACTGGCCGCTGTTCGACGCCACGCGCGGCGGCGATCCGCTGCTGTACCAGCACCTGTTCTGGTTCTTCGGTCACCCGGACGTCTACATCATCTTCCTGCCGGCCTCGGCGATGGTGTCGACGATCGTCGTCACGGTGGCGCGCAAACGGCTGGTCGGCCACGAGATCGTCGTGTTGTCGATGATCGCCACCGCCTTCATCAGCTTCGGCGTCTGGGCCCACCACATGTTCACGGTCGGGCTGCCGGGGCTGTCGGCCGGCTATTTCTCGGCGGCGTCGATGGCGGTGGCGATACCGGCCGGGGCGCAGGTGTTCGCATGGATCGCGACCTTGGCTTCGGGCAAGGTGCAACGCAATGTACCGGCGCTGTTCCTCGTGGGCGGCATCCTGATTTTCGTGATGGGTGGCCTGACCGGGGTGATGGTGGGCATGGTCGCGTTCGACGGCCAGGCCCACGACACCTATTTCGTCGTCGCGCACTTCCATTACGTGCTGATCGGCGGCATGGTGTTCCCGCTGTTCGCCGGCTTCTACTACTGGACGCCGATGATGAACGGCCGCCAGTTGTCCGAGCGCCTCGGACGCTGGGTGTTCTGGCTCAACTTCATCGGTGTTCATGTCTGTTTCCTGCCGATGCACCTGAGCGGGCTGATGGGCATGCCGCGACGCGTCGACACTTACCTGCCGGGTCGGTATCTCGAGCTGCCGAACCAGGTCTCGACGGTCGGCGCCTTCATCATGGCCGCGGGCGTATTGCTGTTTCTGATCGATGCGATCCGTTGCTACACCCGCAAGGGCGACGGCAACGCGCAGAACGTCTTCAGCGGCGGCACGCTGGAATGGCTGCCGACCGGCAACTACGCGGCGCGGTCGATTCCGGTCGTCAACGACCTGCAGCCGCTGTGGGCTGATCCGCGGCTGTGCGACGACGTCGAGGCCGGGCGCTACTTCCTGCCCAACACCGCTACCGGCGCGCGCGAGACCCTGATCACGAGCACGACGCGCGCCGAGCCGCAATATGTGCAGATCATGCCTGGTCCGTCGTGGTGGCCGTTGCTGGCCGCCTTGTTCACCGCCGGCTTCTTCCTGTTGCTGACCGTGAAGGCGTATGCGATCAGCGTCGTCTGCGGCGTGCTGGCCATCTTCGGCCTGATGCGCTGGCTGTGGGAAAACGACCGCCACGTCGAGCAGAAGGTGGTCGACGTCGGCGCCGGCATCGAGCTGCCGACCTACGTGACCGGGCCACAGTCGCACGGCTGGTGGGCCGCGGTGCTGCTCAACATCGTGCTCGGGATGATCTTCCTGATGGCGATGTTCGCATACTTGTACCTGCACGGCGCGCATCCCGACTGGTGGCGAATCGAGGCCCCCACCGGTGCGTTGCTGCCGGGTCTGATGCTGCTTGCCACATCGGCCGGCCTGGCTTACGCGGCCCGGCCGGCGATGGCGCGCTTCAAGTACGGCAGCGGGATCAGCGCCGTGCTGATGACGCTCAGCATGTTCTGCCTGGCCGCCGCCCTGGCGGTCGATGGCCTGGATTGGTGGAATGCCGGGCTGCGCGGCGATCGCAGCGGGCAGGGCGCCACCGTCTACGCGATGATGGCGTGGCATGCCAGCATCGTGGTCTCGGTGGTGTTGTCGACCTTGTTCTACGTGGCGCGCTGGATGCGTGGCCTGGCGCCCGGCCCGGCCAACAAGACGCTGGAGGCGCTGCGGCTGCTGTTCCTGTTCGCGGCCCTCGAAGGTAGCGCGGGCCTGCTGCTGCCGCGACTGATGCCGTGGGGTGGTGCGTGACGAACGCGCAGCGCCACCCGAACAGCTGGCGGCCGGTCCTCACGGCCCTCACCATCTGGTTCATCCATTTCATGGTGTGCTGGGCAGCGGTTGAAATCTGGCCGCAGCAGTTGACCGCCAATCTGGTAGCCTGGATCGCAACCCCGATCGCACTCTTCGCTGTCGGTGTGCACGCGGTGCGAATGCAGGTGCAACGTCAGCCGCCCGATATTGCAGGGGACGTTGCGGGCTGGAAGCACCGGTTTGCCCATGGCGCGATCGCTATTTCCGCGGTGGCCATCGTTTTCAGCGCCGTACCCTCGTTGGTGCTGCTGCCTTGAGCGCGCCCCGGTCCTGAGGAAATCCAACACCCCCACCACGGAACAGATTCAGGGTCTTCCCTGACCCGCTTTCTCGTTTCGCGAAAGCTCGCCACCCGAACTGATCATTCCGCGTTGCGACCCCGATCTGCAGAATCCGCATCCGGCACCGCCAGGCGTCGCGCCCGCAGATTCGCGGCGCGGTCGGTCGGTGCGGCAGATGGAGTCCCGGATGGATATGGCCACCCCGGCGCGGGCACCGCGCACCTTGTTCGACAAGCTGTGGATGAGCCACCTGGTCGACCAGAGCGACGACGGCGAGGCGCTGTTGTACGTCGACAGGCACCTGGTCTACGAGGTGACGAGCCCGCAGGCCTTCGAGGGCTTGCGCCTGAGCGGGCGCCGGCCCTGGCGGCGCGAGACGGTGCTGGCCACCGTCGACCACAACGTGCCCACCCGCGCCGCCGAACGTGCCAGCGTCGACAGCATCGCCGATCCGCTGTCGCGCGAGCAGGTGCGCCAGCTCGGCACCAACTGCCGCGAGTTCGGCATCACCGAGTTCGGCCTCGGCAACCCGCGCCAGGGGATCATCCACGTGGTCGGGCCGGAGCAGGGCGCGACGCTGCCCGGCATGACCGTCGTCGCCGGCGACTCGCACACCAGCACACACGGGGCATTCGCCGCGCTCGCCTTCGGCGTGGGAACCTCCGACGTCGAGCATGTGCTCGCCACCCAGTGCCTGGTGCTGCGCGCGATGCAGACGATGCAGGTCCGCATCGAAGGGGCGCTGCCCAGCGGCGTCAGCGCCAAGGACCTGATCCTCGCGATCATCGGCCGCATCGGCACCGCCGGCGCGACCGGTTGCGCGATCGAATTTACCGGCAGCACGATCCGCGAACTGTCGATGGAAGGGCGGATGACACTGTGCAACATGGCCATCGAGGCGGGGGCCCGGGTCGGCCTGGTCGCGGTCGACGAGCGCACGATCGACTATCTGCGCGGCCGCCCTTATGCGCCGACGGCTGCGCACTGGGACGCCGCGGTCGCCTACTGGCGAACCTTGCACAGCGACGCCGGTGCGCGCTTCGAGCACACACTCGAGATCGACGCCACTGCGCTGCGGCCGATGGTCAGCTGGGGCACTTCGCCCGAGATGGTGGTGCCGGTCGACGCCAGCGTGCCCGACCCTGCGCACGAGGCCGACCCGGTGCGGCGCGCCGGCATGGTTCGCGCGCTCGAGTACATGGGGCTCGAGCCGGGAATGCCGATTTGCTCGATCCGGCCCGACAAGGTCTTCATCGGCTCGTGCACCAACGCGCGAATCGAGGACCTGCGCGCTGCGGCCGCGATCGTCGAAGGGCGGCACATCGCCGTCAATATCCGCCAGGCGCTGGTCGTTCCGGGATCGGGGCTGGTCAAGGCGCAGGCCGAATCCGAGGGACTGGATCGCATCTTCACTGCGGCGGGCTTCGAATGGAGGGAGCCGGGCTGCTCGATGTGCCTGGGAATGAACGACGACCGGCTCGGTCCGCGCGAACGTTGCGCGTCGACTTCGAACCGCAACTTCGAAGGTCGCCAGGGGCCGGGCGGGCGCAGTCACCTGGTCAGCCCGGCGATGGCCGCAGCGGCTGCGATCAACGGACATTTTGTCGACATCACCGGAGGGACCACCTGATGCAGCCGTTCACCGAACTCAGTGCTTGCGCGGTGCCGATCGACCGCGCCAATGTCGATACCGACGCGATCATTCCGAAACAGTTCATGAAATCGATCCGGCGCACCGGATTCGGCGCCAACCTGTTTGACGAATGGCGCTACCTGGATCGCGGGGAGCCGGGTCAGGACATCTCGCAGCGCCGCATCGACCCGGACTTCGCGTTGAATCAGCCGCGCCATGCCGGCGCGCAAATTGTGCTGGCGCGCGAGAACTTCGGCTGCGGGTCGAGCCGCGAACACGCCGCCTGGGCGCTTCGCGACCATGGCATCCGCGCGCTGGTCGCGCCGAGTTTCGCCGACATCTTCCACGGCAACTGCTTCAAGAACGGCCTGTTGCCGATCGTGCTCGACGCGGCCACGGTCGACGTGCTGTTCCGCCTCGTCGACGAGGCGCCGCGAACGTTGCTGCACATCGACCTGGCGGCGCAGACGCTGACCCCGGACGGCAGTGCGCCGATCCGCTTCGAGATCGACGCCGGGCGCAAGCACCGGCTGATGAACGGACTCGACGACATCGGCATCACGCTCGAGCGCGCCGATCGAATCCGTGACTACGAAACCCGGCGGCGCGCCGCCGAGCCGTGGCTGTTTACCTGACCCCCCTTGAAAACCGACCCACACCAATTGGAGACGACACATGAAGTTCACCCGCCATCTCACCGCCCTGCTGCTCGCCGGCCTGGCCAGCGCCGCCTTTGCGCAGGACAAGTATCCGAGCAAGATCGTCACGCTGATCGTTCCGCAGGCCGTCGGCGGCGCCAACGATACGATCGCTCGCATCGTTGCGCAGAAGCTCAATGAGCAGACCGGCCAGCAGTTCATCGTCGAAAACCGCCCGGGCGCCGGTGGCAATCTCGGCACCGCACAGGCCGCCCGCGCCAAGCCGGACGGCTATACGCTGCTGCTGACAGTCAACAGCGCGCACGTCATCAACCCCTCCCTGTACAAGAATGCCGGCTTCGATCCGTTGAAGGATTTCGAGCCGATCACGCCGGTCGCCAATGCCGGCTATGTGCTGGTTGCGAACAACACATTCCCGGCCAAGAACGTCAGCGAACTGATCGCGGCGGCGAAAAAGGAACCGGGCAAGATCACCATCGCCTCGGCCGGCAATGGCACGCTGAACCACCTGATCGGCGAGATGCTGCAGAAGGCGACCGGTACCGAGCTGACGCATATTCCCTACAAGGGCGCTTCGGCGGCGGTCACCGATCTGGTCGGCGGCCAGGTGCAGGTCTCGGTGCAGAGCTTGCCGTCGTCGATGGCGTTCATCAAGTCGGGCAAGCTGAAGGTGCTCGGTGTGGTCAACGAAGCGCGGGTCGCCGCGCTGCCCGATGTGCCGACTATCGGCGAGACCATCCAGGGCTTCGGCTCGACACCGTGGTACGGCCTGTTCGCACCGGCCGGTACGCCGAAGGCGATCGTCAACCAACTGCAGGCCGAGGTCGCCAAGGCGCTCGAGTCGCCCGAGGTGCGCAGCAAGCTCGCCGCCGTGGGTTGTGAGCCCTTCACCAGCACGCCGGAGAAGTTCGCCGTGCTGATCAAGGACGATCTGCCGCGCTGGGCGAAGATCGTTCGCGAGTCGGGCGCCACCGTCGACTGAGGAGCAAACGAGATGAATCAAGTCATGACTCCCGGAGCGTTGCAAGGCGTTCGAGTGATCGAGATGGGCCAGCTGATCGCCGGCCCGTTCGCCGGCAAGACGTTGGCCGAATTTGGCGCCGATGTGATCAAGATCGAGCCGCCCGGTGCTGGCGATCCGCTGCGCAACTGGCGGCTGATCAAGGAGGGCACCTCGGTGTGGTGGCAGGTGCAGTCGCGCAACAAGCGGTCGATCGCGCTCGATCTGCGCAGCCGCGAGGGCCAGGCTATCGCGCGCCGTCTGATCCGCGATGCGGACGTGCTGATCGAGAACTTCCGCCCCGGCACGCTCGAGAACTGGGGCATGGGCTACGAGGCGCTGGCGAAGGAGAACCCGGGCCTGGTGATGTTGCGTATCAGCGGCTACGGCCAGACCGGCCCGTACCGCGACCTCCCGGGTTTCGGCGCGATCGGCGAGGCGATGGGCGGGCTGCGCCAGCTGACCGGCGAGCCCGGCCGGGTGCCGGTACGCTGCGGCATCTCGATCGGCGACACGCTGGCTGCGTTGCACGGCACGATCGGAATCCTGACCGCGCTGTACCACCGCAAGGTCAACGGCGGCCAAGGCCAGGTGATCGACGTCGCACTGAACGAAGCGGTGTTGAACGTGATGGAAAGCCTGATTCCCGAGTACAGCGCCTTCGGCGCGGTGCGTGAGGCCGCCGGCAGCGCGCTGCCGGGCATCGCGCCGTCGAATGCCGACCGCTGCAGCGACGGCTATGTGCTGATCGCCGGCAACGGCGACAGCATCTTCAAGCGATTGATGCAGGTGATTGGCCGGGGCGACCTCGGCAGCGATACCGGGCTGGCCGACAACGCCGGGCGGGTGGCGCGGGTGGACGAGCTCGATGCCGCGATCGAGGCCTGGACTTCGCAGCAGTCGGTGCAGCAGGTGCTCGACGGTCTGGGCGCAGCGCGCGTTCCGGCCGGCAAGGTCTACACGGTGAAGGACATCGTCGAGGATCCGCACTTCCAGGCGCGCGAGATGGTGTTGCGCCAGAAGACGCGCGAAGGTTACGAGCTCGACGTACCGGGCGTGGTTCCCAAATTGATGGGAACGCCCGGCACGATCCGCTCGGCCGCGCCGCGGCTGGGCGAGGATACCGATGCGGTGTTGTCCGAGCTCGGCTTCGCCGCCAACGACATTGCCGCGCTGCGCAGCAGCAAGGTGGTGGCATGAGCGCGGCCATCTGGCAGGGCGCAGGTCGGCGCATTCATATGCAGGAAGTCGGCACCCGCGACGGCCTGCAGGTCGAGCCGGCATTCGTTCCGACCGAAGACAAGGTCGCGCTGGTGAATGCGCTGTCGCATGCGGGAATGGCCAAGATCGAGGTCACCGCCTTCGTCTCGCCGAAGGCAATTCCCGCTTTGCGCGACGGCGAGCAGGTGCTGCGCGAGATCGAGCGGGCACCGGGCGTGGTGTACAGCGCGCTGGTGCCCAATGTGCGCGGTGCCGAGCGCGCGGTCGAGGCCCACACCGACGAGTTCAACCTGGTGATGTCGGCCACCGAGAGCCACAACCTGGCGAATCTGCGGATGACACCGGAGCAGTCGTTCGCCGGGCTGGTCGAAGTGGCGAAGATCGCGCGCGGCGCCGGTGCGGCGGTCAATGTCTCGTTGTCGTGTTCCTTCGGTTGTCCGATGGAGGGAGACGTGCCGGTGCAGACCGTACTCGACTGGTGTGCCCGATATGTCGGCGAGATCGGCGCCACCGGCGTCACCTTGTGCGACACCACCGGCATGGCCTATCCGTCCCAGGTTGCCGAGCTGACCGCGGCGTTTCGTTCGCGCTGGCCGGGTACCGAGCTGACCTTGCATTTCCACAACACGCGTGGCATGGGGCTGGCCAATGTGCTGGCGGGGATCGATGCCGGTGCAGATCGCTTCGACGCCTCGCTCGGCGGTATTGGCGGCTGCCCGTATGCGCCGGGCGCGACCGGCAATGTGTGCAGCGAGGAGATCGTGCATGCGCTCGAGCTGATGGGTTACGACACCGGCGTCGATCTGGAGCGCCTGATCGAGGCTTCAAACCGGCTGCCGGCGCTGATCGGTCATGACATCCCGAGCCAGATCGTCAAGGCCGGACGGCGGCTGGATCTGCATCCGGCGCCGGCCGACCTGGAGGCGATCCGCGAGCGCGCGCTGGCGCGGGTGGCTTGAGGCTGGCGGGCAGCAGCGCGTCACCGCCTACGCGCAGGCTCGGTCGATTCCGACGTCCGTCGCCAGGCTCGGCGCTTATCTTTCCGTGGTTGTAGGAAGCGCGGGTGTGTCCCGTGCAGTTTTCGAGACCATGAACAGCGAGGTAGCCAGCCGATGGACATCATTCGCATCATCATCGCCATCCTGTTGCCGCCACTCGGCGTGTTTCTGCAGGAGGGTCTGGGCAAACACTTCTGGATCAACCTGCTGCTGACTCTGCTCGGCTACATCCCGGGCATCATCCATGCGGTCTACATCATCGTGAAACGCTGACCTCGCCCGACGCAGACGTTGGAATCCCGACGGTCTCAGTGTCTGCGCAGCCCCAGCACCATCACGGTAGCCACCACCAGGACGCCGCCCGCAATCTGGATCAAGGCGATCGACTGGCCGAGGATCGCCCAGGCCAGCGCCAGAGCGAAGATCGGCTCGATGTTCATGATCGCCGAATTGCCGACCACGCCCAGTCTGGGCAACACCGTGAACATGATTGTGAACACGGTGCCGTACAGAAAGGTCAGCATCAGCAGCCCGAACCAGCCGATCGGCGCCTGCGGCATCTGGAAGCCGCCTTGCGAGACGACGCCCGCCAGCGCGATGACCGACACGATCGCCATGGTGCTGAAAGTCCGCAGCCGGCCATCGAGATCACTGGCCTCGTGCTGCGTCAGCACCAGTGCGAGTCCGAACGTCGCGGCAGCGGCCAGCGCAAAAGCGACGCCGGCGCCGATCACCTGCCACTGCGCGGCCGCGCCGAGCCCGGACGCGGCACCGAACACATCGAGCGCCAGCGCGAGTCCGATCAGCATCACCGGCATTGCACGCATCACGCGGGGCTCGGCGCGGTGTTGGTAGACCACGCGCGCCCACATCGCCGTCCACAGCGGATAGGTGTTGAACGCCAGCAGCGCCAGCGCGACCGGCAGCCGCGCCACCGCCGAATACAGGCAAAGGCTCTGGATGCCGATCAGCAGGCCGATCGCCGGCAGCGCGCGTTTGTGGCGGCCGGTGAGCCGGATCGACACACCCTGGATCAGCAGCAGCGCACCGACCACCAGAGCGGTCACCGCACTGCGGAAGGTCACTGCAGTCGCGACATCGACCCCGTGGTTGAACGCCAGCCGTGCCGCCACGTGGTTGGCACCCATCATCAAGGCGATCAGCAGCAGGGTGGCGAACGCAGTGCCCGAAATGGCGGTGGACGCTGCGCCGGCCTTCGATCCCGCCGCTGCTCTCATCGTCGAGACTTCTGCGCGTCGTAGCGCGCCTTGTTGTCGGCATTCGGCGGATACAGGCCAGGCAGCGCCGCGCCGTTCTCGACCTCGGCCATGATCCAGCTCTCCAGACGCTCCTGCTCCGGTGCGGCAACCAGCACCTCGTCCAGCAGATTGGCCGGTATCAGCACCGCGCCATCGTCATCGACAACGACCACGTCGCCCGGAAAGACCGCGACGCCGCCGCAGCCGATCGGCTGCTGCCACGCAACGAAGGTCAGACCGGCAACCGAAGGCGGCGCTGCTGCGCCGTTGCACCACACCGGCAGGCCGGTGCCGAGCACGCCGGCCAGGTCGCGGACCACGCCGTCGGTGACCAGTCCGGCCACGCCCCGCTTGACCATTCGGGCGCACAGGATGTCGCCGAAGATGCCGGCATCGGTCACGCCCATCGCGTCGGCGATGGCGATGCAACCCGCGGGCATGGCTTCGATCGCGGCGCGTGTCGAGATCGGCGAAGCCCACGATTCGGGTGTCGCCAGATCCTCCCGCGCGGGAACGAATCGCAGCGTGAAGGCGCGGCCCACCAGGCGGGGCTGGCCCGCGCGCAACGGCCGGGTGCCGCGCAGCCAGACGTTGCGCAGGCCCTTTTTCAACAGGATGGTGGTCAGCGTCGCCGTCGTGACCTGTTCGAGAACGGCCCTTGCCGCCGGATCGATCTGCATCTCGACCGCGCTGTAGTCACCACTTGTCTGCATATTGGAAATCTCGTTTCGTTGTCACTGAATGCGGGCCAGCTGCCGGGTCTGGCGCTCGGTCAACCAGGCGATATCGGCCAGATCGTCGGCCGAAAGCTTCGGGCCCGGCTTGCGCACCGCCGCGGAGGCGATCACGCCGCGGTCGGCCAGGATCTGCTTGCGCACCGCCAGGCCGATGCCGGGTTGTTGCTCGTAGCGGGCCAACGGCAGATAGGCGTCGAAGAGGTCTTGAGCGCGGGCCCGGTCGCCGGCCGCGTGGGCCTTGCACACATCGACCATCATCTCGGGGTAGGCGAACCCGGTCATCGCGCCATCGGCGCCGCGGCTCAGTTCCTCCGGCAGGAAAAGACCGCCGCCGTTGCCGGTCAGGATCGAGATCCGCCGCAGATCACCACGTGTGCTGGCGTCCCGCAGGGCCGACAATTTGGCCAGGCCCGGGCAATCTTCGTGTTTGAGCATCACGCAATTCGGCACCCGCTGGATGATGCGCTCGATCACCGTGGTGGGCATCTGCACGCCGGTCGAGACCGGATGATCCTGCAATACCCAAGGCACATCCGGGCCGAGCGTTTCGCCGACCATCTCGAAATAGGCGAGGATCTGCTGATCGCTGCGCAGGCTCGACGCTGGCGCCACCATCACGCCGGCCGCGCCGAGTTGCATCACGCGCTCGGTCAGCTCGCGCATCGGCGCAAAACCGGCGGCCGACGCGCCGACCACCACCGGAACCCGCCCGGCAACCCGGCTTAACACCTGCTTGACGAAGCGGGTCGATTCGTCGGCGGTCAGTTTGGTGGCCTCGCCCATGATGCCGAGTACGGTCAGGCCGGTGACGCCGGCATCGAGATAGAAATCGACCATCCGATCGGTGCTCGCCAGATCGAGCGCCCCGCTTTCGGTGAACGGGGTGACGGTGATCAGATAAACGCCCGAGGCGCTGGCGTCGAGTTGCTTCACTTCAAACTCTCCATCGAGATCGTGCAAGGGGATACACGCGACATTGTCCTTGCCGCACCCATTTTGCGCTGATGGCCTGCACCGCCCGGCTGCCGAACCTGCCTCATGGACCCAGCAATTCGCCAACCGGCTTGAGCTCTTCGATGCGGTCGCAAACCGTCTTGACCGCCATCAGGATCGGTGCGCCGAGCAACAGACCCCACATGCCCCACAACCAGCCGAAGCCGAGCACGCCGACGAAGATGACGACCGGATCGATTCGGCAGGCGCGGCTGGTCATCAGTGGTGCGATCAGATTGCCGGTGATGATGTGGATCACGATCGACGCGCCGCCCATCTGGGCTGCCAGTGCCAGACTGCCGAACTGGACGAAACCTGCCAGCGCGAGCGCACCGGCGATGACCGCCGAGCCGATGTAGGGAATCAGGTTCAGGACCCCAGCTGCGACGCCCCATACGGCGGCTCGTTCCAGACCGAGCATCCAGACCGCCACACCGGTGAGGACACCGACCAGGATGCTGGTATAGATCTGCACCATCAGGTAGCGCTGGATTTGCAGGTTGATTTCATCCAGAACCTGCAGCGTGATCTTTTTCTGGCTCAACTTCGGACCGGCGATTCTGACCATCTTGCGCCTGAAATTGTTGCCCGATGCCACCATGAAGAACACGATGAAAACCACCACCGTGAATTGCGCCGCGACCGCGGCCAGGCCGATCGTGCCCGACAGCAGGTAGTCTTTGATGTTGAACCTGGGTTTCTCGATCTGCACGCGGGTGACGCCGCGATCGGGCGCGGGCGCGGGGATGCTGCTTTCCTCGGCGGCCCGTTCCAGGTTGGTCGCCGCGCGCTGCACCTTCTCGATCGAACTCTCGGGCGCGTTGCGCGCCCGGCGCATGGTCTGCCGCAATTTTTCCGCCGCCGAGGGAAGCGATTCGACCAGTGCGGTCGCATCGTCGGCCAGTGCCCAGGCTGCTCCTCCGATTCCGGTGAGCACGGCAACCATTACCAGCGTGATGCCCAGTGAACGCGGGATGCGCCAGCGTTGCAGCCGATCGACCGCCGGCGACAAGGCATAGCTGAAAATGACGGCCAGCAGCACCGGCATCAGGACCGCCTTGGCCCAGTGCAACGTGAAGATGACCGCCAGAACCGCAATCAGGGCCAGCGACATGTTGCGCACATCGACCGGCATCTGGAGGTGAATGCGCTGTGGATCGGATGGAAAAGTCTTGATCGGCGGCTCGTCGCTATCCGATGGGCGGTCTGACATGGAAGTCTCCTGAGAATGCGAAGCGACTCTTGTTCGGCGCACGGCGACGAACCGTCCGGTCGATTGATGGGGGCGATTGCCCAATTGCCCGATTGCCTATTCTCTGCGCTTCTTCGCACCGCTTTGGACCGGCCGGTCCTGGTCGCGCCCCGGCGAATTGGCGCACCGGAACTGCGGGTCGAGCTGGCAGGTGCCAGCCTGGCGCGCAGGGCGGACAATCCCGGCAATCCCCACTGCGTCCGCCCCCGTCATGCTGACCGTTCACCACCTCAACAATTCCCGTTCGCAACGCGTGTTGTGGCTGCTTGAAGAACTCGGCCTCGAGTACGAGATCAAGCACTACCAGCGTGATGCCAAGACCATGCTCGCACCGCCCGAGTTGCGGGCGGTGCATCCGCTGGGGAAGTCGCCGGTACTGACCGACGGCAAGACCGTGGTGGCCGAATCGGGCGCCATTGTTGAATACCTGGTCGAGCGCCATGGCGGCGGCCGGATGGTGCCTGCGCGGTCGTCGCCCGACCACCTGCGGTATGTCTACTTTCTGCATTACGCCGAGGGTTCGGCGATGCCGCCGCTGCTGCTGAAACTGATCTTCGACAAGATCGGCTCGACGCCGGTGCCGTTCTTCGTCAAGCCGATCATCAAGGGCATCGTCGGCAAGGTCTCCGCGGGGTTCATCAGCCCGCAACTGAAACTGCACCTCGATTTTCTCGAGAGCGAACTGTCCGCCCGGCCCTGGTTCGCAGGTGACGACTTCAGCGCCGCCGACATCCAGATGAGTTTTCCCATCGAAGCCGCCGCACAGCGCGCCGGCGTCGATGCGAGCCGCCCGCGGCTGATGGATTTTCTGCAGCGCATCCACTCGCGACCGGCCTACCGACGTGCGCTGGAACGCGGCGGCCCCTATGACTTTGCCGACTGAGCCTCGGCAGCCAGCCGTTCAGGCGGCAACGCCAACAATTACGCTTGATGCTTTGAACACCGCGGTGACCGCGCTGCCAATCTGCAAGCCCAGCGCAACCGCGCTGGCATGCGTGATGATCGCGGCGATCGTGCCACCGCCGCCGAGTTCGACGACAACCTCGGTGTTGACGGCGCCCGGCGTGATTCGCGACACCGTGCCGGCCAGCTGATTGCGCGCCGACAGGCGGGCGCCTGCGATGTCGGTCATCAGGATGATCGACGATGCCTTGATCAATGCAAAGGCCTGCGCGCCCGGCTGCAGGCCCAGATCGTTGCGGCTGTCGCGCGTGACAGTGGCGATGATGGTCTGTGAACCGATCACCGTCAGCGCGATTTCGTCGTTGACCGCACCGTCCCGGATGCTTTGGACGATGCCCGAGAACTGGTTGCGCGCGCTGGTCTTCATGGCAATCGTCTCCATCAGCGAAAACTCGCGGGCCAGGCCGTCGGCCTGGCGATTCAGGCGCTCGACAAAACGTCGGTGCTCGATCTGCACCCGTTCGAAATTGCGGACCAACAGCGCGCCGCGCGGTGTCAGATGGGTGTGTCCGCCACCCCGGCCGCCCGCGACCCGCTCGACCAGTGGCTCGCCGGCCAGGTTGCTCATCTGTTCGATCGCGTCCCAGGCACCCTTGTAGCTGAGCCCGGCGGCTTTTGCCGCCTGGGTGATCGAACCGGCCCGGGCCACTTCGGCCAGCAAGGCGATGCGCCGGCTGCCGGCCAGATTTTTCCCCGCCAGGCTGAGCCAGAGCTCGGCGCCGACGGTCAGGCCCGGTGAGCCGATCTCCTCGGCCGGATCGGCCTCGGTGCCATCGGCAACTGCATTGCTTTCGCTCGCGTTCGTCATGGCGACATGTTGGTGTCGGACGCCCGAGGCACGGTGCCCGGCATCGCAGGATGCTCGACAACCCGGCCGACCTTCAGCGCGATCGTCTGCTCGCCGAACCAGGCCAGATCGTCGGGATCGTGGGTAATCATCAGGATCGGGATGTCGATTCGCTTCAGCAAGGCATCGAGCTCGGCCCGGGTGCGTTCCCGCAAAGCCGGGTCGAGTGCGGAAAACGGTTCGTCGAGTAGCAGCGCTCGGGGCGAATCGACCAGCGCCCGTGCCAGTGCCGTACGCTGGCGCTGGCCGCCCGAGAGTTCGTGAGGCAGCTGACCCGCCACGTCGACCAGTTCGAATTGCGCCAGCCAGCGATCGACCGCGGCGCCGCCGGCCTGGTGGCCCGGATTGAACAGTCCCTTGCTGAGTCCGAATGCGATGTTCTGCCGTACGTCGAGATGCGGAAACAGCGCATATTCCTGGAATACATAACCGAAGCGGCGGCGTGCGGGTGCCAGATCGATGCCGGCTGCGCGGTCGAAGCAGGGCTCGCCGCCGAAGACGATTCGCCCGTGGTCCGGCTTGATCAATCCGGCGATCGCCTGCAGCGTGAGCGATTTGCCGGCACCCGAGGGGCCATAGATGACGGTGCGCCGCGCCTCGCTTCGAAACGACACGCGCAACTCGAAGCGGCGTTGTCCGCTGGACAAGGCCTTGTGAATGTCGACTTCGAAGTTCATCGCCGCGTCACCGGGCGACCCGGCCCGGTACCAGCCAGCCGGCTGCCAGCAGCACCGCCGTGCAGGTCAGTGAAATGATGACGACCAGCGTCGTGGCCAGATCGTCCTGCCCGGCCTGGACCGCTTCGTAGACCGCGATCGACAAGGTCTGGGTGCGCCCGGGGATGCTGCCGGCCACCATCAGGGTGGCCCCGAATTCCCCCAGCGCCCGGGCGAATGCGAGCAGCAGTCCGGCTAGGATGCCGCGCCAGGCCATTGGCAGCGTGACCCGAAAAAATACCGCGGTTTCACCCAGACCCAACACCCGGGCCGCTTTCTCGAGTTGCGGATCGACATTCTCGAAGGCGGCCCGCGACGCTTTCAATACCAGCGGAAAGGCGACGACAGTGGCCGCGATCACCGCGCCCTGCCAGGTAAAGATCAGGTTGATGCCGAATTCTTCGTCGAGCCAGCGTCCCAGCCAGCCGCGTTTGCCGATCACCACCAGCAGGTAGTAGCCGAGCACGGTGGGCGGCAGCACCATCGGCAGGGTCAGCAGGGCATCGAGCAACTCGCGCCCGGCGAAGCGCGAGCGGGCCAGCCAGAGCGCAGCGCCGACCCCCAGCAGCAGATTCAGCAGGGTCGCCCAGGTCGCCACCTTCAGCGACAACGCCAGTGCGGGCCAGGCCGTGTCCATCGCGGGCAGCGGGTCAGGGCGGCACGAAGCCGTGGCGCAGCAACACCGCCTGGCCGGCCGGCGACGTCGCCAGATCGATGAAGCGCTGGGCGAGACGGATGTTCGCACTGCCGGCGACGATGGCGATCGGATACCGCACCGGGCTGGTAGTCCTGACGACAAACGCGACCTTGACCCGATCGGGCATCAGGGCCGCATCACTGCCGTAGACAAAGCCGGCGTCGACCTCGCCACGAGCGACATAGTCCAGGCATTGCCGGACGTTTTGCGCGTAGATTGCTTTCGCCTCGATCTGCTTCCAGATGCCTGCGGCATTGAGCGCGGACTGGGCGTAGCGGCCAGCCGGAACGCTGGCCGGGCGGCCGAGCGCCACGCGCGTGACACCGCCGTTGAGCAGGTCCGGCAGGCTGCGCAGCACCCGGGAGCTGTCGTGCGGTGTGATCAGGACCATCGAATTGCCGATGAAATCACGTCTCGATTCCGGATTCAGCAGGTGGGCGGCAACGGCACGGTCCATCACCACTTCGTCCGCCGAGGCGAGGACATCGACCGGCGCGCCGTTGGCAATCTGCGTCAGCAAGGTGTCCGATGCGGCGAAGTTGAATGCAAGCCTTGAGCCCGGATTGGCAGCCTCGAAAGCCGGCGCGAGTTCGCGGAACGCGTTGCTCAGGCTCGACGCTGCCGAGACGATCAGATCCGCCGCCTGCGCCGGCAGCGCAGCACCCAGCATCGCCAGCATGCCGATGCAGGTTCGCATTCGTTTCGAAAACGCATCGCGCATGGGGGACCGGTCTTTCGCTCGGGTCGAGCGAAATATAGTCTACTTCATAACGAATTCGATCGGAATTCCGGAGCCGGCCGGGTCCGGGCGCGAGCAGGGATTTTTCAGCGCCGCTTGGCGCAGATGCGTTGCAAAGACTGCAGATTGGTTGCGTATTCGACCGCATCGGTCCAGCGCTCGGCTTCGAACAGATGCTGGTCGGTGAGCCTCGGCGCGCCGCTGAAGGCGACCTCAACTGCATGAACAGGGCCCCCGACATTGCCCTTGACCAGCACATCGCTGTGCAGCAGTTCGATATTCATGACCTCGTCGGGACCGGTCTGCGATTCGCCGGTGACCCGCAATTCGCACGGTTCCGGCAGCGTGAATTCCCAGCGCGTGGTGGTCAGCGAATCGGCATTCATCCGATTCAACCGTGCGACGATCGTCACGGCACCGCCGCCGCTGGCCGACCGGGGGATGTCCAGGTCATCGCGCGGATAGCCTTCGCTGCATCCGCCGACGGCCAAGATCAGCGCCGGGCCGATCATCAGCGCGGCGAATCGCTCGCGTCGCCGCGATCGGCGGGTCATCGGTGGCCGTCCTAGCGCTTGAACAGCTGGTCGATCGCAGCCACGTCGCTGGCCATCAGCTTGCCCGACGCCTGCGCCAGACGCAGACGCGACAGCAGCAGGTTGTAGCGCGCCTGGGCGAGGTCGCGCCGGGTCGTATAGAGCTGGGTCTGTGCATTCAGAACGTCGAGGTTGACCCGGACGCCGACCTTGTAGCCAAGCAGGGTCGCCTCGACCGCCAGCAGGCTGGACGATTCGGCGGCCTCCAGCGCGCGCACCTGCGCCTCACCGGATTGAACCGCCAGAAATGCGGTTCGCGTCGTCTGCGTGACGGCGCGGCGGGCGGCTTCGAGGTCGTTGCGGGCCTTGTCTTCGAGCGCCAGGGTCTCGTCGATCCGGTTCTGAACCAGGCCGCCGGTATAAAGCGGCAGATTGAATTGCACCCCGATGCTGGCGTTGCTGGTGGTGCCCTTGGTGCTGCTGTTGAAGCTGGCCGCCGAGCCGCTGGAGTTGTTGGCGCTCAGCGACGCCACGGCATCCACCGTGGGCAGGCGCCCGGCCTTGGCCTTGTCGATCTCCAGGCGCGCAATCTCGAGCACCGCCTGCGCGCGCTGGATCGCCGGATGATCGGCCTCGGCACGGGTCACCCAGGCATCGGCATTGTTCGGCGACAACGGCGGCAGATTGACCGGAATGGCCAACTGCCTCGGCTGCACGCCGACCCGCCCGACCAGTTGATCCAGCACCACGCGTTTGCTGCGCAGGTCGTTCTCGGCGGCGATTTCCTGGGCGGTCGACAGATCGAAACGCGCCTGTGCCTCACGGGTATCGGTGATGGTCGCGGTCCCGACCTCGAAATTGCGTTTCGCCGATGCCAGTTGCTCGCTGATCGCTGCCTTGCTGGCCTGCGTGGTGGCCAGTGTGTCCTGGGCCCCCAGCACATCGAAATAGGCCTGGGCCAGACGGATGATCAGGTCCTGCTCGGCGGCGTCGAGCTCGTAGGTCGACAGTTCCAACTGTTTCCGCGCCTGTGCGATGGTCACGTCGTTGGTGCGGTTGTACAGGCTTTGCCGGCCCGACAGCGCCAGGTTCAGGCTGTTCGATGACAGGCCTCCGCGATTCGGCGGATCGACGCGCCCGAGGGTGGCGCTGCCGCCCAGCGAGGCGCTGGGGCGGCGCAGCGCAGCGCTTTGAGCGGCCCGGAACGGCGCCGAATCGGCCAGTGCCTTGGCTGCCAGATAGCTGGCGTCGTAGCGGTGTGCGGCTTGATACAGATCGATCAGATTCTGCGCGCCGGCCTGCGTCGGCACTCCGCTCAGGCTGGCAGCGGTCAGCCATGCTGCCCATACCGGCAATGGCAGGACGCGGCGCCAGCCTGGGCTTGACTCGACCTTGTGCTGAGCGTTGTTGCTGGGTACGGACATGAGGGCTTCCTTCAACTGGGGATCGCTTGGGCCGTGTGCGGCGGGACAACAGTCAATATCGGGGCAATTGGGCGTCGACTTGAGCCGACCATGCATCGGTTCCACCGCGCAGGTTGTAGACCGCTTCAAAGCCCTGGCGCTCCAGAAACGCGGCAACCTGCGCGCTGCGCATCCCGTGGTGACAGATGCAGATGACCGGTTGAGCACGGTCCAGTTCGTCGATCCGCTGCGCCAGCGCATTCATCGGAATGGCCAGGTGGGCAGCATCAGGAACCTGGATCTGGCCGAATGCAAGCTCCCACTGTTCGCGCACATCGAGCAGCATGGCCGGCGGGCTGCCGCCGAGGGTGGCCACGAGGTCCTGGAGCTCGCTGACGTCGATCTGCTGCATCAGAAGCTGAATCGGCTCGGCTCGGTGAAGCCGCGCAGGCGCGGCGCCACGGTGTCGAACAGGTCGACGCTGCGGAAATCGTGCTCGCTGCTGCGGGTGGTCAGACGGGCCCGC
>JANNNE010000096.1:0-18941 GCA_031398385.1 Ideonella sp.
CTTGCGCGACAGCTTCGCAGACGGCCGCACGCGTGGCGCGCACGAGGCGCTGGACATTCCTGCGCCACTGCGCACGCCGGTCTTTGCGGTGGAGGATGGCGTCGTCGCCCAGCTGTTCGAGAGCCGCCGCGGCGGCCTCACCGTATACCAGTTCGACCCGGGCTCGCGATACGCTTACTACTACGCCCACCTGGATGCCTACGCGCCGGGTCTGCGCCAGGGCCAGACGGTGCGGCGTTGTGCGCTGCTCGGATATGTCGGCGTGAGCGGCAACGCGCCCGCCGGCGCGGCGCACCTGCATTTTGCGATCTTTAAGCTCGAGGCCGACAAGCGATGGTGGCGCGGCGCACCGCTGAACCCCTACCCCGCGTTAATCGCAAGCCCCGCTGCACCGTGCCCGGTGTCGGGCGGCGGATGAGCACAGGCCGGCGCAAACTTCGACCGCATCTGAGCGGGGCAGCTGATCGAGCCCTCATTGCCGACCGCATGACAGTTCCTTCGATGCCGTCGCCGCCGGTGCCATGGCCAGATGGTCTGCGCAAGCGAACCGATCGGCCTGGTCAGCGACCCGGTTGATCGTCAGACGTAGCAGGGCCCTTCGATCAACGGATGCTCGGCGATGAAATCGAGGTCGATCGTCAGACCGATACCCGTGCCCTCGATCGGCGTCACACAGCCATTGCCATCGAGCTGGTAGGGGAGCTTGTCTGCGAGCTTGTCGCGGAACGGGTTCAGCGTCGTGACATCGCCTTCGAAATAACCCGGGTTGTCGACGCCGCACAGAAAATGAATCGTCGTCGCCATGTTGATCGCGGTGGCCGAGGTGTGGGGGTTGACGCTCAGCTTGTGTGCGCTGGCCATCGCCGCGATCCGCATCGCCTCGGTGACGCCACCGGTCTTCGACAGGTCGGGCTGCACGAAGCTCACATCACCGTCGTCGAGCAGCGTCGCGAATTCATATCGTGTGTAATGGTTTTCGCCGGCCGCCAGGGGCACGCGGCCGAGCCGCGCCGCCGCTGCGTAGGCGCGCCGGTCCAGCGGCGGGAACGGTTCCTCGAGCCAGCCGACCGCTGCTTCTTCGTAGGCCGGCATCACCTTGCGCACGTCGTCGACGGTGTAGTTGGTATTGGCGTCGACCAAGATGTCGATCTCGTCGCCGACCGCCTTGCGCACCGCGCGGACCCGCGCAATGTCCTTGGCGGCGGTATCGCCGACACGCAGCTTGACTGCCCGGTAGCCGGCAGCGATGTGGCCCAGCGCCTCCTCGGCCAGCAGTGCCGGCTCCTGCCAGCCGAGCGCAATGCCGCCGGCGTAGGCCTTGATCGGCTTGGCCGAACCTCCCAGCAGCCGGTACAGCGGCATGCCAGCATCCTGGCAGCGCAGGTCCCACAGCGCCATGTCGAGACCGCTGAGCGCCAGCGCGGCCGCCGCGCCCATGCCATGGCTGGCCAGTTGCATGCGGTAGACGCGCGCCCACACACCGGCGACGTCGCGGGCATCGAAGCCGACCACCAGTTCGCGCATCGTGGTGTCGATCAGTCTGGCAATCGCTCCCGGGCAACGACCGTGGTGGGATTCGCCCCAGCCGATATGGCCTTGATCGGTCTCGACGCGCACCAGCACCGAGTCGCGCTTGACGCTGCGACCGATGCCGAGGCGGACGGACTTGTCTGCAGGAACGGGAAAGGAGATCGGAACGGCCCGGATATCGGCGATGCGCATGGTGTGCTGTCTCTGATTGCGATGAAGTTTGCGTTGTCAGTCGGCCGTGCGGCGACGGCTGAAAACCTCGGGATTGACCACATTGGACGGACGTTCGCCGCGCAACAGCGCGAGCAGCGTATCGACGCTGCCGCGGCTCATGCCGGTCATGCTGGTGTCGGTGATGCCGGCCACATGCGGTGTCAGCAGCAGACGCGGGCAATCGAAGACCGGCTCGTCGCCGACCAGCGGTTGCCGGTCATGGACATCGAGCGCGGCACCGCCGAGCCGACCTGCGCGCAAGGCATCGACAAGCGCAGTGGTGTCGACCACCGGGCCGCGCGACACATTGATCAGCACCGCGTCGGACTTCATCGTCGCGAGGGTGGGTGCATCGACCAGGCCACGCGTGTGTTCGTTCAGCGGACAACACAACACGACGACATCGGCACGCGCAAACAGCGCCGCCTTGTCGACGGCCTCGACGCCGGGCGGCAGTGCATCGGGACGCCGGGTCAAACCGATCACCTGCATGCCGAGCCCGGCGACGGCCCCGGCCAGCCGCCCGCCGATCGCGCCGACGCCGACGATGCCGCAGACGCTGGCGCCGAGTTCGCGCGTCGGATCGGCCAGCGGCCGCGCCGCAGCCCAGCCGTCGCTGCGCAAGCTGGCGTCGATGCCCGCCAATCCACGCCGCAGCTGCAACATCGCGGCGAGACAATATTCGACCACCGCGGTCGTGTTCGAGCCCGGCAGATTGGCCACCGGGATGGCACGCGCGGTCGCCGCCTCGACCGGAATCATGTCGAGCCCGACACCGTGCCGCACGACGGCACGCAGCCGGCTTGCCTTGTCGAAGATATCGGGCGGCAGCAGGTTGCGCACCACCAGCCCGTCGACATCGGCGATCAACCGCTTCAGGGTCGCGGCGCTGGCGTCGGGAGCGGTCACGACATCACAGACCTGTTCGAGTTCCGGCAGCAGCGCCGGGTGGATCGCACTGGTCAGCAACACGCGGGGCCGGGTTTGGCGGACTTCATCGTTCGACAAAAGGCACTCCTGCTGCGATCGGGTTGGACAAACGGCCGATGCCTTCGACTTCGATGTTGATCGTCGAGCCGACTCGCAGCCAGGCCGCCGGCTCGTGCATCGCCGCGACGCCGGCTGGCGTGCCGGTGGCGATGACGTCGCCGGGTTCGAGCGGGTAGCGGTACGACAGCCACGAAATCAGCTCGGGGATCCTGAACAACATCGTCGCCGTCGTGCCATCCTGCAGCGCGCGGCCGTCGATGTCGAGGCGGATGCCGACCCGATGCGGATCCGGCAGTTCGTCCGCGCTGACCAGCCACGGGCCGAGTGGTGACGATGCCGGCAAATTCTTGCCACGCACGAAGTTGGCGCCGTCGGCCTTGATCAGGTCGCTGCCGCTGATGTCGTTGTGGGCGGTATAGCCGGCCACATGGCGCATCACCTGGCTCGGCGCGATGCGCAGCGCGCGCCGTCCGATCACCACCGCCAGTTCGGCTTCGTAGCCGACGTTGCCGACGTCCGGCGGCAGCAGGATAGCCTCGTCGGGCCCTATCACCGTGTTGCCGGAGCGGAAGAAGGTCACCGGCTCGGCCGGATGCGACATCTTGCGCTCGGCCAGCGCGTCGGTGAAATTGAACGCCGCGCCGAGGATCTTGCCCGGCTGCAACGGCGCCAGCAGCTTCAGCTCCGACAAGGGTCGCAGCGCCGCAGCGTCGATCTGCGCGGCGCCGATGCGCTGCACGAATCGATCAAGGCCACGCTCGACCAGCGCCAGCACCGACGGCGCACAGCCGTCGAGCAGCTGGCGGCAGGCCAGATGCGACAAGTCGATCACCTGCTGGCCGGCGCCAACGATCACACCGGCAACTGGCGCGCCGTCGGCACCGCGGAACGAGAGAAAACGCATCTGGGCTCCTGTTGGTCAGCCGATACGGTAACGGTCAAGCACGCTGCGGTCGATCTCGATGCCGAGACCGGCGCCGGTCGGGATCTGCACCTTGCCGCGGTGCTGCACGATCGGCTCCCTGGCGAGCAGGTCGCGGAACGGGTTCTCGCATTGCTCGAACTCGAACATCGGCGGCATCGGACGGAAACTCGGCGGCTGATCCGGCAGCGCGGCGAGGAAATGCAGCGTCGCCGCAACGCCGATCACCGAGCCCCAGGCATGGGGCACACACTCGACACCATGGGCGGCGGCCAGCGTCGCAATCTTGCGGCATTCGCTGATGCCGCCGGCGGCGCAGACATCGGGCTGGATGATGTCCATCGCCTTGCGCACGACGAGATCACGGAAACCCCAACGGGTCATCTCGTTTTCGCCTCCGGCCACCGCCATGTCGAGGGCACGCGTGACTTCGACATAGCCGTCGACATCCTCGGGCGAGATCGGCTCCTCGAACCATTCGATGTCGAGCTGCTCCAGTTCGCGCCCGATGCGGATCGCCTGCGGTACCGTCATGCAGTGGTTGGCATCGACCATCAGACGAATGTCGGGTCCGATCGCGTCGCGCACCGCGGCGACGCGGCGGATGTCGAGCTTGGGGTCGCCGAGGCCGATCTTCATCTTGACCGCGGTGAATCCTTGTTCGACATATTCCTGCGCTTCCTCGACAGCCTCTTCGATCAGCCGGTTCATGTCGATGAAATAGAGACCGGTCGCGTAACAGGTGACCTCGCTGCGGAAGGCGCCGCCGATCAGCTTGTGGATCGGCAGGCCGGTGGTCTTGCCGATGATGTCCCACAACGCGATGTCGATTCCGCTGAGTGCCGACGACGCCATGCCCTTGCCGCCGTAGTCCTTGATCCGGTTGTACAAGTCCTCCCAGATCACTTCGACATCGAACGGGTCGCGGCCGATGATGCGCGGCCCGAACTGCGTATCGATGTAGGCCTTGGCCACCGCCGAAGGACCATAACACTCGCCCCAGCCGACGATGCCATCGGCGGTCTCGATCTCGACGATGCAAGATCCGCGCGTCTTGTAGAGCCAGCCGCGCGACGACGTGAACGGCCGCTCGACCGGCGCGGCGACGGCGTGGCAGGTCACCTTCTTGATTTTTCCGGTAGTCATCCTGGTCTCACTTCTTCTCGGCAACAAAGACCTGCCTGCCGACCGTTCCCAGCGACTTTTCCACCGACGTGATCTCGCGGCCCAGCGCAGCGCCGGTCAGATCGTCGACAAGCGCTCCGCCCTGCTCGGCAATCGCCCGGAACTTTGCGCTGAGGATCGCGCCGCGGAACAGCGCGGTCAGCTTCTCGGCCACGGCAGGCGGCAGATTGGCCGGCGCGACGATGTAGGCCATCTGCACCAGCGGGCCGTGCGGGAAGACGTTGAGACCCTTTTCCTTGAACGTCGGCACATCGGGCATCACGCTCAAGCGGGCATCGGCGAAAACGCCGATCGGCTTGACCAGGTTGCCATCGATCGCCGGCTTGCTTTCACCGGGTTTGAGCACCGCTGCGTCGATCTGCTTGCCGGCCAGGTCGGTGATGACCTTGGAGCCGCCGGTATAGGGAACGGTGATGATGTCGGAGCCCGCCACCCGCCCGGTCATCACGGCAAAGATGTGGTTGAGGTTGTTGCTGCCGGGTGTGCCGATCGAGACCTTGCCGCTGTTCTTCTTGGTGTGGGCAATGAATGCTTCAAGCGAGGCGTGCGGACTGCCTGCCGGCACCAGCAGCACCAGGGGGTCGGTGGTGACGCGGGCAATCGGCGTGAACTGCTCGCTGCGCAGCGGCGTCAATCCCTGGGACATCAGCGCCAGTGTCGAACTCGTGCCCATGCCGATGGTGTAGCCGTCGGGCTCGGCCGAGGCAACCTTCTGCATGCCGATCGCGCCGGTTGCGCCGGGAAGGTTTTCGACGATCACGCGCACGCCCTGCTCGGCGAGGATGCTGGCCAGGCCACGTGCGGCAATGTCGTTCGACCCGCCCGCGTTCCAGGGGACCACGAAGCGGATCTCCTTGGCCGGAAAGTCTGCTGCGATTGCTGCGCCGGCGCCGGTAGCCAGCGTCGCCGCGGCAATCGCCGCGCCAAGCAGTTTCTTGACGAATTTCATGAAATGTCTCCTGGGACGAGAAAAGGGGAGGAATGTGGAATCTTGATGTTTGTTATAACAAACGACACGTATCATGCAACAAACCTTGTTATGCTGTCAACAGTTCAATCGGCCGGAGGCGAAAACGCCTGCCGGGCACTTTCTTGGAGATCGGTCAATGAGCGATGAAGCAGTCCACGCGCTGCAGCCGGTCGAACGCGAGACACTCTGGGACCAGGTCTACGCACAGCTGCGCGACGCCTTGTTCGCCGGCAAGTTCGAACCGGGCAGCCGGCTGGTGTTGCGAGACCTGGCCGAATTGCTCGGCACGTCGATCACACCGGTTCGCGATGCAGTCGCGCGGCTGGTTGCCAACGGCACACTCGAACGCGGCCCGCGCAATACCGCACTGGTGCCCGACGTCGGGGCAATCGACATGAAGCACCTGATTCTGGTGCGCGGCGAACTCGAGGGCCGCGCCGCCCGCGAAGCCGCCATCCACGCCGACGACGCTGCAGTTGCGGCGCTGAACAAGCGGCTGGTCCAGATGCGCAGGTTGATCGCCGACGGCCAGCTGGGTCCTTATCTCGATCTGCACCGGCAGTTCCATTTCGGCATCTACAAGATGGCCCGGATCCCCCTGCTCTACGACATGATCGAAGGACTGTGGCTGCGTTGCGGGCCGGCGCTGTCCTTCGTCATCCCGGACTACGTACGCCTGCTGAAGGGAACCGACCATCACCTGCAACTGATCGACGCCTTGCGCACAAACGATCAGGATGCGGCCGAACAGGCGATCGTCGCCGACATCGAGGAGGCCGGCCAATATCTGCTGAGCCTGGCCGACGGGCAGGGCCGCATCCGGCGGCCACCAACTTGACAATCCCTGGTCGCAGGCGGAAGTCCACCACACGATGTTCTGCGGCATTGACCCAGTGACCCGGTGACCCAGCCCGACGCCACCCTGCTGCTCTTCGACTTCAGCAATCCGGCGATCCTGCGCGACTGGTCGCCGATCGACGACCGTGTCATGGGCGGTGTCTCACGCAGCAAGCTGCGGCACGACCCGGCGGGCCACGCGGTCTTCGAGGGTACGGTCTCGTTGGAACGCAACGGTGGCTTCGCATCGGTGCGATCCAGCCCCGCAACACGAGGCCGGCCTGGCGCCGCGGCCTGCGTCATCGAGGTTCGCGGCGAAAACAAGCAGTTCAAGCTGAACCTGCTCACCGACGACGGCTTCGACAGCTTGAACTACCAGGCCAGCTTCACGCCATCCGGCACAGACTGGCAAACCGTGCATTTGCTGCTGGTGACCTTCCGCGCCAGCGTGCGCGGACGCGAAGTTCCCGGCGCACCTGCACTGGACCCCGCACGCATCCGCCAAGTCGGTCTGATGATCGCCAACAGACAGGCCGGGCCGTTCGCACTGGACATTCGACGGATCAGCCTGTTGTGATCAGCTCGCGCAATCGTTGAGACAAGACAGCAACTGAACTGACCATCCACTGGGTGCACCGTCAGCGAGTCGACGGCGACAGCGGAATGACAGGAAGACAGCGGCATGGCGGACGTCGGTGTGGGCGAGTTCACGGGAAGCGCGGCGTCCGCGAGCTGAACGAACGACCATCGGCCCGGCGTTGCGCAGCTTCACGATGGCTCGCCGCGCGCCCGAGAGGTGGCCGGTGGACCGGTGGCAAACCGGACCGCCGCTGGCGATCGGCCACTCCCCCGGGCTGGTCCGGATGGTGCGCCCGGCGCCGCTGACACCACAATCGCCGCCACGATCAACCCGGAGACCGATCGCATGTCCAAGGACTTCTCGACGATGGAGGATTCGAACCGCAGCGCCAACGCCGACATCCATTCGGTGTCGCAGCCGTCGCGGCGCATCCTGCTGCAGGGTGGCTTGTCGGCGCTCGGTGCGGCGCTTCTGGCGCCGTGGCTCGCCGGGTGCGCCAGCACCGCGGGCACCGGACCGCTGATCGGCTTCAGCAGCATTCCCACGACCGACACGGACACGCTGGTCGTGCCCCCGGGCTACCAGGCCACCGTGATCGCCGCGTGGGGCGAGCCGGTGGGCATCGCCGGCAACATGCCGTCATGGCGCCCAGACGCCGGCAACAGTGCGGCCGATCAGGCGGTGCAGATGGGCATGCACCATGACGGCATCCACTTCTACCCGATCGACGGCAGCAGCACACGCGGCCTGCTCGTGATGAACCACGAGTACAGCGACGACGGGCTGTTGCACCGTGACGGCATGGCCAACTGGACCGCCGAGAAGACGCGCAAATCGCAGGCGGCGCACGGCGTGGCGGTGATCGAGGTTGCGCTGCAGGGCGGCACGTGGCAGATGGTCAGGCCGTCGAGCCATGCGCGGCGCTTCACGGCCTCCTCACCGTTCGCGGTACAGGGGCCGGCAGCCGGGCATGCGTTGATGCGGACCGCCGCCGACCCTTCAGGGCGAACCGTACTCGGCACGCTGAACAACTGCGCCAGCGGCATGACGCCGTGGGGCACCTACCTGTCGGGCGAGGAAAACTTTGGCTTCTACTTCGACGGCCCCGACAAGCCGGATGCCGACCAAGCGCGCTGGGGCATGCGCAAGGCCGCGCTCTACCCGTGGGCGAGCACCGACGAGCGATTCGATGCCAAGCGTCACCCGAACGAGTTCCACCGCTTCGGCTGGGTCGTCGAGATCGATCCGATGGACCCGACCAGCATGCCGGTCAAGCGCACCGCCCTCGGCCGCGCTGCGCACGAAGGCGCTTGGGTCGCGGTGACCCGGGACAACCGCGCGGTCGTCTATTCCGGCGAGGACGCGCGGTTCGAATACATCTACAAGTACGTCAGTCGCGATCCGATCGCACCCGGCGGCGCGAAGGCCAACCGCGAACTGCTCGACCACGGCACGCTGTACGTCGCGCGCTTCGACGCCGACGGCACCGGCACCTGGCTGCCGCTGATCCATGGCCAGGGGCCCCTGACGGCGGCCAACGGATTCGCCGATCAGGGCGAGGTCGTCATCAAGAGCCGCCAAGCCAGCGACCGGCTCGGCGCCACCAAGATGGACCGGCCCGAGTGGCTGGCGATCGACCAGGCGCGCGGCGAGGTCTACTGCACCCTGACCAACAATAGCCAGCGCGGAGAGAAGGACAAACCCGGCCCCGATGCGGCCAACCCGCGCGCCAACAACGTGATGGGCCAGATCATCCGATGGAAAGAGACCGGCGACTTCGACGCACCGACGATGCGCTGGGACCACCTGGTGCTGGCAGGCGATCCGGGAGTCGAGCGCGTCGACGCCAAGGGCAACATCCGCGGCGACATCTTCGCCTGCCCCGACGGGCTGGTGCTCGACGCGCGCGGCGTGCTGTGGATCCAGACCGACGCGCATGCGACGCAGATGTACAAGGGCGAGATGAAAGGCTTCGGCAACAACCAGATGCTCGCGATGGACCGCGGCACCGGCGAGGTCAGGCGCTTCCTGACGGGGCCGGTGAACTGCGAAGTCACCGGCGCGACGCTGACCCCCGACGGGCGAACGATGTTCGTCAACATCCAGCACCCCGGCGAGACGCCGAGCGACCGCAGCGACCCGGCCGACCCGGGCAAGTTCTCGAACTGGCCCGACCACCGGCCGAACAGCCGGCCGCGATCAGCCACTGTGGTGATCCGCAAGCTCAACGGCGGGCCGATCGGTACCTGATGGCCGTTGTACCTCCGGGCGGGCCGCACCGCAGCACCCGCTACGGCCGGGACGCGAGAAAAGCCTTGCGCATGAACGTCACATGAAGCACGGCGACCGATGATGGGCGTCAGTGATAGTCCTCTTCACGCTGATGGCGTACCGCCAACACGACAACTTTCGACGTGCTGACAATCTCGTGGAACGCGACATACCCGGTGCCTCCGAACGGAATGATCAATTCCCGCTGTGCTGGGTTCTGGGCCGCTTTGCGGAAGCTGTAGGGCGTGATCGCCAGGCGGTGCTGCACCGCCGCCCGGATCGCGTCGATTGCAGCTTGGGCGCGATCAAGGTCTTCGGTCGTGTCGGCTTGGTCGAGCAAAAAGTCAAAGAGGCGTTCCAGGTCAGCTTCGGCCGACGGGGACAGCTCAACGACGAAATTCATCGGCCGAGCTTCTTGCGCCTGGCGTCAAGCTTGGACTGGAGTCTCTCCAAAACGGTCTCAACGGGCACCGAAATGCCGGTCTGGTGATACTCGTCGGACGCTGCCTGTGCACGAGCATGGAATGCGATCTGGACGCGCCGGAAGGCGATGGCGTTCCGCACCGTCACTTCGACGAAGTCGGTCAGGGTTTCGCCTTGCCTCAGGACAGATTCGAGCTCAGCGCGCAACTCTGGTTCGACACGGATTTGGGGTATGACTGCCGACTTCATGCCGGGGTTGTATTGCGTTTGAGTCACGGATCGCAACGAACCACTCTGACGTGCCGATCAACGAATAATCGCTCGACGACATTGCTGAACTTCACAGCGCCACGGTTCATGCTGACCGTCGGCAAAGCTACGGGGCAGTCCCAGGAAATTCACTGTCGCCGCGTTCGCCCTGCCGGCCGGCCAAGGTCAGCTTTCGGCCACACTCAGGAAAACCCGGTCCCGGCCACTAGCGGTGCTCATGACCGTCCGCTATCGGCACGTCCACGCAACAACTGGCATCGCCTTTCGGGTCGAACGCACGGGAAAGCACAAGGGTTTTCTCGCAGATCAACAAGTTCATCAAAGTATACATTAATCAATCGATTAAAAGCGGTTGGCCGTCAAATGCAAGGGCGGCAACCGCGGCAACCGAATCTGCAACGCCCGTCAAGAACCCATCGAAGCCACGCCGTGCACGCCCGCAGCATCACCTCGCAACCCGCAATGCCTTCCGCTCCGTGCTGGAGCGGGTGGACGGTCTGGACCTGCCGCCCACCAACTTTGTGCTGCAAGACACAATGGGCCGCACCTGGATCACGGTCAGCACCCGGCAGGTGCCACGCATCCAGGCCGCTCATCCGCAGGGTCAGGACGGCTTCATCGTGGTGCTTGACGCGCAGGGCGCACGCATCGTGGCCGACGGCCTGGGCTACACCAACGAGCGGGCCTTTTCGCCCGACGGCCAGTGGCTGTACGTGAACGAAACCTTCGGTCGGCGCTTGTCGCGTTTTCTCTTGGGGCCCGACGCCCAACTCGGCCCACGCGAGGTGGTGACCGAGTTCGGCCACGGCATCTTTCCCGATGGCATCGTCAGGGCGGCGCCTGGGTGACCAGCATCGCCAGCAACCGACAGCTGCATGTGGCGCCCGACGGCAGCTACCAAGTGGTGCTGGAAGACCGCGACGAAGCCGGTTTGCGAGCCATCGAGTCGGCCTGGCGTGCGTGCAGGCTCAGCCGCGAACTGCTGGACCGACCTCTGGGCCAGCGTTTGAAAAACATCTCCAGCCTGGCCTTTTGTGGTGCCGACCGGCGCAGCGCGGTGCTGGGCTGCATGCAGGGCGACTGCCTCTATTGCCTGAGTTTGCCGGTGGCCGGTCTGGCCCCCATCCACTGGAACTACCACTGATGCCTCGCCGTTCAAGCATGGCTCTGCCCACCGCCACCAGGGCGCCCGTCGGGCTCCGGTTGGCCAAGGTGGCGGCAGCCCAACGCGCCAAGCGTGATGAGGCGCCGTTGACGCAGCGCGAGACACGCTCCGATGGCATGGTGGCTGAGGCCTACCGCGTGATTCGCCAGCGCATTCTCGACAACGTCTATCCGGCCGGTTACCGCGCGCTCGAGCGTGAGTTCTCCGACGAACTGAAGCTGTCGCGCACGCCGGTGCGCGAGGCCCTGCTGAAACTGGAAGCCGAAGGCCTGATCGAATTGATCCCGCGCCATGGCGCGCATGTGCTGCCGATCTCGGCGAGTGACATGGCCGAGATTTATCAAGTGCTGACTGCGCTCGAGTCGGCCGCCGCAGAGAACCTGACAAGGTTACGCCCCAGCGACGAGGCCTTGGCACCGCTGTCCGAGGCCTCGCACGACATGAATCTGGCCCTGAAGTTGGGCGATCTGGACGCATGGGCAGCGGCCGACGAACGTTTTCATCGCAGCCTGCTTGAGCTGGCGCAAAACAAGGTGCTGACCCAGACCGTGCAGATGTTGTGGGACCGCGCGCACCGGGCCCGCATGGTCACGCTGCGGCTGCGGCCGCCGCCAGTGCATTCGACCAAAGAGCACAACCGCATCGTGGCTGCCATCAAGGCGGGTGATCCAGCCGCCACTGGGCAGCTGTACCGCGCGCACCGCGAGCGGGCCAGCAACGAGTTGCTGCAGATCCTGAAAAAAACCCGGCTCGATCAGTTGTAGATGAGGATGTGTCCAGTCCCGGGCCGATGGGGCCGGCGCGTTTGTTTGATTGTTCATCGCTTCAACGCTTTGTTTGTCTCCACCCTTCGAAGTCGCGGCTTGCCGCCGCAAAGAAACCCATGACATCTGACCTTCACATCGTGGTTCTGCCCGGCGACGGCATCGGCGTCGAGGTGATCGACGCCACCCTGGCCCTGCTCGACGCCGCGCAAACACGCTACGGTTTTTGCCTCACCTACGACCACCGGCCGGGCGGCGCGTTCTGGTACCGCGACACCGGCAACGCCTTCCCGGACAGCTCGATGCAAGCCTGTGTTCAGGCCGACGCGGTGTTGTTCGGCGCCATGGGCTGGCCCGACATCCGTTACCCCGACGGTACCGAGATCGCGCCGCAGCTGGACATGCGCGTGCACATGGACCTCTATGCCGGCGTGCGGCCAATCCGCGCCATCCCCGGCGTGCCCTCGGCCCTGGCTGCGGCCCAGGCCAAGGACATCGACTTTGTGATCGTGCGTGAATCCACTGAAGGCTGGTTTAGCGCCCGTGGCCGGGGTGAACGCCTGCGCGCCGGCCAGCCCGACGAGGCCGTGCGCGACACCTGCGAGATTTCGCGTCCGGCCTGCGAGCGATTGTTCAACTTCAGCTTTCAGCTGGCCCTGCGCCGCAAGCAACGCCGTGCCGAACGAGGCTTGGTGGCACGCCCTGGCCGCGTCACGCTGATCGACAAGTCCAACGTGTTCCTGGGCATGGCGTTCATGAACCAGGTGTTCCATGAATGCGCCGCCCGCCACACACCCGTGCTGGCCGACCAGTGCTACATCGACGCCTACTGCCTGAACCTGGTGCGCAAACCCTGGACCTACGACGTGTGTCCGATGGAGAACCAGTTTGGCGACATCACCTCCGACCTGGGCGCTGGTCTGGTGGGTGGCATGGGTTATGCGCCGTCGGCCGACATTGGCGACAAACACGCGGTGTTTCAACCCTCGCATGGCAGCGCGCCCGACATTGCCGGCCAGGGCCTGGCCAACCCCACGGCCACCTTCTTGTCGGCCGCCATGATGTTGCAGTGGCTGGCCGATACGCGGGGTCTGCCGCGACTGCAGACGGCGGCGCAGGCCATCGAACAGGCGGTCGACCACATCTTCGGCCAGGGCCTGGTGCGGCCGGCGGACATCGGCGGGCCCGACGGCACTGCCGCGATGACCCGTGCCGCCATTGCGGCGCTGTCGTCGCCGGCCCGCGTGGCCGCCTGAAGCCTGGCCATGGCACAGCGCTTGCGGGTCGGCGTGGTGGGCGCGGGCTACTTTGCCCAGTTCCACCTCGACGCCTGGTGGCGCCTACAGGCCGAGGGCCAGATCGAGCTGCTGGGTCTGGCCGAGCCCGATGCACAGCGGCGCACCGAAGCCCAGCAGACCTTTGGCCTGGCGGCCGTGTTTGCCGATGCTGCGCAGTGCTGCAGGCACTGCGGCCCGAGGTGCTGGACATCGCCACACCACCGCATACCCATATGGCGCTGCTGCGGCTGGCCGCCGAGCACGACGTGCACTGCATCAGCCAAAAGCCGCTGGCCCCCACCTTGACCGAGGCCCGCGCCATGGTGGAACTGGTGCTCACGCGAGGCTGCCCATGCATGAACTGGGCCCTGTGACCCTTGCGCTGCTGGCGGCGCGCATCACGCAATCGACGATCCACTTGGTCTCTACCGCGCCGGCCGCGGTCACCGCACGGTTTGCTGCCTTCGCGGTGTAGCTGGGCATCGCGATCTACTGGGCGGTCGGGCTGGTGGCGGTCTGAGTCAACACGGATGGAGGCTGTGCTCGGTTCGGGGAGGCAGCACCCGTCGGGCCACGCCACGGCGGCGATGGCAAGGCTACTCGCCGCAAACCGGATACCGCATGCCAACTCCGGCGCACCGACGATCAATCGGCTTTGGCGCCCGAGTCTTTCACCACCTTGGCCCACTTTACGATCTCTTGGGCCTGGTAGGCCGCCAGTTCCTCGGGTGACGAAATCCAGGTCTCGAGGCCCAGACTCTTCAGCTTGTCGGCCACATCGGGCAGCTTGAACACGCGCTGCATTTCCGCGTTGAGCTTGGCCACCACGTCGCGCGGCGTGCCCGCAGGCGCAAACACGGCAAACCAGGTGGTGGCTTCGAAGCCCGGTACGGTTTCGGCCAAGGTGGGCACGTCAGGCGCCGCGCTGCTGCGTTTGGCGGTGGTTTGCGCCAGTGCGCGGATCTTGCCATCCTTGGCCATGGGCAGCGCCGAGGGCATGTTGTCGAACATCACCTGGATCTGCCCGCCCACCAGATCTGGAATGGCAAATTGCCGGCCCTTGTACGGCACGTGCTGCATGCTGGTGCCGGTCATCGACTTGAAGAGCTCGCCCGACACATGCACCGAGGTGCCGATGCCAGGGGAGCCGAAGCTCAATTTGTCGGGGTTGGCCTTCATGTAGCTGATCAGTTCAGCCACGTTCTTCACCGGCAGGCTGTTGGTCACCACCAGCAGGTTGGGCGCCGAGGCCACATGCGCGACGGGTGCGAAGTCGCGCACCATGTCGTAGGGCATCTTGCTGTACAGCGCGCCGTTGATCGAATGCGTGCCCACCGTGCCCATCACCAAGGTGTGGCCGTCGGGAGCGGACTTGGCCACATCGCCCGCGCCGATGTTGCCGCCTGCGCCTGGCTTGTTGTCGACCACGATGGCTTGGCCCAGCTGTGCCTTGTCAGCAAACAAGCGCGCCAAGATGTCGGGTGCGCCACCAGCCGGAAAGGTCACCACCAGGCGGATGGACTTGCTGGGGAAGGTCTGGGCTTGGGCCTGGGCGGTGGCCGGAACCAAGGCTGCGACGGCCGTTGCCAAGGTCAGCGACAGGGCCAAGGCAGCATGTCCGTGCAGCAAGGTTTTGAGCTTCATCGTGTCTTTCGTTTGAGGGGTGGTCTCGCGCCAGTTGGTGGCCCACGGGCCTGTTTTCGCCGACCTAGGATACGGGACAGCTGACTGGCATTGCTTAGGGGTTTTCGCGATCGGGCCAGCAGATCGATGGTGGGTTCGTCCAGGGCGGCAGCAAAGCGCGGATGTGCGCGCAACCTGGTTGCCAGTTGCTGTACGTAGGCCGAGGTGCGCAGGATGTGGTTGCCGGTTTCCGGGTCGCGCAGTTCGGCCAGATGCGCCAGCGCACGGATGGTGACCCGCTGCGTGAGGTTGTTTCATGCATGGCCGCGCGACCTTGGCATCGAGTGCAGCGTTCTGGTCGGTCATCCAGTCGCGCGCCTGCTTGGCCTGCAGTTGCGTGCGCACGCGCGCCATCACCACGGCGGGCTGGATCGGCTTGGTGATGTAATCGGCGGCACCCAATTGCAGGCCGTTCTCTTCGTCGGTTGCAGTGGCAAGCGCGGTGATAAACACCACCGGGATGTCGCGCGTGGCCGGATCGGCCTGCAGCTTGGCCAGCACCGCATAGCCGTCCATGCCGGGCATCATCACGTCGAGCAGGATCAGGTCGGGTCTCGGCTGGCCGCGGGCCACCCGCAGACCGGACTCGCCGGAGGTGGCCGCCAGCACGCGGTAGAGCGGCCGCAGCAATTCGCGCAGAACGACCCGGTTCTCCAGGGCGTCGTCGACGATGAGGATCGTCGCGTTGGGTTCGGTGCTGATGGCAAGATCCCCGGCAGATCAGAACTGCGAGCGGGCCTGCCGCTGACGCAACTCCTCTGCAGCGCATACGACGACTTGTGCAACAAGAGGCCATGATACGGAGGCACGGCCGGCTCAGCCGTGACATCGATCAACGCGGGCCGCTCGCTGATCGATGGGTCGTTCAAACGCACTTTTCGTGGTGTCAGGGAGTCGATGGGGTGGCCAGGCGTTGGGATCGACGAAAACACGGCGCTGATCGTCGAAGAGGATCGCGGCATCGAGGTGGTCGGGAGCGGCGCCGTCACGATCTTGGATGGACGCCGCATGCAAACTGACTTTGAAAGCGCAGAGTCCGGTGACGCGCTGGCGATGCTTGGCCTACACATGCACGTATTGACAGGTGGCAGTTCGCATCGCGCATCCGGCGAACAATCCGGCGTTGTTACGACGCCCCCTCTTTGGTCGCGGGACCACACCACACCCTCGGCGAAGGTGGTGGCAAAACGTTGCACCGCCGGCACGAAGCGCTGCGGCAGCCGGCCGAGCAGAGCCGCGAACCGACCTGGACCGTGCGCGCTGTTGCCCAACGCGCCGCGCCGGTAAGCCACCAGCGCCAGCAGCACGGTAGCGAACAACAGGAAGCTGCCGGTTCCGCCCAAGACCAGGCCGGTTCGAATGTCGCCGCCCGGGTCGTCGGAGACGACGGAGAACAACGCGAGCGGGATTAGGCAGGCGAACACGATGCCATCGGTGAGCCGGTCGAGCGCGACCGTCGCCAGAACGCTTGCCAGCTTCAGGTCGTCGCGGCGCGCCACCAGCCACGATCGGGCGACGGTGCCGAAGCCGAACGGGATCCGGATGGCGAGCAGGTACCCGGCCATGATGGTGCCGAACAGAAGCACCACGCCGACCGGCCGCAACGGGTGCAGCAGTTGCCGCCACTTCCACGCGCGCACCAGCTGCTCGGCCAGGATCGACAGAGGCACCAGCGCCAGCAGCCGCAGGTCGGCGCCGACGACGATGCTGCGAAAGCGCGTGAAGTCGAAGCCTCGCATCACCCAGGCCAGCGCGATCAGCCCGAGCAGGCCACCGGCCCAGGGCAACCATCGACGCGCGCGGCCCGGCGCGGTTGCCGCGGCTGCCTGCGTCACGCGCGAACCTCGACGCGATCAAGGCGGGCGATGTAGTCCGCCGGCAAGCCGCGCTGGCGCGCCGCCTCGCGGATGAGGTTCAGGTACGAGCGGGCTGGGTCGACCTTCGGCCGCCGCAGTGGCCACCTGATAGGTAACCGCTGCGACGCGATTGCCCTCAGTGTCCTCGACATCCGTCCACAGGTAGCGGTATTGGCGTCCCTCGCTGTTGTCCAGACGCGCGAACTTGTGCAGCGGCAGCTGGTAGAGCACGCCGAACACCGATTCCCCGGGTGCCTCGACGATGTTGGCCGAGGCCGACACACCGGGCCGGCGACCGCCTGCGACGGTGAATGTCAGCCGACGGCCGTCGAGGCAGCCAACGCGCGTCTGCTGCCACTCCAAAAGAGCCGCATCACTACCATGCCAGAGGCCAGCGCACGGCACTGGCAGTGAAGGCCGGATGCATCTCTGCCGAACTGCCAAGCGCTCGAACCTGACGCACTTGTCATCTTCGTGTCGGGGTACTGTCGCAGCCGAGTTTGTACATTGATGCGTTGTTACCTGCGTCGCGGGTACAAAAAGTCCTTGTCAGCGCTTGGTGCAAGTGCTGCGGTACAGTAGAGGCATGATCTTGTTGATTCGAGCGCTGTTGATCTGGTTGTTGGTATTGACAGTTCCCGCGCAGGGTGCTGCAGCCGCGACCATGGCGCTTTGCGGTCCCAATCATCACAGCGCCGGTGCAGCCGCCCAGATGCAACTCGCCGCACCAGACTACCACGCACTTCACGACGGCACCGCAGCGACAGAGCACGAGCATCCACAAACTGCGGCTCCGGCGGATGAAGACTCATCCGCCTCGGCTGTTTCAGCGGCGTCTGCCAAAGTCAGCGATGCCAGCAAGCACAAGTGCAGCGCCTGCGCTTCGTGTTGCTCGGTCGGCGCGATCCTGAGTTCGGTGATGGCCGTGCCGGCACCCGTTTTCACCCCCACGGTGTTCGCCGCCGTGGTACCCAGCGTCGATACGTTCGCTGCTGGCGGCCCCGACCGCCCCCCCCGAATCGTTCTCGCCTAGCTGGCGAGTTCGCCGCGTGCGCTGACACGCGAGTCCTCGCCAGGTCCTGTCTCTCCTTTGCTGCGCATGCAGCACCGGACCACTCAGACTCTGAAGCGAGGACATCATGGTCCATTCCAATTCCATTCCTGTTCTTACCGTGCACAGGCGCAGGCGCATGCCACGCGCGGTGCACTCGGCACTGCTGGCAGCCTCTTTACTCGCGACGCTGACCGCCCAGGCACAACCGGCTGCAAAGGCCGCCAGGCCCGATCCGCTCGATCCGAAGGCCGCAGTGCCGGCGCTGCGCTATGAATCGTCGTTCGCTCAGTCCCGAACGCTGGGCGACGAAAAGCCAATCTCCTGGCGCGACGCGAACGACACCGTCACCCGCATCGGCGGCTGGCGCGTCTATGCCCGCGAGGCGCAGCAGCCCGACCCGGTGCCTGGCGCAAAGCCTGGGGAAGCAGCGCCTGCCACAAATCCGGCGGATGCCTCCCCTGCGGCAAAGCCCAACGACTCGGCCAAGCCCATGCCCGCCGGGCATGGCGGCCACAAGATGCCATGAAGGCCAGCGTGATGTCCCTCGACAGGAACAGCAGTGCAATGCAACTGCACCCCAATCCGATCCAAGCACCAGCCGCAACACGGCCTCTGCGCCTGCTGGCCGTGCTGGTCAGCGCTGCCGTGCTCGGCGGGTGCGCCTCGTTCAGCCCCGATGGTGGCTTCGCAGCGGTGGAGAAGACCACCAAGGACCGACTGGGCAAGGACGTGCAATGGGCCCGCTCCGACGCCGACCAGGACAGCATCGCCAAGCGCGTCAGCGAGTTGCTGTCCAAGCCGCTGACCGTGGACGATGCCGTGCAGGTGGCACTGCTGAACAACCGCGGACTGCAAGCCACCTTCCAGGATCTCGGCATCAGCGAAGCCGAGGTCGTGCAGGCCGGGCGCTTGCCCAATCCGGGGTTCAGCTTCGGGCGGTCCAGCCGGGGC
>JANNNE010000209.1:0-5388 GCA_031398385.1 Ideonella sp.
ATGGTCAGCGTGTCCGGAACCCAGAGCCTGCGCCAGACCCGCGGCTCGACCTCGTCGAGTTCGACGAGGAGTTGGTAGACGCGCTTTATGGCGGCGGGGCGGGACTTGGTGACCATGGACAGATGCTATCAGCCAACCCCGCGTTTGCCTGCTGCGGCATTGCCATGCCTGACGTCATTGCGCTTCACATCCCGAGTCGCTGCAGGTCCTCGAGATCCGTACCGCGTTGCGTGACCCGGCGTTCATAACTTGCCTGGTTCTTGCTGCACACCAGCACATGCGGGCTGCCCTTGCGTTCCGTGACGCAGTCGACATCGTGGTGGCCTTGGCGGATCGAGTCCTCGACATGGCGGCGATCAGCCTCGCGCGCCTTGAACCGCCAGACCGCCTGGTTGGTGCTGTGCAGGAAGCGGCTCAGGCTTTGGCAATGCTCGCAGTGGCAGCGCAACTTGGCCTGGCGCTGCCAGTTTGTCGGCGGCGCCAGCTCCAGCGACACCCGCGCCTCGAGATGAGCCAACGCTGCTGCTCGCAGCCGCTGAGCTGCCGGCTGGCTCAGCACCGCCGGCTGCTCGGCGAGGCGGCGCAGCGCCGGAATGATGACGGCGTCGAGACCGTAGGTCTTCGGCCAGGCCAGCCAGTGGCTCACGGCCTGATCGGCCAGGCCGGCATCGACATCGAGCAGCGCGCGCAGCGTATCGTGAACCACCGCCGCGTCGGCCCGCTCGCGACGCCACGCATCGGCCTGCGCGACTGGCCGCGCCGGGTCACCCGGCATCGCAGCGAGCAGCGCCTCGGCAGCACCCGCCAATTCGCCCCGCCAGGCCGGAACGGCGCCGGCGCGGGCGAGCAAGTTGGCGCAGCCGCCGATGTGCAGGTCGGCGTTGGCCTGCACCGCCGCCTGCAGCAGCTGACCCGCGCGCGGCGCAGCAAGCAGTTCGAGCGCCTGGACGATGGCCTCATTGTCTTTCGCAGCGTAGGAACCGGCGGCGGTGGTAGCAGCCAGCATGGCGTCGATCAGTTCGCGATCCTGCAGGCGCGACAGATCGACAAGCACAAGGTCCACGGCGCTGCGCCCGCCGAGCCCACCGGCCGTCGCGTGCACAGGCCAGCAGGCCAACATCTGCCCCACCAGCGCGTGGGCCTCGTGCCAGGTCGCGTCGCCCATCTCAGCGCCAGCGGCAATCCAACGAGTTACGAGGCCGGCCAGCGCGGGCAGTGAGGCACCGAAGCCGGCGCGGCTCAGGATTTCCAGCCGCCGCGACCGCGGCCACAGGACCAGCGCAGCGCGCTGGTAACTTCGCTCGAACGAGGCGCCCTCGTTACCGGTAGCCTCTTCGAAATGCTCCTCGTCAGGCTCCATGTCCTGCAGTGCATCACCGGGGCAGACCTCGGCCTCTGTGAAGGGCAGGACGCCCAGCGCCGCGGCGCAGTCGTCGGGGCTGCGCCAGTGCGAAAGGGTCAAGGAGCGCTCGATGACCTCACCCACTTCGAATTCGTCGCCGCTGCTGTCGTCATCGTCATCGTGATAGCGCCGGTAGCGTCCCGACCCCGAGAAGCCGGAGTATTCGGCCGCGCCGCTCTCTTCGATGCGCAGCAGTGCGGCATGCAGATCGCAAGCCGCGTCATGCGAGGCGGCCGCCAATACCCCGGCGGCGGCAGCATCGGCCCCCTTGAGCGCGGCGAACGACAACTCGGCCGGCGTGTAGGCGTGCTCGAGCGGGTAGACCAGTTTGAGCGGCCGGTCTTCGCTCGCGGGTGCCTGTTCATCGCGCCAGCCGCGCAGCAAGCCGCCGAGCGCGGCCGTCTCCGCCCCGTACGAAGGTGGCCTCGGCAGCCGGCCCTTACCCTTGCGCAGCAGGTTGTAAACCAGCACCAACCGGCACCCCGACGTGACCGGCAACACTTCATGCAGGCAGTCGGCATAAAACGCCCCCCAGGCGGCCTCGGAGGGGTCGGAAGATCGCAGCGCGAGCCGCACCTCTCGCTCGCGATGGCGCACCACCAACTCGCCTCCGGCATGCAGCGACGGCAAGGCAATGATCAGCGTGGCAAACATGCCTGCGGACTTCTCGGTGTCGCGGTGGCTGACGAAAAAGCTGCCCTCGTCGTAGATCAGCAGCTTGTACAACTCGGGCACCACATCGGTCCCCGCGCCCAGGCCGCAGGCCGCGCGCTCGACAACGCTGGCCAGCATGTCGGGCCAATGCTTCCCCGCAATGTGAACGCGATCGCCAGCGATCTGCCAGGTCCGCCGCACCGCTGCGTCGACCAGGGTTTCACTGCCGCGGCCATAGGGTGCACGCTCGGCCGTCGCGATCAGGTCCGCAGCCTGGGCCGGCAGCAACGGCAAGGCAATCGGCCCGAAGGCGTCGACCTCGATCAGCGGCAGGTGCATCGGGCAGTGGCCTGCAGCGTAAAAGTAGCCCGGCGTCCGCACGGTTTGCAAGACATCTGCCAGCGCATCGTTGATCGAATTCATACTCGATTCCCTCTTGCCCCGAAGTTTGCCTGGCGGCGCGGCAACTCTGCCACCAACGGGTCAGCGTCAAGGCTCTCGTTGTCGTGAACACCCGGGCGCGAAGGCCGATGCGGAGCGATCCAGGCAGCCCTGGCCATACGCTGCCCAACATCAGGCGCGAATGTCGTCGCCGGCCCCAAGCAGTGCCGCGGCCCTGCCCAGGTCGTCAGGATGGCCTCTGACTCGCGGCCTGGGATCAAAATTCATGATCGTTGGGCGACGTCCAACTCCGCCTATTCCAACACATAATACGTGCGCACGATAGCTGCGGAAGACGACCATGAACATCACCCTCTCGATCGACGAACAGGTGGCCGAAAAAGCGCGCAAGGCCGCTTCGGCCATGGGAAAGAGCCTGAACCAGGCGGTACGCGACTACCTCGAGCAACTGGCCGGCGCGCAGCAGATCGAGGCGGAACTGCGCTCCTTCGAGCAATCGGCGCTGTCGACGCCCGGCAAATTGAACGGCTGGACATTCGACCGCGACGAGGCCAACCGCCGTGCGTAGTCTGCTCGACACCAATGTCCTCGTCTATGCAGACGCGGTCGATGAACCCGCACGACAACGCCGCGCCATCGACGTCATCAAGCAGCATCGCGCCAACGGCGAGGGGGTGCTGTGCACCCAGGTCCTGCAAGAATACGTCAACGTTGCCCAGCGCAAACTCGGTTTGCCAGGTCCGCTGATCCGCGAGCGTCTCGCGTTCTATACCCGGTTCGAGGTCGCGACCACCACGCCCGACCTGATCGCCGGCGCGCTGGACCTCCATGTGCTGCACGGACTTTCCTTCTACGACGCGCTGATCGTTCAGGCGGCCCTGGCCAGCGGCTGCCAGCGGGTGCTGACCGAAGACATGCAGAACGGCGCCCGCTTTGGCGGCGTGCAGATCGTCAATCCCTTCATGGACTGACGTCGTTCTGCGGCCGCGTCGACCTGATCTGCGAGGACTCGGAGCGCCCGATGACGCAGATGGCCGGCCTTGACGACGAGGCCGACATCTTCGCGCCGGTGCTCGTCAGTTCGCGGCGCCGCGCCATATGGCTGGGCATCAACTAGGTGACTGCCTTCCTGGCGGCCTGGGTAATCGGCCGCTTCCAGGCCCCACGATCGCGTGAGCCGTCATGACACGTCGTGAGACGCTCTGGGCTCCGGCAACAAAAAATCCCCTAAGTCGTTGATTAACTAAGGGGATTTTCTGTTCACTGAGGCTGATGGAGATTGAACAAATCTACGCAAGCCGCACCGATGCTGGGTTTGGCCAGTTTGGTTTCTGTATGTTCCCCGCTCTGTTCCCCGTTCCTTCGGGACAGACGACTGCAATTCGTTTTCAAGCGTCGCGGACATTGCGCCCCACGGCAGCATAACGATTCGCCTTCCAACCGAATATCGTGCCGAATGGCAGTTTCGTGAGTGAAACCGACCATTCGTCAATCGAAGTTGGTCAGCTGGACCCGACCCACAAGTGCCATTCTCTCCAACTGCTTGCTTGCTCGAGAGCTGTCATTGGTGCGCAGAAGGAAGCTGGCTGGCGTCAAGCCGGATGTAAGGGCTGAACCACCAAGCGCACGCCAAGCGCGGCGCAGACACGATTGACGGTGTCGAAGCGCGGCGCGCTGCCAGGCCGCAAGGCCTTGTAAAGCGCTTCCCTCGTGATGCCCGCCGCTTTAGCGATATCGGTCATGCCACGAGCGCGGGCGATGTCACCCAGCGCAGCGGACAGCAGCCCCGCGTCGTTGGCCTGCAGGATGTCAGTCAGGTATGCTGCAATTGCCTCGTCACTGTCAAGGTAGGGAGCGGCATCAAACGCCGGCAGTTCGTCAATCTTGATTCGTGCACTCATCTTCGTTTCCTCTCTCAATCCAACAGGGCGGCCAGCGCCTTCGCACGCCTGATATCGCTCTTCTGAGTGCGCTTGGATCCACCGGCCAGCAGGACAACAAGGTTGCCTCCCCGCTGCGTGAAATAGATGCGCCATCCGGCCCCGATGTGGATACGAAGTTCGGAGACACCGTCGCCTACCGGCTCCACGTCGCCAAGAAGCCCTCGCTCAAGCCGCTTGATCCGACCCACCACAACGCCACGAATCGACGCATCTGCCAGATGGTCGAGCCAAGAAGTGAACCCAGGGAGTGGCTTGACGCTGAACACGAATACAGTGTAATCGATCGATTACATTGTGTCAAACCGACCTGGTCGCAGTGTCGCCAGTGAGAGTTCATATCCAACGTCAGCGCACGCGGTCGAGGTTTCCTCGCTCCAAACCTGCCGGTCGGGAACACCCGCCCTGGCCGATTCCAGTCCGCGCGCTCCGCAATCTGAGCGTCGGCTGTCAGCCTCATCGCCGACACGCGCAACCAACCGATGGCCGTCACTCCCTGGCGCGTGTCGCAGACGGGCGGCAGATTCAGAGCTGTCCGCGAAATCTCCCCCATTTACCCAAGATTTCGGGGGGACACATTTTCTGGTCGGTCGCAGACTGGCAGTTCTTCCAAGGGGCCCCTTCCCCTTGCCCAGCGCGGGCGCAACAACAGGGGCGCCGATGTCGGCCGTCGCAGTCGTTACCTGCACTCAGGAATTTGCTCGCAAGTCGAGCTTGCGCTGAACTGCGATCTGCGAAAGCAGACCGATGTTCTTTTACGGGGCTCACGTCCCCATAAGAGCCGAGGCCTCGATGCCTCGGATGACTGGCTCATTGTCTGAGCCAGCCCGGGAGGCGAAGAGATTGCCCACTGTCCCGCATAGACCCGGGCAGTGAACCAGCGTTGCAAAGCGCTGGGCGTCGTCACTGGACGCTGCCAACACCTTGAGCGGCCTTGCGAAAGCGGGTGCTCCTGGCAGTGACGCGTCGAAGTGACGCGCAAATCGCGAC
>JANNNE010000147.1:0-2216 GCA_031398385.1 Ideonella sp.
TTCGGTGTGTCGGGAACCATCACGATGATGATGTCGGCGCGCTCGGCAACGCCGCGGTTGCTGGTGCAATGGGTCGCGTTGCTGTCGATGATGGCTGGCGGCAACTTCCCGATCGTATGGACGAACAGCTGGTGGCCGGCCTTGATCAGATGCTGCGCCATCGGCGCGCCCATGATGCCCAGGCCGATGAAACCGATATTCAGTGCGTGCGTCGTCATGCAGTCGTTTCCTTGTCGATCATTTGTTCAGTTGCTGGCGCCAGCCGAGGCCGGCCTCGGTCTTGCCGGCGGGGTTGTATTCGCAGCCGATCCAACCGTCGTAGCCGATGCGGTCGAGATGCGCGAACAGAAAGGCGTAGTTGATTTCGCCGCTGCCGGGCTCATTGCGCCCCGGGTTGTCTGCCAGCTGGATGTGGCCGATGCGGCTCAGGTATTTCTGGACTGTTGCAGCCAGTTCGCCTTCGGTGCGCTGTGCGTGATAGATGTCGTATTGCACGAAGGCGTTGTCGGCGTGGACCTCGTCGAGGATCTCGACCGCCTGCGCCGTGCGGGTCAGGTAGAAGCCGGGGATGTCGAACGGGTTGATCGGCTCGATCAGCAGACGCAATCCGGCCTTCTTCAGCTCGGCTGCGGCGTAGCGCAGGTTGTCGACGAAGGTCGTTCGCAACTCGGCTTCGGCGACGCCGGCCGACGCTTTGCCGGCCAGGCAATTCAGCTGGCCGACGCCGAGTTGGCGTGCATAGGTGATCGCCTTGCCGACGCCGTCGCGAAACTCGGCGACCCGGTCCGGGTGGCAGGCGATGCCACGCTCACCGGCCTCCCAGTCGCCGGCCGGCAGGTTGTGCAGCACCAGTTCGAGGCCGTTGGCATCGAGTCGCCGTTTGATCTCGGCGGCCTCAAAGGCATAGGGAAACAGAAACTCGACGGCCTTGAAATCAGCCCGGGCTGCGAGCTCGAAGCGATCGAGAAACGGCGCCTCGTTGAACAGCATCGTCAGGTTGGCGGCGAATCGGGGCATCAGCGGTCTCCTTCGTGACGGGTCATTCGAGCAGGCCAGCCATCTCCAGGCCCTTGATGCCTTCGGGATGGCGGCAATCGATGTCCTCGAACTCGTTGACGTTGTTGATCTCGGTACCCATCGCGACGTTGGTCACCTTCTCAAGAATCACCTCGACCACCACCGGCACGCTGTATCGGCGCGCCATCGCCTGCGCCTCGACCAGCGCGGACTGGATCTTCTCCGGGTCGGTCACGCGCAGGCTTTTGCAACCCAGGCCTTGCACCACCGCCTGGTGGTCGACGCCGTAGCTCTTCAACGACGGGTCCTCGACATTCTGGTTCTCGAACGCCAGCTGCACGCAGTAGTCCATCTCGAAGCCGCGCTGCGCCTGGCGTATCAGGCCGAGGTAGCTGTTGTTGACCAGCACCTGCACATAAGGCAGGCGGAACTGCGCGCCGACCGCGAGCTCTTCGATCAGGAATTGGAAGTCGTAATCACCCGACAGGCCGACCACGGTGCGGGTCGGATCGGCAGCGACGACGCCGAGCGCTGCCGGAATCGTCCAGCCCAGCGGGCCCGCCTGGCCGCAGTTAATCCACTGGCGCGGACCGTAGACGTTGAGAAACTGCGCACCGGCGATCTGGCTCAGGCCGATCGTCGTGACATAGATGGTGTCGCGCGGGAAAGCCTGGTTCATTTCCTCGTAGACACGCATCGGCTTGATCGGCGTCTCGGTGAAATGCGACTTGCGGTGCATCAGCGACTTGCGCTCGGCACAGCGTTTTGCCCAAGTGCCGAAATCTGTCAGCTGCTTCGCAGCCTTGCGCTCACGGGCGATGTCGACGAACAACTGCAGCGCCGCCTTGGCGTCGCTGACGATGCCGTAATCGGGGCTGAAAACGCGGCCGATCTGGGTCGGCTCGATATCGACATGGACGAATTTGCGGCCCTTGCAATAGACCTCGGGGCTGCCGGTGTGTCGATTCGCCCAGCGGTTGCCGATGCCGAGCACGAAATCGCTGGCCAGCATCGTGGCGTTGCCATAGCGGTGGCTGGTCTGCAGGCCGACCATGCCAGCCATCAGCGGATGGTCGTCGGGAATGGTTCCCCAGCCCATCAGCGTCGGGATCACTGGCACCCCGGTCAGTTCGGCAAATTCGACCAGCAGGTCGGAGGCATCCGCGTTAATGATGCCGCCGCCGGCGACGATCAGCGGC
>JANNNE010000169.1:0-2843 GCA_031398385.1 Ideonella sp.
GATCGAGATCCCGACCGGCCCGATGGAATTGCGCCTGCCGGCGATCAAGGGCATCGGCGGTGCACCGCTGTACCTGATCGACCGCTTCGAGGACGGCAAATCGATCTACGACATCGACTTCGACTGGATCGATGGCGTCGAGCGCCACCCGCCTGGTGTCGGCCTGAAGCTGATCGATCATCTGACACATAACGTCTACCGCGGCCGGATGGCGTATTGGGCCGGTTTCTACGAGAAGTTGTTCAATTTCCGCGAGATCCGTTATTTCGACATCAAGGGCGCACACACCGGCCTGACCAGCAAGGCAATGACCGCCCCCGACGGCAAGATCCGCATCCCGCTGAACGAGGAGTCGTCGAAGGGCGCCGGCCAGATCGAGGAATATCTGATGCAGTACAACGGCGAAGGCATCCAGCACATCGCCTTGTTCACCGACAACATCATCGACACCATCGACCAGCTGACCATGAACGGCGTGCCGCTGATGAGCGCGCCGAATGACATCTACTACGAGATGCTCGAGCAGCGCCTGCCCGGTCATGGTGAGCCGGTGCCCGAATTGCAGACGCGCGGCATCCTGATGGACGGCTCGACCGACGGTGGCAACAAGCGCCTGCTGTTGCAGATTTTTTCGCAGACGCAACTGGGCCCGGTGTTTTTCGAATTCATCCAGCGCAAGGGCGACGACGGCTTCGGCGAAGGCAATTTCAAGGCGCTGTTCGAATCGATCGAGCGCGACCAGATCCGCCGCGGCGTGTTGCAGACCGACTGACTAACCAAATCCTGCGCCCGGCGCAGCCGACAACCGGAGTAAGCGATGCCCAAGTTGCAAGCCGATCAAGCCCGTGATGCATTGGCCAGTCTGGCCAACTGGCAACACGACCCGCAGCGCGACGCGATCCGACGCGAATTCCGCTTCGCCGATTTCGCCGAAGCCTTCGCATTCATGAGTGAGCTGGCGCTGCTGGCCGAGCGCAGCAACCACCATCCGGAGTGGTTCAACGTCTACAACCGGGTCGAGATCACGCTGACGACCCACGATGCCGGCGGCTTGTCGCAGCGCGACATCGACTGGGCGCGCCGCGCGGACAAGATCTTCAACCGGTTTTCAGCGCGCGACTGACATGCAAGCGACCAAGGACACCCAGCCCGCATTGCACGGCGCCGCCGCCGGTGCGCCGCCTGAGCGCGCCGACTGGACCATCGATCAGGGCTGGGAAAACTACAGCGCCGAAGAACACGCCACCTGGAAGACGCTGTTCGAGCGTCAGACCAGGCTGTTGCCCGGGCGCGCCTGCGACGAGTTCGTGCAAGGCATGCACGACCTGCCGATCGGCGCGGATCAGATCCCCGATTTCCGTCGCCTCAGCGAGGTGCTGATGAAGCACACCGGCTGGCAGGTGGTCGCGGTGCCGGGGCTGGTACCCGACGAAGTGTTCTTCGAGCACCTGGCGAACCGGCGCTTTCCTTCGGGTCAGTTCATTCGCAAGCCGACCCAGCTCGACTACCTGGAAGAGCCGGATGTGTTCCACGATGTCTTCGGCCATGTGCCGATGTTGATGAACCCGGCGATCGCCGACTACATCCAGGCCTACGGCTTGGGCGGATTGCGCGCCCGCGAACTGGGCAAGCTCGACAATCTGGCGCGGGTCTACTGGTATACGGTCGAGTTCGGGCTGGTGCAACAGGCCGACGGCGTGCGCATCTACGGGGCGGGCATTGCGTCGTCGTATACCGAAAGCGTTTTCGCGCTCGACGCTGCATCACCGAACCGGATCCGCTTCGACCTCGAACGCGTGTTGCGCACGCGGTACCGAATCGACGATTTCCAGGAAAGCTATTTCGTGATCGATAGCCTGGACGACTTGCTTGACCTCGCGAAGATCGATTTCGCGCCGCTGTACAAGCGCATCGAAGGGCAGCCTGAATACCCGCCCGGGGAGATTCTCGACAGCGATGTGCTGATCAGTCGGGGGACCGGCAGCTACCATGCGGGGAAGCGGCGGGGTGCGTGATGAATCGCGGCTGAAGCCGCTCCTGCTGAATGGCCAGAGCGGCAATTGGCGCTGGCGTGCTTCGAAGAATCGCGCCTGAAGGCGCTCCCACAAAATGCGCCGGGCGACTGCATGCTGTGGGAGATCGTCAGGCCCGTTTGCCCGAGCATCGAGTGCAACGATTGAATTCTGTGGGAGGGCCTTCAGGCCCGATTGGTGCCTGCAATACCTCGCCGTTCAGCGATACCCGATCAACCGGCCCGAAACGATCACCCCCAGCCAGAGCAGCACCGACGCCAGCGCGGCCAGTTTCCAGCCGGTCGGAATCGGTTCGCGCGACGTATCGCGCATCAAGCCCCACTGCGCCCGCCGATGCAGCGCCAGTGCATTGATCACCGCCACACCGAGCAAGCCCAGCTTGATCCAGAACAGCGGCTCGACGATGTAGTCGAGCGGGCGAGTGGCAAACAGCAGCAGGCCGGTCGACACCGCCAGCAGCAGGCCGGCAATCGAAACCGGGATCAGCGTGCGGGCCAGCAGGCCTACGGGCACCTGTGCATCACGGCCGAGCAGCCGCAGGTCGAGCGGAACGATGGCGCCGAACAACAGCGCGATGCCGATCACATGCCCGGCATTGACGAGCGGGTAGAGCCAGACCGACCCCCGCAAGGATTGCGACAGCGCACTCTCCTGGAGCGCGGCTGCAAACGCCTCGATCATTCAGGCCCGGTCGGGCGCAGCCATGCGCGGAGACGCCGACTTCAGGCTCACTTGCGATCCGGGTACAGATCGAAGGTGCGCTCGCCGATCGTCACCCGCTCGGCCTTGAACAGCTTCTTGTTCGAATCG
>JANNNE010000207.1:0-2883 GCA_031398385.1 Ideonella sp.
TGGTCATTTTCGGTTTTGGCAGCGAAATGGCGCTAGTTGGTTGGCGATAATTGCCTTGGCGCCTGACGTCGGCGCCGGCCGGACGACGTCGCCGCAGAACGTCAGCTTCCTGGCGAGCTCACGCCCGGCAGTTCGCGGCCATTTGCCGTCACTCATGACCTGCAGCTTCGTGGCGCCCTTTTCACCTGACGGAGGACAGGCGGTCTCATTGGCCTTCTCCTGGCGCCAGTGGCGACTGCCCAATAAGTTGCTCGCACAGGCTGTAGTGCGGCACTTGTTCCAGCGCTCGCCCTCCTGCGAGCCATGCTGGCAGCCAGTGTTGGGGGCACGGCTGCCTTGAAAGGTGGCCAGTGATTTCACAAGGCCCAAGAAATCGGAAGCGGGGGCAATGGTTCCCAGAATGGCAGCACACGCTTGATTCGGCCGTCTGAGGCCAGCTCGATGACTGCCTCGCCTCGCGTGCACACCTTTGCGTCGGCTCCGATAATGGCGCAGCCGATGCGCGCGGTGCTCAGGAAGATATTCAAGCCGGTGTCTAAATCCAGCCGGCACTCGGGCCAGTTCTGATGGAAACCTTCAATCTTCTCGGAGATTTGCTCGTATCCAGCGAATATCCGCTTCGGCCCCAAGATCTCAGCGTCTGGCGTCATCGCGGCACGCAATAGCTGAAGGCGCTTGGCCTTCTCGCGCTCGGCAAAAGCCTGGAAGTACGGCTTGAGCACATTGAGGAAGCTTGACTCGTGCATGTGGACCTCCCGAGGTTTCGCCCACTGCAGCCGGCTCGGCATTGCTCACCGCCGCACAGCCGTCATGACGTCGAAGTTGCTGCTCAATGCCAGCAAGGTCGTCAAGCGTAATCCGGCAGAGTGCAGCAGCCGTCGATACTGCTCGAGCGTTCGCTCTTTCCCGTCTTGCGCGACGAGCATGTTCAGGTCACCTCGCGCGATGCCACGATCGTGCGGCGAGTCCTCGAAGTGCTCGGGCATCAGGCGTTCGACGATGAACAGTCGGGCGTCTGTCGGCATGGCCTTGGCGCAATTGACCAAGATTGCAGTGCATTGCTCGTCATTCCAGTCGTGCAGGATGCTCTTCAGCAGGTACGCGTCGGCGCCAGACGGCACCCACTCGAAGAAGTTGCCTGCGATCAGTTCACAGCGCTCGGCAACGCCGGCTGTTGCGAGACAGTCGTGCGCGCGGCCGATTGCATGCTCCATGTCGAACAGCACACCTTTCATTTCAGGATGGACAGTCAGAACGGCTGCGATCAATTCCCCAAAGCCGCCACCCACGTCGACGACGCGCCGGACGCCGGTGAAGTCGACTTCTGCAGCGGCCGAGACGGCGACCGGTCGGCTGACTCCTACCATGGCCCGATTGAACAGCAGCGCCGCAGCCTCGTCCTTGGCGAGATGGTCGAAGCCGCCAGCGCCACTGTCCTGCTTGCGCACGCTCGTTCCGCTTCGCACGCATTCGTGAAGGCGGCCCCATGCGAGCCAGGAGCTCGTGCCGCAAAGCTCGGCCCATCCCGCCATAGAGCCTGGCACGGAGGTGCCGAGCAATCGGCCGGTTGCTGTTAGCTCGAAGCGTCCGTCATCGCGTTGTGAAAGGATGCTGATGCTCGTCAGCGCACGCAACAGACGAAGAAGTGACGGCAGGTGACACGACGCCTGCGATGCCAGGGTCTCGGCGCTCTGGGCTCCGTTCAGAAGCAGGTCCGGCAAGCGCAGTCGGACAGTCGCCGCAATGGCCTGCGTGGTCCAGTTGGCATCGATCAAGGCCCGCAAGCGCTGACGAGCGTCGTCGCGCTTGTCTGCATCGGCCTGGCTTGTGGCATGCTCCACCTGCGGCTGGGCGTTATTCAAGGCGAATCCCCGCGTCGCGAATGACCTTCCCCCACTTCGCGTGGTCTGCACGAATGACACCGGCGAATGACTCGGGCGAGTCGGTGCGAGCGTATGAGCCGATCAACTCCAGCCATGCGCTTGCCTGCGGGGTTGCCATCAGGTCGCGGACCTCGCGATAGATTCGATCGACGATGGGCTTGGGCGTTCCGGCAGGCACGGCAAGTGCCGTCCAGGCGACGAGTTCCACTTCCGGTGAACCCGCCTCGGCTGTCGTGGGCACATCGGGCAGCGACTTCAGCCGCGTCGGTCCGGTTACCGCCAACGCGCGCAGCCGCCCGGAAGCCACATGCTGAATCATCACGCTGGGGTTCTCCGCCATAAACGTGATCTGGCCAGCCAGCAAGGCCGACACCGCTTGCGCGCCACCCTTGTAGGGCACATGGACGACGTCGAGCGCTGCCGATCGCTTGAACAGCTCGCCAGCCAGATGCGCCGGTGTGCCGATACCGCTGGAGCCGAAGTTCAGTTGCCCGGGTTGCGTCTTCAGCAGAACGATCAGCTCGGCAACGCTGCTCGCCTTGACGGAAGGGTGGACCACCAGCACCAGGGGGCCTCCCGAAACCTGCGTGATGGGGATGAAGTCAACCAGCGGGTCGTAGCCGAGGCGGCTGTACAGATGCGGATTGATGGCCATCGTGCCCAGGTGGACGAGGGTCAGCGTGTGGCCATCGGCCGGGCTTTTCGCGCCCGCCTGGGTACCGATCGAACCGCCGGCTCCGGGGCGGTTATCGACGTTGACGCTCTGGCCGAGACGTGGCGCCAACCGCTCGGCCAACCAGCGTGCACGAATGTCCAGCACGCCACCTGCGTCGCCCGGGGTGACGATCGTGATCGGCCGTGAAGGCCATGACGGATCGGCCGCAGCCCACGGTGTCGGCAGCATCATGGCGATGCCGAGAATGATGCGTGTCATGGATCTGGACATTTGCGTGCTCCTGCTGCTTGAGGGATAGGCCGACTCTAGGCGGCGCAGCGTGGC
>JANNNE010000217.1:0-9507 GCA_031398385.1 Ideonella sp.
CCCCGATCCCGCGAGCGTGCCGCCCGAGCTGTACCACTCGGCGCACTACACGCTGACCGGCTTCGCGGTCGCTGCGCTCAGCGCGCTGATCGCGCTGCCGTGGGCAGGTCGGTGGTTGCGCTTGCTCGCCCGCTAGCTTAGACCTGCGGGCGATGGTCCTCGAGTCCAAGCGTGGGACCAACTGCTGCAACCAGCGACGAGAGTCCGTCGCCGGATATGCCTAGGTCAGACGCGCAAGCTGAGAGAAGTCCCTCGTCGCAGTCGACGTATACAGGCAGCCCCTCCTGGTCGCGGGTGAATAACCTGTTGTCTAGAGCGCTGTTCCACTGGTCGTACAGGAACCAATCTATTTGCGGCACCGAGTCCAACTCCTAGTTCAAGCCCTCCGGTGTGACCTTACGCATAGTCGCCGACTGCCGTGTCGGGATCGAGTTGCAAGGCGCGGGACTGCTCTGCTGGACGTCTCGTTCTGCACCGAAGGCGCCGGCCCTGCAGCGACCCCTCCGCCACGGCGCCGACAACACCGTGTTCGGCCTCGGGGCGGCGGCCGGCTCGACGATCTGGTTCCTGGCCTTGGGCATGGCGACCTTCTGGCTCGGTCGGCGGCTCCAGTCGCTGCGGGTCTGGCGTGTGCTCGATGGTGTGGTGGCGCTGATGATGTCTGCAACCGCGGTCTGGCTGCTCGCAGGGTTGTTCTGATCCCGGGGCCAGACCCCGGTGTCGCGGCATAATCGCCGCGTACGATGGCACTTCACTTCCCTGGTTTCACGAGCCCTGCTGTCGGTTTTGAAGCGCCGCTGGAAATGCTGGCGGATGCCACCAGCGCATCGAACAGCAACTCGCAAGCCTGCTCCGCATCAACGCCCATCCGAATCCCATTGGCACAGCCTGCGACCGGCTCTGGAATCGCTGGCTCAGGGCAGGGCGGTGCGCCTCGACAGGTCCACCGTCGACGCCTTCGTCGACCAATACCAGCGCCACATCGCGCACGAAGAAGCTGAACTCTTGCCGATGGCCAGTCGGCTGCTGAGCGATGCCGAGTTGGACCGCATCGGCGCGGCGATGCGCTTGCGGCGCGGAATTTCCTTGCCAGCCGGCTCCGAACCCACACCCCTAACTTAGGTCGGTAGCGCGGCTTTCGGTCCACGAAGCCTCCGCAACCCGTTAAATTCCCGACATGAACCTGTCCCAGGACGAAAAGTCCTCCTCGACGCCGATGCAGCCGACGCTTTTGTGCGTCGACGAGGATCCCGAGATCCTGTCGTCGCTGCAGCGGCTGTTCCGAAACGCCGGATACACGGTTCTGGTAGCGGTCGACGTTGCAAGCGGGCTGAAGGTACTCGAGTCGCACAGTGTCGACATCGTCATTTCCGACATGGCCCTGCGCGAGACGAGCGGCACGCGCTTCCTGCAGGAAGTTCGCGAGCGCTGGCCGCATCCGCTGCGCTTCCTGTTAACCGGTGAGGCAGACGCGTCGTCGATCATCGAGGCGATCAATCAAGGCCAGGTGTCGCGCTACATCACCAAACCCTGGGTCGACGACCAGTTGCTGCGCGTCGTGGCCGAAGCACTGCAACAACAGGCGCTCGAGCGCGAGAAGCAGCTGGTGGCCGAGCTGGCCAAAAGCCGCAGTGAAGAGCTTAAGGCGCTCAACTCGATCCTGCAGAACAACGTCGATGCCAACCTCGACGAGCTTTCAGCCGCCAACAAGCGGTTGAAGGAGAACCTGGTCGTCACCTTGAAGGTGTTTTCCAGCCTGATCGAGACCCGCGACGAACGGCTGTCGGGCCACTCGCGTCGGGTGGCGGATCTGGTCCACAGGCTCGCAACCCGACTGAAGCTGGATGCGACGCTGGTGCGCGAGGTGTTCTTCGCAGCGCTGCTGCACGATGTCGGCAAGCTGGGCTTCTCGGATGAATTGCTCAACACGCCGGTCTCGGCGATGAACACCCGCCAGTTGCGCGACTATCGGCAACACGCGGTGCGGGCCGAGCAGTTGCTGATGCCCTTGCAGGATCTGCGCGGCGCGGCTGCCACGGTCGGGGCCCAGATGGAACGCTTCGACGGCACCGGCTTTCCGAATCAGCTGAAGGGCCGGGCGATCCTGGTCGGGGCGCGCATCCTGTCGGTCTGCGGCGACTTCGACAACCTGCAGCTCGGTGTGCTGGTGCCCCGCAAGCTGTCCGCCAAGGACGCGCGGGCCGCACTCGTCGGCGGTAGCGGCAAACGCTACGACCCATGGGTACTCGACGAATTCTGCAAGATGCTCGACGAAGCCGGCGCGGAAGCGGCCAACGCGGCCCGATCGGCCACCGAAACGCTGGTCAGTGCCGACGCGCTGGTCGACGGCATGGTGCTGGCGCGCGATCTGGTCGGGCCGAGCGGCAGCATGATGCTGTCCGCCGGGCACCCGCTGGACAGCCGGCTGATTCAGAAGATCGTCCGTTTCGAACGCTCGATCGATTGCGCCCTGGAAATCTACATCCGATCGGGCGCGACACCCGGCTGAGCCGGCGGCGGCTGCCTGCTTGACCGACGGTCCGGAAGCGGCGTCGACAAGGTGGCCAGAAACGCCTCCAGATCAGCAAGTTGCGCCGCGCTGAAACCGAGCGGGCGCAGGATCCGTTCGCCATCGGCGTGCAGGCGTTCTTCGTTGATGTTGTTGTAGTGGCTCAGCACCGCGGCCAGTGTCGGCAGCTTGCCGTCGTGCATGTATGGCGCGGTGTGGCTCAGGCCGCGCAGGCCGGGCACCTTGAATTCACCGAAGTTGCGATGCGTCGCCAGCACATGCCGGGTTGCACCGGCACCTGACCCGCCGTCGTCGGCATACGGCCCTAGCCGGTTGAAGCGGCTGAACAACAAGCTCTGCAAACCTCCGTGGCGTCCGGCGTCGACAGCGCCGCCGGGCAGAAAATGCGGCAGACCGGTATCGCCGAACTCGCCGTTCGTGAAACGCGGCCCGGCATGGCACAGGTTGCAGCGACCCTCGCCGATGAATAGCCGCAGCCCGCGCTGCGCTGCCTCGGGGTAACGTGCGGCGGCTGCAAGATCGTTGCGCGCAAATGCATCGCGGAATTCGTCGAATGCCGTTCGCGGCGAGGTCAGCGTCGATTGCCAGGCGGCCAACGCCTTCGCGAGGTTGACCAGCAGCCCTTCGTTGTCCGCGGGCGCCTGGCCGAAGGCGCTTCGATAGGCGCGCCGCAATGCGGGATCGCGACGCAGCAGATCGGCCGCGCCGGCGGCGCCGAGGCCCATCTCGTCGTCGCGCAGCATCGCGCGCAGGGTGGCGGCCCACAGCGAATCGCTTGCACCGTCCCAGCCATACCAGCGCTGGCCGGCGCTGTCGACAACGCTGGGCGTATTGCGGGTGCCGCTGGTGTGACCCATCGCGGTTGGCCGGCCGTCCTGGAAGTGGCGCGAGGGGTCGTGACAGGTCGCGCACGAAACCGTGCCGCTGCTCGACAGCCGTGGATCGACGAACAGGCGTCGGCCCAGTGCGATCGCCGCTGGCACCTCAGCGTGGCGGTTGCTGGTATCGGCGGCGATCGACGGTGGCCACGGCCCGTGCGAGAGTATGGCCGCACGCTCCGCCGCGCTGAAATCGGCCGCAGATGCCGGATTGAAGAATGGAGGCACGAGCAGCGCAGCCGATACGGCTACCGATCTCCACCAGCATGCAACGCCAAGTCTCACTGCAGTTCGATCCCGCGGCGCAGCGTCCGGACACTGCCGGCATGGCGCAACTCGAAACTCAGCTCCCAGGTACCGCGCATGTGCCACAACAGGCCGCGTACCCGCCATCGGCCGGGGCCGACGACCTCGATCGACGGCTTGTAGTTCATGCCGTGACGATGCGCCGGCATGACCGCGTCGACGCGGATCAGCTCGGCATCGGCCGGGCAAGCCCGGACGTCGATCGCGAATGTTTCGCTGACCTCGATAGCCGGCCGCTCGACCAGCTTCCACGCCAGACGCAGATCGGTGCCGCCGAGCACATCTCCATCTTCGGCCACCAGCGGGCAGGCAAGGGCGGCGCCGATCGCGGCACACAGCGAGGCTGCGACGACGTAGCGTATCAGCGGCAGCCGCTTCACTGCCCGAGCTTCTTGCGCAGGTCGCCGAACAGGCGCTCGCCGTTCTGGTGACCGATCTGCGCGGCGACCGGCGCCGGCAGGTCGGCCAGCCACTCCCGCGACCAGCGCGCGTGTTCAACCACATAGTGCCAGCGCTCGGGGGTGTAGGTATCGGTGCCGACGACGAATCGGTCCGGGAATTCGAGAAACGCTTCGCGCCAGGACGCCTCTACCTTGCCGTTGCTCGCATGGTCGCTGCGAAATGCGAGGTCGCACCACAGGCGTGGATATTTGCGCAGCATCTCGCGCACCCGCTGCGCGCTGTCGAACCCGCTGTGCGCCCACAGGATGCGCGCCTGCGGATCCTGCTTGAACTGGCGCTCGATCGCTTCCGCATCCGAATGCGAATGGAGGAACAAGCCATGCTGGCGCGCCAGTTCGACGACACGGCGCATCACCGGCAGATCGGCATCGGCTCCGAAGATGTGATATTCGCCGATCGCGACATAGCGGTATCTCGCCAGCCGTGCCTCCAGGTTCGGCACGACGCTGGGGTCGCGCATCCAGCTGCCGATCTCGCCGCGTGTGCGATACGGCCGCAGCACCGGCAGCACCAGGTCCGGCGCCGCCTCGAACAGCATCTGCGTGCCATCGTCGCTGCTGCTGCTGACCATCGCACCGCTCAGGCCGGCCTTGCGCAGCAGCGCCACCGCCGCAGCCGGTGGCAGGTTCTCCCAGGCATCGTGGCTGTAGTGCAGATGCGCGTCGAAGATCGGCGTCGGCGTGGCTGCATGGGAGCCGGTGGCCAACATGAACCCCAGTATCAGGGCGGACAACGGGCGGATCATGGTTCGCAGGCTCCAGTAAAACGTTGGCCGGTGGGCAGAAATCGACGACAGAATAGCGCCATCGCTGCAACGAGGTGACGACATGGATGAACTGGTGCTGTATACCAACCCGCAGTCGCGCGGACGGATCGCTCATTGGATGGTCGAGGAGGTCGGCCAGCCATATCGGACGGTGTGGCTCGACTACGGGCCGCCCATGAAATCGCCCGACTATCTGGCGGTCAACCCGATGGGCAAGGTGCCCGCGGTGAAACTCGGCCCGGTGGTGGTGACCGAAGCAGCGGCCATCTGTGCCTGGTTGGCGGATCGCGTTCCCGAGGCCGGCCTGCTGCCACCGGCCGACGACTCGGCAGCGCGTGCGGCTTACTTTCGCTGGATGTTCTTCGCAGCGGGTCCGCTCGAGGCCTCTGTCTCGGCCCGGTCACTGGGCTGGCAGGTGCCCGAAGGCAAGAGCAGCATGGTCGGCTTCGGCAGCCATGGCGAGGTGATCGACGCTCTGGAAAGGGCGGTCGCGCCCGGCCCGTATATCTGCGGCGAGCAGTTCACCGCGGCCGATGTCTACGTCGGCTCCCAGATCGGCTGGGGCCTGATGTTCGGCACCGTCGAAAAGCGCCCGGCGTTCGAAGCTTATTTCGCCCGCATCGCGGCCCGGCCTGCGGCGCAGCGCGCGAATCAGATCAACGAGGAACGTCTGAAGCAAACGCCGTAGGAGGCGCCGTAGGAGCGGCTTCAGCCGCGATTTCGGGCTGGATGCCGGGCGCGCAAGCGCGGCTGAAGCCGCTCCTACAGCCGCTCCTACATCTCTCCTACATCGCGCGAACAGCCCGAACGACGCCCAAGCCCCGCATTCTGTGGGAGCGCCTTCAGGCGCGATTCGGCGAATGCTCGTTGATGTTGGCGAAATCGCGCCTGAAGGCGCTCCGACAGAACACACGGACGGCCATCCACTGAAAATTTCCCGATAGCCCATGAGAGAGTGCGGCTGCAGCCCTGCAAAGAATCAGCAGCCATCGGCCGGATTGTCAGAGATCGACCACCATCACCGCACCGGGCTCGACCGTGCGCGAACAGCACAGGATCACGCGCTGCTCGCGCTCCCTCTTGCCAAGCACGAAATCGCGGTGCTCGATCGCTCCGGAGGCTGCGGCGTCATAAGGGGTCGAGCAAACGCCGCACAGCCCGTCGCTGCATTTGGTATCGACCCGGATACCGGCATCGGCCAGTACATCGGTGGCGCTGCGATCCGCCGGCACCGGCAGGCTTCGTCCGCTGCGGGACAGCCGCAACTCGAACGGCCGGTTGACCCAGGCTTCGGTCTCCGGCACGCTGAAATATTCGCGATGTAGTGCGTCGTCCGGCCATCCCTTCGCGTGCGCCGCCGCGAACACGCCGTCCATGTAGCGCGGCGCGCCGCAGGTGTAGAGGTGGCCACCAGGGGCGTAGTCGGGGATCAGTGCCGCCAGGTCGGCCCGTCGGCCCTCATCCTTCAAATGCAGACTCACCTGGCCGGCCCAGGCAGCCTGCTGCAGATCCGCCAGGAAACCGGCCGCCCCGCGACTGCCCGCGCTGTAGTGCAGCGCGAACGGTTTGCCGATTGCGTGCAATCGATGGGCCATGGCGATCATCGGCGTCACGCCGATGCCGCCGGCGAACAGCAGGCAATGGCTGGCGTCTTCGTGCAGCGGAAAATGATTGGCAGGTCGCGTCACGAATACGCGCCGGCCTTCGCGAAATGCCCGGTGCATCAGCGCCGACCCGCCGCGCCCGGCCGGCTCGCGCAAGACACCCAGCACGTAGCGGCTGCGGTCGGCCGGATCGCCGGCCAGGCTGTACTGGCGCTGATATTCTGGTGCGATCACGATGTCGATGTGGGCGCCGGCATCGAAGGCCGGCAGCTCGGTGCCGTCGGTCGAGACAAACTCGTAGCGCGCGATATCGGCCGCCATTTCTTCGCGTCGCTTCAACACCACCGGAAACACCGGCGGCTCGCCCGTCGGCATCTGGAACGGCGGCGCGAGGCCTTCTGTTGCGCCCCCGACCAGTCGCTGCTTGTATTGCGCCGGACTCAGCAAGGAGCGATATCGCTCGATGCCTTCATCGCGGTTAACGGGAAAGGGCACCGGAAATGGCGGCGGCATCTTGTCGGCCGGATACACCGCCAGCGTCTGATCCTCATATCGGAGATCGAGATCCTTTTGCAGCCCGCGCTGGTTGGTCTGCGCCGCCCGCACGTAGCCGCCGGTGTTTCGATCGAGCTCGATGTCCCACCACCAGGTCTTGACCGGATTGATGCTGCCGCGGTCGAGTTTGTCGTCCAGCGCGGCCAGCGCCTTCGCGCTGCCCGGTACATTCATCGCCAGCCAGCGGAAGCCGCTTTCGGCGAACAGGCCCTCCAGGTTCCACGGGCAGGTTTTCATGCAGCGCCCGCACATGCCGCCGGCTGCATTGGTGATGCGGTAGCGCGCGCATTTCTCGGCGTCGCTTTTCCAGATCTCGTAGCCGTTGTACATCAGCTTCGGGCCGGCGGTAATCGCACCCGACGGGCATTCACGCGCACACTTGTTGCAGCTTTCGCAGAAACGCTGCAGGCCGAAATCGATGGGGCGGTCGAAGGCCATCGGCAGGTCGGTGGTCACCGTGCCGCTCTTCAGCCGCGGACCGAGGAAGGGGTTCAGGATGACCTCGCCGATGCGGCTCACCTCGCCCAGGCCAGACAGCAACAGCAACGGTGGTTGCAGCACATCGCCGTCGAGCACCGAATGGACCCGGGCCGACCAACCCAGGCGCCGCAACTGCTCGCCGATGATGCCGCCCAGCATCGAGAACCGCAGGTAGGCGCGCATGCTTTGCGCGACCGAGATCCAGTCGTCGCCACTGGCGCCTTCCATCGTCTCGTGGCCCTGGTCGAGCAGCAGGTTGACGGCATTGGCGTGATAGGCCGGCATCGGGTTGCCGCCGGCGTCGTGCGAGTAATACGCCCATTCGGGCACCGCGCACAGGCCCACCGCATCGACGCCCAGGTAATACGCCGTCGCCTTCAGCCGGTCGGCATTGCGTTGCGGATCGGCTGTGTTGGGCGAGACCGGCCCCCGCGCCTCGCCGAACTGCAGCAGCAGCAAGGCGCCCAGCGCACGCCGCGCGCAGGCGCCGATCGGGCTCTTCATCACGTAGTGCGCATTTTTTGCGCCGTCCTGCACCGCCTTGCCCAGATCGCCGAACAGCGCGCGGGCGAAGAAATCGGCGCGCTTCGGAAAGCGCGGCACACGCTCGTGATCGATGAAGGTGGTCGGCTGGTCGCGCCGCTTCAGGGTCTCGAACGCAAACGCGCCGAGCCGGAAATCGCGCCGGGCATAGGCCTCACGGTTGAAGGCAGCTTTCAACGTGCCCTTGCCAACCCACCACCTCGGACCATGCGAGCGGTTGCGCTGCTGGATGGGCGCCAGCGGCAGATCGGCGGCCAACGAAAGATCGGTGGTCACGGCGGCCAGACCGAAGCGCCGGCCCACATACGGATTGCTGCCGTCCGGCAGCGTCAGCCCGGCCGCCACGGCCAGTTTCCCGAGGTCGACATCGCTGCAGGTCGCCGAATGCGCGCGCCCCTCGCAGCCGAGCATGCGCAGATAGGTCGACAGCAGCACGGCGGTCTGCGCGCCGAGCACCGCTGCCCGCTGCGCCTGCGTACCGTGGATCCAGTCGCAGCCGGCCTCGTCGGGCCGCGGATCGCGCGGGTACTCGATCAGGATCACGATCGCGTGGCTGTGCGGCCGCGCCAGGTCATCGATCGCACCATGCTCTTTGCGCGCCGACTCGAGCACATCGGCCAGGATCATGTCCATGCCGGCGGCAAAACTCTTCGGCTGGCTGCGTTCCAGCTCGGAACCGAGCTCGGCCACCATCACGTTGCGAATCGGCTCGGCCAGCAAAGCTTCGCGTGGCAGCTGGCAGCAGGCCATCATCGAGGCATCGAAATAGTATCCAGCGGCCTTCAGGTGATTGGCGCGGTGCAGCAGATCGTCGGGAATCTCGCCCGGCTGCGGATTCACCGCACCATCGCGCACCAGGTCGAACATCGCGATGAATCGTGCCATCGCATGCTTCAGCGATTCCGGATTCGGATCGTCGAACGACAACGGCTGCATCGATGGCAGGGTGTGCAGCGCAGCGGCCGGGCGGTCGCTGCGCGTCAGACGCTCAAGCGGGTAGGGACCGAGGTGGACGGGGCGGTCGCGGTAGGAGAAGAATCGTTGCATGCGGGCTCGGCCGGGGAGGAGGCCAAGGCATTTTCGTTGATGGCGGGATGGGCGTGACCGGTGGCGAGGCGGCCGCCTGAATGGGACGCTTCGTGGCTGAAGCTGCTCCTTGGGGAGATGAGAGGACGTGGTGTCTTTTGTCGAATCGCGGCTGAAGCCGCTCCTACAAAATGCAGGCCATCGGCTTCGATCCAGCAGATTCAAAGCACCCGCGCGGTGCATTCCGTAGGAGCGGCTTCAGCCGCGCTTCGTCGCCCGGCACAACGCCACATCCCACCGCAGCCTCAAGCCGTCGCCGCCACCTTTTCCACCACCTCATCGGCCACCCGATACGGC
>JANNNE010000251.1:0-32492 GCA_031398385.1 Ideonella sp.
GGTGTCTCGGCGGGCTGTCTGAACCGCTTCTCGGCCGCGGGCCATCTGATCGAGCGCCTGCTGCTGCCCTGCCGCGCGCCAACCATGCCATGCTTCGGCGGCGACGCTCTAACCGACCTCTACCTCACCTCGCTCGTTCGAACGGCGCTGGACCCGCAAGACCTGGACGGCGCGCTGTTCTGCTGGCCCAGCCGCACTGCAGGCCTGCCGGCCCCACGTTGGAATTGGACTCCCCCATGAAGATCATCGCATTCGCTGCCACCTGATGCAGGCCGGCCCGCCGGCGCACACCGGCTGGACCGCCACCGGGACCTCGGCGCTCAAGGGCAGCCGCAACTGGCTCTTCGTCACCGTGCATACCGATGCGGGGTTGGTCGGTACGGGTGAGGGCTCGGGCTGGCCACGCGTGGTGGCTGCTGCGGTGGATGACTTGCGCCCGCACCTGCTGGGCTGTCGCGAGAGGCGTGCGCGCAGTCAAGGTCGGCGGCATTGCAGGTGTGGTCGAACGCGCATTTGCCGTGCGCGGGGCCATCGGCCCCGACATCGACCTGATGGTCGATCTGCACGGCCCACCGTGGCTCAGCGCAGCGGACGCAGTGGCCATCGGCCGGGCGCTCGAGCCGCTGAATCTGCTGTTTCTGGAAGACCCGGTCGCACCCGACAACATGGACGGCTGGCGCCGCGTACGCGACAAGGTCGCGTTGCCGCTGGCTGCGGGCGAAAGGCTCGCTACGCTTGCCGACATGCGGCCGTTCATCGACGAACGTCTGCTCGACGTGTTGCAGCCCGACACCGGCCGGTTTGGTGGCCTGACGCAAATGCGCAAGCTGGCCGGCATGGCCGAGGCGCGTGGGCTGACGATCGCCCCGCATTCCGGCTCGCTGGGCCCGGTGGCCGAGTTCGCTGCCGTCCACCTGTTGGCGGCCATTCCGAATGCGCTGATGCTCGAACGCATGGAGCCCGACTGGAGTGGGCCGCACGCCCCCCTAACCAACTAACGCCACAGGTCGAGGCCCGCACGCAATACGCCCAGACTCGAAATCACGATCAGCAGTGTCAACACATGTTGGCGGTAGCCCGACGGGTCGGCGTTGGCGAAGGAATGTTTGCCGATCCAGATGCCGGCCAGCATGGTCGGTGCGAGCAGCAGCGCCCAGCGCAAGGTGTCGACACCGAGCAGGCCGCTGCCGGTCGCGTTTGGAATCAGCGCGGCACACACCAGCACATAGATACCCGCGTACAGCAGAAAACTGACCATCGTCGCGCGCAGTGCCGCGGGCGGAACCCGGGCGGCAGCCATCAGCATCGCTGCCGCGACACCGCCGCTGGCTGTTACGCCATTGAGCAATCCCGACGCGACACCCGCGCCAGCCCGCAGCCCGGCCGTCGGCGCGAAGGTGTGTGTGCTGGCCAGGCGCAGGCTGACAGCGGTGAACAGCAGCGCACAGCCGACCAGCAGGCGCAGCACCGTCTGTGGCAACCAGGCCAGCATCGCGACGCCGATCGGAATGAAGATCAGGTTGCCGATCAACAACCAGCGCAGCCAGTCGTGGTCGGCGTGGCGCCAGGCGCTGCGCCACATGCTGATGCTGGCCAGGACTTCGAGTGCCATCACCGCCGGGACCACGGTCGCCGGTGCGACAAACAAGGACAGGCCGGCGACGGTCAGCGCCGAGTAGCCGAAGCCGGCAAAACCGCGCACCGCACCGGCGCCCAGCGAAACGAGCAAGCCGGCGAGCAGCGTCGGCAGCGGCCAGGACAACAGCGTCATCGTGGGTCGGCGCGCGGCAGGTAGCGACGCAGAGAGTGGTTGCGAGGGTGCCAGTCGCGCCTTGACCGGACGCGGCTCTCGCCCGTCGATGAGGACGAAACCCGCTCACTCCATCTTGATATTGGCATCCTTCACCAGCTTGCCCCATTTGACCAATTCAGCCTGCACCACCTTGCCGAGCGACTCGGGTGTTCCGCCGACCGCTTCACTGCCCTGGCCGAGCAATCGCTCGCGAACCTCTGGATCGGCAACGACCTGATTCAGCGCCTTGTTGAGCCGCTCGATAACCGGCTTCGGAGTCTTCGCGGGCACGAACATCGCATACCACGAGTCGACTTCGAAATCAGCCACGCCCTGTTCCTGGACGGTCGGCACATCGGGAAAGGCTGCACTGCGCTTGATGGTCGAGACGGCGAGTGCGCGCAGCTTGCCGGTCTTGACGAACTGCGCCGCGGCCGGAATCGATACCCACAACATCGGCACCTGGCCACCGAGCACGTCGTTGATCGCCGGGCCGCCGCCCTTGTACGGGATGTGTGTGATCTTGATGCCGGCGCGCAAGTTGAGCAGTTCACCGGCGAGATGGCTCGGCGAACCGTTCCCGACCGAAGCGAACTGCAGACCTTCGGGCTTGCCCTTCGCCAGCGCGATCAGTTCGGTGACGTTCTTGGCCGGAAAGTTCGGCAGCACGACCAGAATCTGCGGCAGCGATGCCACCGTGCCCACCGGTTCGAAGTCCTTCACCGTGTCGAATGGCAGCTTCGGAAAGATGGCCGGGTTGATCGAATGCGAGCTCAATGTGAACAGCACCGAATAACCGTCGGGCGGGCTCTTCGCCGCGACGTCGGTGCCGATCGATCCGCCCCCGCCGCCGCGGTTCTCGATGATGATGGTCTGGCCGAGCACCTGCTGGAACTTGCCTTGCACGATGCGGGCAATCACATCCGTTCCACCACCGGGTGGGTAGGGCACGACAAACCTTACCGGCTTGTCCGGATAGGCCGACTGGGCCTGCGCGAGCATCGGCGCCGCGGTCATGACCGACGCGAGCGCCAGTAGCGCGGCGCGACGGAAGGGGCTTGCTGGTTTCATTGTTGTCTCCTGAGGTGGATGGGATGTGGAACGGAAAGACAAACGGCCGGACATGCAGCCTCGACCCGGGCCCGGGACTGGTAACGCCCCACACAGGCAGTCGGAATACCGCCGCTGTCGAACGGCTTCAGAGTGTCACCATGTCGATCAGCTTCAACCGCTGAACCTTGCCCGACGGCCCGCGAGGCAACTCGGTGACGAAGCGGAACAGCTTGGGCGTCTTGTAGCGGCCCAGATGCTGCTCGCAGAACGCGCGCAACGCGCTTTCCTCACAGTCGACGCCATCACGCGCCACGATGCAGGCGAGGATTTCCTGCCCGTAATGCTTGTCCGGAATGCCGACCGCGGCGGCTTCGAGCACCCCCGGATGACGCAGCAACACCTCGTCGATCTCGCGAGGAGCGATGTTTTCGCCACCCTTGATGATCAGTTCCTTGATGCGGCCGGTGATGAAGAAGAAGCCATCGCTGTCGCGGTGACCGAGGTCTCCGGTGCGCAACCAGCCGTCCGGCGTGAAGCTCGATTGCGTCGCCTGCTCGTTCTTGTAATAGCCACGCATCACGTTCGGACCTCGGATCACGATTTCGCCGGTCGTGCCATCGACGACCGGTCGCAGTTCGGCGTCGACGACCCCGGCTTCGCAGCCCGAGGCGCGACCGACCGCGCCGAGCTTACGAAGCGCCGGATCCATCGGGTTGCTGAAGGCCGGTGCGACGGTCTCGGTCAGTCCCATCGTTTCGACGATACCCACCCCGAAACGGTTCTCGAAGGCGAGCAGGTGCTCTGGAGGCAACGCCGCCGAGGCTGACCGGCAGAAGCGGATGGAACCGGCGATCCGCGGCGGCGCGTCGTCGCCTTCGAGCAGGTACGACACCATCGTCGGCACCACATTCAGCCAGCTGCAACCTTGCTCGAGCGCCTGCGACCAGAAGCGCGCCGCCGAGAAACGGGATGTCATCGCCAGGCTGCCGCCGTGTGCGAGCGGCGCCAACATCGTTACCGCAAACGCGTTGATGTGGTACAGCGGCAGCACCGCCAGCACGCGGTCGGCTGCCGTGAGTTCGTGTTCGGCACTGATCGCCAGCGCATTGGCGGCCAGGTTGGACTGCGTCAGCATCACGCCCTTGGGTTGTCCGGTGGTGCCGGATGTGTACATCAGCAATGCGAGCGAATCCGCAGCCGGCGCGCCTGATGGGTCGCCCGGCGACGCCGGGATTGCTGCCGTGTCGGCTTCGGTGACAACCACTGTGATCTCGCGATCGATCGTCGCGAGTTGCGCACGGACCATTGCTTCGCGTTCGACACCGACGAAGACGACCCGGCAGTCCGAGTGTTCGAGCACATATCGCATCTGCTCGGGTTGCGACAGCAGGTTGACCGGGTTGACGCACCATCCGCCGGCCATCGCGCCAAGCAGGATGCGCAGCGTCTGCAGTCCGTTGGGCAAGATCACGCTGACGACGTCGCCGGGAGTCGAGCCTTGCTGGCGCAGCCACGCATCGACCGCCCGACAGTCTTCGGCCAGCTGGCCGAAGCTGATCGACTGCGTGCCATCGGTGCTGGTCGCATAGACGGCGTGTGGTCGCGCCGCTGCCTGGCGCGCGATCAGGGCATGAACCGTCGTCGGAAGGTCGTTGGTGGTCATCGGATCCGCCTTTGCTCAGCTGCGGCCGTGACGCTCGAAGAACGTTCCGAAGATCTCGTCTTCGGTCGGCACCCGCTCGGCGATCGGTGTCGACACCCGCGTGATGTTCAGGTAGTGCCGATAGTTCATGTTGTCTGAGAAGTTGTTGCCACCCCAGGTACCACAACCCATCGACAGGGAAAACGGCAGGCCGTTGTCGAAGCTGCCGCCTGTGGCGATGCTGTGCGCCTGATCGACGATCACGCGCGAGACCGGCAAGGTCTGTCCGAGTTGGAGCCCACGTTCGCGTCGGGCCGTGTGCAGGCCCACCGAGTGGCCAGCACCCTGGTAGGCGTAGATGCGGCCGACGGTGACGGCGGCGGCGTCGAAATCGGGTACGGTGTAGATCGTCAGCACCGGGCTCAGCTTCTCGCCCGAGAACGGGTGTTCTGCTCCGAAGCCGTCCTCGTCGACCAGCAGGATGCGTGGCTTGAGTTCGGCGATCTCGCTGAACCCGGCCAGTTCGGCGATGACTTGCGCCGACTTGCCGGTGACGGCGGCCGACAACTTGCCGTCTGGCCACATCAGCTGCTGCAGCGTCGCCTTTTGCGATGCGTCCAGCAGCACGGCACCGCGCTCCTCGAGCGCAGCGATCAATCGGGCGCGGATCGATTCGACCAACACCAGACTGTTCTCCGACGAACAACTGGTCGCGTTGTCGAAGGTCTTCGAGCGTTGTATCTTGTCGGCAGCGGCGTCGACGTCCGCTGTTTCGTCGACGATGCTTGCAACGTTGCCAGCGCCCACACCGAATGCCGGCGTTCCGCAGGTGTACGCAGCACGCACATTGGCCTGCGAGCCGGTCGCCACGACCAGATCGCATAACTGCATCAGCTCGGCGGTCGATCGCTTGCTGATCGGCGCGGGCAGCAGTTGCACCAGATCGCGCGGTGCGCCGATGCGGTCGAACTGCGCGTGGATGAATTCGAGCAGTCGCGCTGCCGTGCTCCAGCCTTTCGGTGACGGGGCCACGATCACCGCGTTGCGGCCCTTCAACGCGTTGATGATCTTGTTGGCCGGCGTCGCGCCGGGATTGGTCGACGGCGTGATCGCGCAGACCACACCGACCGGCCGGGCAATCTCGACGATGCCGCTGGCGGCATCCTCGCGGATCACACCGACGGACCTGGCGCCTTGCAAGTCGCGCAGCAGACCGAGCGTCTTGCGGTGATTCTTGCGGATCTTGTCGTCGACGTTGCCGATGCCGGTATCGCCGACTGCCAGTTCGGCCAGCTCGCGGTTGCGCGCCGGCTCCATGATGGCCCAGCCGGCAGCCGCGACGAGTTCGTCGACGCGCTGCTGGTCAAAGGTATCGGCGATGCGTTGCGCAGCGCGTGCGCGTTCGACCATTGCGGGCACTGGCGAGTCGGCGTCCGGCGCAGAGGGGGAGTGGGAAGGCATCAGAGTTCCTGGGTGAGGGTGGTGGGAGCGAGCCTCAGTCGGCCGGGCTCGCCGGTAGATCGTTTCTTCGCTGCAAAGTCGGATTTCTGCGCGTCGACGGCCGGTGTCGACCCGCCAAGCGCTTGTGTGATTGCATGGGCTGTGGCCACCAGTTCGTTGCCCAGTTCGTCGATGCGGGCGTCGTCCAGCCTCATCGCGGGCGCACTGAGACCGACGGCGGCGGCGGCGATCCGGCCATCCTGATCGAAGATCGGGGCGCCCAATCCGCCGACACCCAGACGCCACTCTTCGCGATTGACTGCGTAACCCAAACGCCGGATTTCGGTGAACTGTTTTCGCAACGCGTCAAGATCGGTCACCGTGTTCGGCGTATGGCGCGGCAGCGGTGACGGCAGCAGCGCCAGTCCGGGCGAACCGGAGTGCGCGAGCAGTGCCTTGCCCGTGGCCACGCAGTGCGCCGGCGCCCGGCCGCCGATTTCGGAATACGCGCGCACCGGCTGCGGGCTGTCGATCTTGTCCAGGTAGACGATCTCGGCGCCTTGCAACACCGACAGATGAATGGTTTCCTGCGAACGTTGTGCGATCCGGGCCAGGTGTTCGCGTGCCACGCGGCGCACGTCAAAACCGTTTGCGGTACGGCATCCCAGCTCGAACAACCGCAGGGTGCAGTAGTAGGCGCCACTCTCGGCCACTTGGCCGACATAGCCGAGAACGGCCCAGGTCTGCAGGGTCCGGTGCACATTGCTTGGATTCAGCGAGGTCAGCCGTGCCAGCTCGGTAACCCCACACGGCGCGCCGACCTGCAGCAATTGCTCGAGCAGCTGTACACCTTTGATGAGGGTTTTGTCCATTCTATTATTTGGAATCAATTTCCAACATATAGAATTTTGTACGGCCAACCAGGCCGGGTCAATGCGGGTTGTCCCTAAATCCAGGTCGGAGACTTGAATTGAGCGTCACCGGTGATTGCGCCCCCGAGTCATCAGGAGACGACTTGGTAATACAAATTCTGCGGGTGGCGGGCCTGTGCGAAAAAGAACCAGCGTTCGGCGAGCAGCCCGGGGATCTGGACCAGCCACGCCAGTGTCCAGGCCATCGCGCCGCCGCCGCTCAGCCCCCAGAGTGCCAACAGCGCAGGCGCCAGAAAGCAGCTGACCAGGAAGCCCAGCCTGATCTGTCGGAACAGCCCAAGTGGTGCGTGATGGAAGAACTCGCGCGTGTTGAACGATCCGGCCGACATGCCCATCGATCGTTGCACCAGCTTGGGCGTCTGGATGCCGGTGGCGGTGTGCAGGTTCGAGCGGGGTTTCAGCCGGGCGTTGTGCCGCAGGCTCAGCGCGCGGCTGATCCAGGCCAGCAGCGTGACCCCCAGCGCGGCCGGGCCGCTGTACTGCAGCAACGCGGATTCACCCCAGGCCGCAGCCAGCGCGCTGGCCAAAACCAGCCCGGACGACAAGCCGATCAACGTGAAGTTGGCCAGCGTCAGCGGCTGCGCCCATTCCTCGATGAAACGCAGGCAGCGGTAGATCATCGCCGTGCAATACCAGAGCACGAAGGCCAGCCCGATCGCGACAACCGGCAGCAGCACGCTGGCGATGCCGCTGCGCACCAGCAGCCACCACAACCCGGTGATGCCGATGAACACCGGCAGTGCGATGACCTCGCGCGACAGCCACGAGGTACGCCACATCATCGCCGCGCGCCAGGCCCGCTCGGGCCGTCCGAGGTGGGCGAACGATGCGCCGAGTCCGGCCCCCAGCATCACGACGGCCAGCAGCAGGCTGCCCGACAGGAAGCCGGTCGACAGCTCGAGCCCGCCCAGCACCGCCAGCGCCAGCGTCACCACCAATCCCTGCGCCGCGCCGGCGATGGTCGTGAACAACACCACCGAAAAGGCCGGATTCATGGCCGTGCCTCGTTGAACGTCGTGCCGCTGGCGGCGCCGGTGCCCGCGCTCTCAGTGACGCGGCGCGGCAGGTAACGGTTCGCCGGCTTGGTGTCCCACTCGGGCATCAATTCGTAGCCACCGCGCTCGCGGATCGCCCGCGAAACCTCGGAATCGGGATCCTTCACATCACCGAACAACCGCGCACCGGTCGGGCAGGCCTTCACGCAGGCGGGCTTGCGGTCTTCCGGCGGCAGGTGCTGGTCGTAGACGCGGTCGACGCACAGCGTGCACTTGGTCATCACCTGGCGCTCTTCGTCGAGTTCACGCGCGCCGTATGGGCACGCCCAGGCGCAGTACTTGCAGCCGATGCACTTGTCGTAGTCGACCAGCACGATGCCGTCTTCCTTGCGCTTGTAGCTGGCGCCGGTCGGGCACACCGGCACACACGGCGGGTCTTCGCAATGCAGGCAGCTTTTCGGGAAGTGGATGGTGTCGGTGCCGGGAAATATGCCAGCCTCGTAGGTCTGCACCCGGTTGAAGAAGGTACCGGTCGGGTTCGCACCGTAGGGGTTCTCGTCGACCAGTGCACCGGCCGATCCCGAGGTGTTCCATTGCTTGCACGACGTGACACAGGCATGGCAGCCGACACACACATTCAAGTCGATCACGAGCGCGAGTTGCTTGGCCAGTGTTTCGCCGGGCATCGCACGCACACGCGACACGCCACCGGACATCACGGCGGAATGGGCAGTTGCCGGAGCCGGCGCCTCGGCCACCGCATTCTGTTTCAGCAGATCCTTCAGCCAGCCGATCATGATGATTTCCTCCGACCCGCGAAATAGGTCAACACCTTGACCGCTTGGCCGACCACGCCGGGCACCGCCGGCGTGGCCTTGATTTGCGGAAAACTTTCCTGCGGTTCCTCGGGCTCGGCCGGCCGGATCCGGACCCGCACGTCATACCAGCCGGCCTGCCCGGTGATCGGATCCGAGTTGCTGATGGTCTTGTCGCCGCGTGCACCGTCGAATGGCAGTTCTTCGGTGATCAGGTGGTTCAGCAGGAAGCCCTTGCGCGACTCGTCGGCGCCGGGTGCCAGCTGCCAGGCGCCATCGGCCTTGCCGATCGCATTCCAGGTCCACACGGTACCGGGTTCGACCGCCTCGCTGGTGCGGATCATGCAGCGCACCTTGCCCCACTGGCTCTCGACCCAGCACCAGCCGCCGTCGGCGATGCCGGCATTCGCAGCCGTCACCGGATTCACATGCAGGTAGTTGTGGCTGTGCAGCTGGCGCAGCCACGCGTTCTGCGAATCCCAGGAGTGGTACATCGCCATCGGCCGCTGGGTGATCGCGTTCAGCGGGTAGGCGGCCAGGTCGGTGGCAGCTTCTTCCAGCGGCGGATACCAGAACGGCAGCGGGTCGAAATATTTGTTGATTCGCTCGCGTAGCTGATCGGGCGGCTGGCGGCCATCGGTCTTGCCTTGCGCGGCCAGGCGGAAGGTCTGCAGCGGGTCGGCGTAGATCGCCAGTTGCACGACATCGTTCTTCTGCCGCCAGCCCTTGTCTTTCGCAAAGTCCAGATACTCGCGGTTCCAGTTGCGCATGTAGTGCATGGTCTCGGGCATGTGGTACTGGAACACGCAGTTGTTCTTCTCGTAGGCCTCCCACTGCTTCGGGTTCGGCTCGCCGCGCAGGTGCTGATCACCGTCCTTGCCGCGCCAACCCATCAGGAAACCGATACCCGGTGCCGGCTGGAAGTTGACGATGAAATCGGTGTAGCCGCTGAACTTTCGGCCACCTTCGGGTGTCGTGAAGGCCGGAAACTTCAGTCGCGACGCGAGCTCGATCAGCACCTCCTGGAACGGCTTGCACTGCCCGGTCGGCGGCAGCACCGGAATGCGCACCGAATCGACCGGGCCGTCGAACTCCGAGATCGGCCGGTCCAGCATGCCCATCACATCGTGGCGTTCGAGGTAGGTGGTGTCTGGCAGCACCAGGTCGGCGAACGCCACCGTCTCGCTCTGGAACGCGTCGCAGACGACCAGGAACGGGATCATGTATTCGCCGCTCTTGCCGTCGGGTCCGTCCTTTCGGTTCAGCATCTCGCGGACCGCCATCGTATTCATCGAGCTGTTCCAGGCCATGTTGGCCATGAAGATCATCAGCGTATCGATGCGGTAAGGATCGCCGCGCACCGCGTTCGTGATCACGTTGTGCATCAGCCCGTGCGCCGACAACGGGTGCTCCCAGGAAAACGCATGGTCGATGCGGATCGGCGAGCCATCGGGATTGATCGCCAGTTCATCGGGGTTGGCCGGAAAGCCCAGCGGTGCGGCATTCAGCGGCGTATTCGGCTTGATCATCTCGGGCGAATTGAAGGCCCGGTAGTTCGGCACGATGTGGCGCGGGTAGGGCGCCTTGTGGCGAAAGCCGCCCGGCGCATCGATGGTGCCGAGCACGCTCATCAGGATCGACAACGCGCGCACCGTCTGGAAGCCGTTCGAATGCGCAGCCAGGCCACGCATCGCATGAAAGGCCACCGGCCGCGCCTGCGTGCTCGGATGCTGCTTGCCCCAGGCATCGGTCCACGGAATCGGCAGTTCGAAGGCCTGCTGCAGCGCCGTCTGCCCCATCTCGCGTGCCAGCTTGCGGATGCGTTCGGCCGGAATGCCGGTGATCGTCGACGCCCACTCGGGCGTGCAGCTGGCCACGCGCTCACGCAACAGCTGGAACGCGGGTGCCACCTGGGTGCCGTCTTCGAGCCGGTAGTGGCCCTCGAGTGCCGGGTCGCAGCCGTCGGCAATGCCTTGCGGGTAGGCATTCAGGACCTTTCCGCTCGGCTTGTCCCAGACCAGCTTGTTGTGCGGCTCGCGGCCGTCACCAGGCGGCCCCTTGGCCGGATCGGGATCGAAGGCGAACATGCCCTGGCGATGACAGTCGTCGAGCACCACCAGTTGCGGCGCATTGGTGAAGCGGCGCAGAAAGGCGTGATCGATCAGGTCGTTTGCGATCAGCTCATGCAGCAGCGCCATGAACAACGCGCCATCGGTGCCCGGCTTGATCGGAATCCATTCGTCGGCGATCGCCGAATAGCCGGTGCGCACCGGATTGATCGAGATGAAGCGGCCACCAGCGCGCTTGAACTTGCTGAGCGCGATCTTCATCGGATTGCTGTGATGATCCTCGGCGGTGCCGATCATCACGAACAACTTGGCGTGATCGAGGTCCGGCCCGCCGAACTCCCAGAAGCTGCCGCCGATCGTGTAGATCATGCCGGCGGCCATGTTGACCGAGCAGAAACCGCCGTGCGCGGCGTAATTTGGGGTGCCGAACTGGCGCGCGAACAGGCCGGTGAGCGCCTGCATCTGATCGCGGCCGGTGAACATCGCGAACTTCTTCGGGTCGGTCGATCGGATCTTGCTCAGGCGTTCGGTCAGGATCTCGAAGGTGCGTTCCCACGAGATCGGCTCGAACTCCCCGGCGCCGCGCTCGGACCCGGCCTTGCGCAGCAGCGGCTGCGTCAAGCGGGCGGGCGACACCTGCTTCATGATGCCCGCCGATCCCTTGGCGCAGATCACGCCCTTGTTCAGCGGGTGGTTCGGGTTGCCGTCGATGTAGCGCACCTCGGGGCCGTTTTCGCCCTCCCGCAGATGCACCCGAATGCCGCAGCGGCAGGCGCACATGTAGCAGGTGGTGCACTTGACCTCGGTCGTGGCCGGCGTTGCCGGGGACGCAAGCGGATCGTGCAGCGGTTCGCTGGAAAGCAGTTTGAACACTGGCTGTCTCCTCGAGTTTGGGTCGATGTTAGTGTGTGAGGTCCATTTGAAAAAGCGGACAATATCGGTCAACATGATCGTTAAAACAGATCAGGATTCGAGGTTGCGACTGAGCCTGCGGCAACTCGAAGTCTTTGTTGCAACCGCCCGCTCGGGATCGACCCGTGCTGCGGCCGATCGCATCGCCCGCTCGCAATCGGCGGCCAGCAGCGCGCTGGCCGATCTGGAAGAAACGCTGGGCGTCGCGTTGTTCGACCGCGTCGGGCGGCGCCTGGTGCTCAACGAAAACGGACGCGCGCTGCTGCCGAAAGCGGCCTCGGTGCTCGATCAGTCGGCCGACCTTCAGCAGCTGTTTTCGCATGAACACGTCACACCACTGCGTGTCGCGGCCAGCCTGACGATCGGCGAGGTGCTGCTGCCGGAACGGGTGGCGCAGTGGAAGCATGCGCACCCGAGCAGTCCAGTGCAACTGATCATCGGCAATACCAGCGAGGTGATCGCCGCGGTGGTTGCGTTCGACGCCGACATCGGTTTCATCGAAGGACCGCAGACCCACCCCGACCTGATCATCAAGCCCTGGTTGAACGATCAGCTGGTGATCGTCGCCGCCGCCGACCACGCGCTGGCGGGCATCGACGGCATCGTCGGTTTCAGGCAACTGCGCGATGCGGCCTGGGCGTTGCGCGAGCATGGCTCCGGCACCCGCGAGGCCGCCGACCGCTGGCTCATCGATCACCTCGGTGTGCTGAAAGTGGAGTTCGAGCTTGGCAGCCCCGAGGCGATCAAGCGCCTGGTGGCCGCCGGGGCCGCGCTGGGTTGCCTGTCGCGGCATGCGGTTGCGAATGAACTGGAGCGCGGCAGCCTGGTCGAACTGCGCACCCGCCTGCCACCGGCAGTGCGAAGCCTTGCGATGGTGATGCATCGTGACAAGCGGCTTGGCCGCGGGACGTCAGAGTTCGTGCGCAGTTGCGAGGCCGGCAGGGAGAAGCCCGTGCCGATGAAGCGAACTCGCCGGTAAACCAGTTTCGGCACGCCAGCGCGCGAGCCTGACCGGGGATAGGAACAGCAGCTCAGTGAGTGGACGCGACGGCTGGTCCGGCAAAGGCTGGCGCCGGCTGACTGTCGATGCGCACATTCACGCAGGCAGGTCGGCCGCTGTCGAGCGCCGCTCGCAGCGCCGCGACCAACTGCTCGGAACGCTCGACGGCGGCGCCGTGGCCGCCGAACGCCTGCGCGGCCATGTCGTAGCGCGCAGTCTCGCTGAGCGTGCAGCCGATCAGGCGGTCAGGGCCGTAGGTGCGCACCTGGATCACATGCTCAGCGTTCCAGCGCAGGTCGTTGCCGATGATGGCCGTGAAGGCCGCGCCCTCGCGAACGGCGGTGTCGAACTCGGAGAAGTGGAAGCCGGCCGTGCCGTCGCCCATCAGCACCACGACCTGCGCTTCGGGTCGCGCGATCTTGGCTGCGATTGCATAACAGATGCCGCCGCCGATTGCTCCAGACATGCCGTTGATCAACCGCATCGGCGCGCTGCAGCAGGCCTGCGCCCATTGTCCGAACTCGCCGCCGTCGCAGACGAGGATGGTGTCGGGCACCGCCTCGATCTGTGCCTGCACCGCCCGGCACAGCGCGGCCGAATCGATCGCGGCAGACGGCGCCGTTGCTGCGTCGGACACGGTGCGGTCAGCGCGCGCGCTGGCCACGCTGGCGATCCAGTTGCCGCGGTCTACCGCGGCAGCGCTGCCTCGTTCGACCAGGGCCTCCAGTGCCACCGATGAAGCAAGCTGACATCGGACGCGCAGCCTCGCGCCGAGCGCGCGTTCGGCGCGGTCGAGGGCCTGGCGGTCAGGGTCGATGACAACCAGCGCAGCCTGCGGTCCGAAGGCGTTGCGACCGAAGCCGAGGGTGAAGTCGAGCGCCTTTCCCGCAAGAATGACCAGATCGGCCTCGACGATGCGCGCTGCAAACGTCCCCAGCGAGGGGTCACGCAGGCCGCGCGGACTTTCCATCGGAATGATCGGCACCTTCAAGGCCGTGGCGCAGCGATGCAGGGCTGCGCTGCGCTGTGCCCGGCAGTCGGCGGGGCCGACCAGGATCAGCGGCTTGCGTGCGCTCGTCAGCAGCGCCGCGATGTCGGACAACGTCGCCAGGGGCAAGGGCGACGGCTCGGCAGGTGCGGCGCGGGACGGCAGGCTGTCGAGCGGTGAGTCGGCCGTCAACAGGTCGAACGGCAGTGCCAGGTGTACCGGCCCCTGGCGAGGCTCCATTGCGATCGCGATCGCGCGATCGATGGCCGGTACCAATGCGTCGATCGAGCGGACGCGCTCGGAAAATTTGGTCAGAGGTCGCGTCATCGCGCATTGGTCGAGTTCCTGGAATGACCCCATCCCGTCCTCGCTGAGCGGCGAGTCGCCCGATAGCAGCAGCAGCGGACTTTCCGCATGCCGCGCCGAAAACAGCGGCGCGATCCCGTTCGAGACGCCGGGTCCGGCGGTCAGAAGGGCCACGCCGACCTCGCCGGTGACCTGCGCCCAGGCATCGGCCATGAAAACCGCAGCTGCCTCATGGCGCACGTGAACGATGCGGATGCCGGCGTCCAGACAGGCGTCGTAGATCGGCATGATCTGGTTGCCGGACAGGCTGAAGATTGTGCGCACACCTTGGCGCTTCAATGCGCCCACAACCAATTCTGCGCCACGCATCGAGTTCCCTTCGCGGCATCAGCGCCGCAGACGTTATGGCAGCGGCCAGCTGCGTCGTTGTGCTCCGCCCATCGCAATGACCCGGTCTACATCTTGCCGTCGATGATGCCGAGTTGTTCACCCAGGCTTCGGTACAGTTGATACTGCGTGCGGGCGAACTCCTTCGTTTCCTCGGGAGACTTGATGTACGGCACCGAGCCGGTCTGCGCCGTTCCTGCTTGCCAGGCCGGGTCGGCCGCAACGGTCTTGAGCAACGCGCTCAAGCGGTCACGAATCTCGGCTGGCAAGCCGGGCGGCCCGTATATTGCGCTCCAGCCGACGATCTTTTCCATCTCCGGGTAGCCCAGTTCACGTGAGGTCGGCAGGTCGGGCAGTGCGGCCATGCGTTCGGGATTGGTAACCATCAGCGCGCGCAGTGTTCCAGCCTTGATGTGAGACATCGACGGGCCCATGCTGCCGCAGGCGAATTCGGTCTCGCCGGCCAGCAGTGACAGCGTCGCGTCGCCGGTGCCCTTGTAGGGAATCTGCGTCGGTGCGCGGTCGCTCACGTTGAGCAGCCTGAACAGCTGGCGCGGTCCCATGTCGTTGGTGGTCAGCGTGCCCGCGGTGGCGAAATTGAGTTTCTGCCCGTTGCTGCGGATCGCCTTGACCAGGTCGTCCAGCGTCTTGTAGGGCGATTTCGCGCTGACCATGCAACCGTAGGGATTCAGCTCGAGCGTGCCGATGAAGGTGTAGTCATCCCACTTGTATTTGGTCGAGATCGGCTGGATCGCCGGCAGGATGGCCTGCGACCCGGTGCGCGCGAGCAGCAGCGTGTAGCCGTCGGGCGGCGCGCTGACCACCTGGGCCGAGCCGATCACACCGCTGGCCCCCGTCTTGTTGACGACGATCACCGTCTGGCCAAGTGCCTTCTGTGCCGCCGCCGCGAAATTGCGGGCCGCCAGATCGGCGTCACCACCGGCGCTGTAGGGCGCGATGAGGGTGATCGGCCGGTTGGGATAGGCCCCCTGGGCCCACGCGGGGCCGGCGCCCATCGTCGTCGCCGTGATGGCTGCGCCGGCCAGCAGCCGGGTCATGAATTGCCTGCGAATCTGCTTCATCGTCGGGTCTCCTGGGGGTTGTTGGAAGAAATTGCCCGGCGTGCAGCCGGGGTGATCGGTTCGGGTCTGCGCCCTGTTGCTTTGTCACTGCCTGTCCAGGCCGAATGGACGGGTTGGTCGATGGATCCGTCTGCGGCCATTTCAAGATGATCTGGGGTACGGTCTGGTTTCGACGGTTCGAGCGGTGTCTTGCGGTGCAGGTCTCCTACCACCGCCCGTTCATCCCGGCGCAGCGGCATCTTCGGCAGGTCTGAATTTCGGGATTCCCGCTTCATCGCTGATGTCCTCGAAATGTACCTTCACCCGCATGCCGACCCGCATCTCCTCGGGTTTGCAGTCGGTCACCTGCGCATACATGCGTGCACCGTCATCCAGGTCGACCAGGCACAACAACACCGGCAAATCGTCCTGCCAACCGGGATAATTCATCGCAACGACTCGCGAGATCGTGTATGAGTAGACCGTGCCATGCGGCTTCGCGTCAGTCCACACCAGCTCCCGGCTGCCGCATTCGATGCACCAGGGCTTGGGGTGAAAGTTGAACGTGGCGCATTGTGCACATCGTTGCAGCACCAGCTTGCCTTGCTTGGCCGCGGTCCAGAACGGACGCGTCAGCTCGGTGATCACGGGCAGGGGCTTGTCGGCGTAGGTGGTCATGATTCAGGGCTCCGTGGCGAGGATCAGCGAGATGCAGCTGCGACCGGGCCGCCCATACGGAATGCCGCCGAAGCCGCAAGCCGCGCCGATGCTGGCATTCTTGATCTGGCGCGGGCCCGCCTCACCGCGCAGTTGCCGGACCGATTCCACCAGCGGCATGAAGCCGCCGTTCGCGCCACCCGGTTGCCCCCCCGACAGTTGGCCGCCGTCGGTCGACATCGGAAAGTCGCCGTCGAAATGCAGATTGCGTTCCTCGATGAAGCGGCCGCCTTCGCCTTTGCGGCAGAAGCCGTAGTCCTCGACCGTCATCATCGAGATGAACGGGTAGTCGTCGTACGGTTGCAGAAAGTCCAGGTCCTTGTGCTGCACGCCGGCCATCTTCATCGCCTGTGGCGCGGCCTGCGAAAAACCGGTGGTGGTGATGTCGGGCAAGCTGCGCGAGCCGTGATAGAAATTGTTCGATTCACCGAAACCGCGCAGGTAGACCGGGCGATCGGTCAGCGTTCGTGCGGTCTTGGCCGAGGTCACGATGTAGGCGAGCCCCCCGTTGACGATCGGCACGCAATCGAGCAGCCGGATCGGATCGGACAACACGCGTGAATTCATGTATTCGTCAAGCGTGAACGGTGTGCGATAGATCGCCTCCGGATTAAGCGAGGCATGGTAACGATTCGACACCGCGATCTTGCCGAGCTGTTCGGACTTGAGCTGATACTGGTGCATGTAGCGCGTCAAGACCAGCGCGAACTGCGCGGTCGCGCCCATCAAGCCGAACGGCCCCTGAAAATCCCAGTACACGCCCCGTGTCCGCTCGGGCGACAGCGGCAGCCCCGGTGCGACCGACGGCATGTTCAGCGGCGTATCGGCACCGACCACCAGCACCCGGTCGACGATGCCGGCGTGGATCATGGCCGCCGCGCGGATCAGCATCGACGCGGCCGACGCGCCGCCTTGGTCGCCGCGGATCAGTACCTGCGGACTGATGCCCAGGTTCTCGGCGGTCGCGGCCGACCAGTTGACGGTGTGAGCCACCTCGGCGTGTGATACCCCCAGCCCCTGGCTGTTGAAATCGTTCTTCGACATGCCGGCCTGCTGCAAGGCTTGTTCTGCAGCCCAGGCAATGTAGTCGTCGACGGTTCGTACCGGTTCGCCCGGCTTGGCGCGGCTGTACGGGGTTCTCCCGCAGCCGACGATGGCTACTTCTCCTCGCATGGGTGGGTCCTTGGTGTCGTGTTGTCGCGTTGGAATGGGCTGTCGATCGCGACCATCGGATCGTCAAATCTTGACGCGCACCGGGCCATCCCGCCAGTTTCGAATTCAAATGTTTGATATTCATCGTCCGAATAGCGGCTAAGATTTGTGCCCCTTTCCCGCCGCCCGTTTTCCCACGCCTTTTCATGGATCTGCGATCGCTCGACCTGAACCTGCTGCTGGTCTTCGATGCGGTCTATCGGGAGCGCAGCATCTCCAAGGCTGCGGTGGTGCTGCACCTGTCGCAGCCGGCGGTCAGCAATGCACTGGCACGCCTGCGCAGCCGGCTCGACGATCCGCTGTTCGAACGCCATGCGCATGGCGTATCGCCGACGCCGCGAGCCCGGGCGCTGGTCGATCCGATCCGGCAGGCCTTGTCGATCCTGGAGCGCGGACTGAGCACGGACGACCCGTTCGACTTTGCCCATTCCGATCGGGAATTCGTCATCGCTGTCGAGGACTATGGTGAAACCGTCATCCTGCCGCGCTTCGTCGACTGGCTGGCCGATGCGGCCCCGCAGGTGCGAATCAGCATTCGCCCCGAGCCGAGCCTGTCGCTGATTTCGGAGCTGCGCGACGGCACGGTCGATCTGGCGCTCGATTATTTTCCGATGCGTCAGGACGGTTACGAGAGCAAATGCGTGCTGACCGAGGGCCTGATCACGCTGTCGCGTCGTGACCATCCGGGCGTGGGCGAAACGCTCGATCTGGCCAGCTTCCTCGAATTGCGGCATGTCGCGGTCGCGCCGCGCACCCGCACCATCCCGATGATCGACCTGGCGCTTTCCAAGCGGGGGCTGAAGCGGACCATCGCGGTGACCGTTCCGCATTTCATGTCCATGCCGGTGATGGTCCAGCACTCGGACATGATCTGCACGCTGCCCAGGCGGATGGCGCGACTCTACGCCGACCACTTCCACCTGACTGCGCACCTGGTGCCATTGCGCGTGCCGGAGTTTCCCGTTTATCTGATCTGGCACGACGCGCATGAAAACGATGCGGGGCATCGCTGGCTGCGCCAGCATCTGGTCCAGTTCTCCGAGCGTCTCTGAGCGGGCGCTTGACCAGCTCGCCTGCAACGTGGTGCAGTCGCTGCCCGGCGCAGACGGTATTCAGCAGATCAATAAGCCTGCTCATCAGAATCCATTGGACGCTGGCGCGGTGCGTTGCTTAGACTGGCCGCATCGCCGAACCCGGGACATCGGCTGGAGGAGCCTGGTGCAACACGCCACACCCGACGCGCAGACCCTGCGCAAGGCGGCCATGAAGGATGTTTCGTTCGACTGGCAGGATCCGCTGCTGCTCGAGGCCTTGTTGTCGCCTGAAGAACGGATGATCCGCGACGCCGCCCGCGACTATGCGCAGGAATGCCTGATGCCGCGCATTCTCACTGCACATCGGCACGAGACCTTCGACATCGCGGTGATGAAGGAGATGGCCGAACTCGGATTCCTCGGCGCCACGATCGAAGGCTTCGGATGTGCCGCCATCAGCTACGTCGGCTACGGCTTGATCGCGCGCGAGTTCGAGCGGGTCGACACCAGTTTCCGATCCGCGCTGGGTGTGCAGACAACGCTCAGCATGATGCCGATCTACCTGTTCGGAAGCCAGCAACAACGCGAACGCTACCTGCCGGCGATGGCGAGCGCCGATCTGCTCGGCTGCTTCGGCTTGACCGAGCCCGACCACGGCTCGGATCCCGGCGGCATGACGACCCGGGCGCGCGGTGTCGACGGTGGCTATCGGCTGTCCGGCACCAAGACCTGGATCACGCACGCGCCGATCGCCGATCTGATGATCGTCTGGGCCAAGGATGACGAGGGAAAGGTCGGTGGCTTCATCCTCGAACGCGGCATGGCTGGCCTGGCCACCAGCAAGATCGAGGGCAAGTTCTCGGTTCGGGCATCGCCGACCGGGCAGATCCTGATGGACGATGTGTTCGTGCCGCACGAGCAGCGGCTGCCGGAAGCGCGGGGTATCGCAGCGCCATTTGCGTGCCTGAACAATGCGCGCTTCGGTATCTGCTGGGGCGCCATGGGTGCGGCCGAATTCTGCTGGCATGCCTCGCGCCAATACGCAATTGATCGAAAGCAGTTCGGACGCCCGCTCGCCGCCAATCAGCTGGTGCAGAAGAAGCTGGCCGACATGCAGACCGACATCACGCTCGGCCTGCATGCCTGCCTGCACCTGAGCCGCCTGCGCGACCAGGGACTGGCCAGCCCGGAGATGGTGTCGCTGCTCAAGCGCAACAACGCCGGCCGTGCACTCGACATCGCCCGGCAGGCCCGCGACATCCACGGCGGCAACGGAATCTCCGACGAGTACCACGTGATCCGCCACCTGCTCAACCTGGAAACCGTCAACACGCTCGAAGGCACGCACGATATCCATGCGCTCGTGCTCGGCCGGGCGCAGACGGGCATCTCTGCCTTCAACGGATGATTCGAATGAGATTGACGGAAAAATCACGACGTGAGGCCATCCAGCGCCTGATCAGCCCGCGGTCGATCGCGATCATTGGCGCCTCTGCGGATTTCGCGAAGATCAATGGCCGGCCGTTCAAGCACCTGCTCGACAAGGGCTACGCTGGGCGCATCTTGCCGGTCAACCCCAAATATCCTGAAATCGCCGGACTGCCTTGTTATCCGTCGATCGAAGCGTTGCCGGAAGCAACCGATCTGGCGATCGTCGCCGTTCCGGCGCGCGAAGTCGTTGCGAGCATCGCGCTGCTCGGCAGCCGAGGCATCCGGGCTGCTGTCATCTTCAGTTCGGGTTTCGGTGAAATGGGCATCGAAGGCAAGGCGCTCGAGGCTGCACTGATCGAACAGGCGCACGAATCCGGCGTGGTGCTGTGCGGCCCCAATTGCCTGGGTTTCATCAACGCCTTCGACAACGTCTACGCGACCTTCAGCCAGTATGCCGATGGCGATACCGGTGCCGGACCGATCGCCTTCGTCACGCAGTCCGGCGCCTTCGGCACCGCGATCGCGGCACTGGCGCGGCAGCGCGGCCTGGGACTGGGCTATTTCATCAATACCGGCAACCAGGCCGATCTGGCATTCAGCGAGCTGATGGCGGCGGTCATCGAGGATCCGCGCATCCGCGTCGCCGCCGGTTATCTCGAGGGCCTGAGCGATGGCGCGGCACTGGTTGCGCTGGCCCGACGTTGCCAGGTCCTGGGCAAGCCGCTGGTCCTCACCAAGGTCGGCCGCAAGGCATCCGGTGCACGGGCTGCCGCGTCGCATACCGGCGCGCTGGCGGTCGAAGACGAGGTGTTCGACGCGGTGATTCGCCAATACGGCGTACTGAGGGCCCGCAACGAAGAGCAGATGCTCGACATGCTGGAAGCGCTGGCCCAGCCACGGGTTACCGGCGGCAACGGTCTCGGCATCGCGACCCAGTCGGGTGGCGCCGGCGTGATGATGGCCGACCGGGCCGAGGAGATGAGCCTCGCTGTGCCCGAACTCGCCGCAGCGACCCAGCGACGCCTGACCGAGGTGATGCCGGCCTTCGGCGCAGCCGGCAATCCGGTCGACGTGACCGGCCAGTTTGTCGCGCGGCCGGAGTTGCTCAGCGAATCGGTGGTCGCGCTGATGAGCGATCCGCAGGTACACGTGGGCATCGTCTGGCTGCAGCTGATGACCGCGCATGTCGACAAGCTGGTCGCGATCTTCACCGAAATCCAGTCGCGTACCGACAAGCCCTTCTTCGTCTGCTGGGTCGCTGCACCCGCCGAAGCCTTGCGCCGCCTGCGCGAACTCGGCATCGTGGTCTATCCGGCTGGAGAACGGGCGGTCGAGGCGGCTGCGGCACTGGTGCGCTTCAATGCCTCGCAGCGGCATCACGCCACGATCGATGCCGAGCTGGATATCGATGACCGGCCGATGCCGGAAGGCCTGGTCGATGGCGTGCCGGATTCGGTGCAGGCCAGTCGCTGGCTGCGCGAGGCCGGCATTCCGATCGAGGAAGTCGGCCTGGCGACCAGCGAAGACGAAGCGGTCGACCTGTGGCGATCGGGCGGACGGGCGGTCGCGCTGAAGATCGAATCACCGGACATCCTGCACAAGACCGAGATCGGCGGTGTGCTGCTCAAGCTGGACGATGAAGAAGCGGTCCGGCGTGGCTACCGAAGCTTGCTGCAGCGAGCCACCGACGCGCTTCCCCAGGCGCGCCTGAAGGGGGTGCTGGTGCAGCCGATGTCGAGTGGCCATCTCGAACTGGTGGTCGGCGTCCAGCGTGACCCGGTGTTTGGCATGGTCGTGATGGTGGGCCTGGGCGGCATCCTGGTGGAGGTGTTGAAAGATGTCGTGTTCCGCCGTGCGCCGTTCTCGATCGACGAAGGCGAACGCATGCTCGCCGAGTTGCGGATGGGCGCGCTGCTCGACGGCGTGCGGGGCCAACCGGCGGTCGATCGCCGGGCCATTGCGCGACTGCTCGCCAACCTGTCGCGCTGGGCGGCGCGCATGCAGCCGATGCTGGCCGAGCTCGACCTGAATCCGGTGCTGGTCGGCAGCGACGGCCCGGTTGCGGTCGATTGCGTGATGGTGCTGCGCCGGGCTTGAGGCTGTTTTGGTTTAAGGATGCGCCAAATGGCTCACGGAGATCGAAATCTGGTGGTGGTCGGCGGCGGCATCATGGGCGGCGACATTGCCTTCCTGTTCGCCGCCGCCGGCTGGAATGTCGACGTCGTCAGCCCGTCACAGAAGACCCGTGACGCCTTGCCCGGCCGGATCGACGCCGCGACAGCACGGGCGGATCGGTCGGCGACCGCGATGGGGCGGGTAAGCGCCTACGCGACGCTCGACGAAGTCGACTGGACATCGATCGATTTCGTGATCGAGGCCGCCACAGAAGATCTGGCGCTGAAGCAGCAGTTGTTCGCGCAGATCGATGGGCTGGTCGGCCCGGATATTCCGCTGGCCACCAACACCTCGAATTTCCAGATCAGCGAAGTCGGCAAGCTGATGAAGCATCGGCAGCGCTTTGTCGGACTGCACTTCTTCATGCCGGCGCACCTGGTGCCGCTGGTGGAGGTGATCAGCAGCGAGGCTACCGACCCGGACGTCGCGCAGTCGATCGTCACCTTGATGAAATCGGTCGGCAAGGCGCCGATCTGGGTCAGGAAAGACATCCCCGGATTCGTCGGCAACCGGATCCAGCACGCGATGATGCGCGAGGCCATGTACCTGATCGACGAACAGGTTGTGTCGCCCGAAGATGTCGACATCGCGGTGCGCTTCGGCTTCGGGTTCCGCTTCATTGCCTGCGGCCCGATCATGCAGAAGGAGATGTCGGGCTGGGATACCAATTGCCGCGCCGGCAACGCGCTGTATCCGCACCTGCACAACGAAGCCCGGGTTCCAGCCGGATTCGAACGCATGGTGGCCGACGGGCGCGCCGGCATGAAGACCGGGCACGGGATCTGGCAATGGACCGCCGAAAGTGCGTCGGCCGAGAAGGCCCGAATCGAGCGCGTGCTGAAGGCCGGCCTTGCCTTGTTGCAGAGCGACCCGTGACGTCGCGGGGTCCGGCAGAGGCGTGGGTGCAGGAGCCCTCCGGAAGACCTGCTGACGACTGGTCGAAACCAGCGGATCTGATCGATCAACTGCCGATCAACTGACCACGCCAATGTTCCAGGGCACGAACTCGTGGTCGCCAAGACCAAGCAGTTCGCTCTTGCTGCGCTCACCGGAGGCGATGCGCAGCATCAGGTCGAAAATATGTTGCCCGGTCTGAGCCATCGTGGCGGTACCGTCGAGGATTTCGCCGCAGTTGAAGTCCATGTCTTCGCTCAGGCGTTCGAACATCGGCGTGTTGGTGGCAAGCTTGACCGAGGGCACTGGTTTGGCGCCGAACATCGATCCGCGGCCGGTCGTGAACATGATCATGTTGGCGCCGCCTGCGATCTGGCCGGTGGCCGAGCAGGGGTCGAAACCCGGTGTGTCCATGAAGACGAAGCCAGCTTGTTTCACCGGCTCGGCGTACCGGTAGACCGCCATCAGTCCGCTGGTACCGCCTTTCATCGACGATCCGAGCGACTTCTCGAAGATGTTGGCCAGGCCACCGCTGTGGTTGCCAGGGCTGACCGCGCCGTTGATCTGAACGTCGCGTCCGGGTGAATAGTCTTCTTTCCACCAGCGGATGCGTTCGATCAGTTTCTGGCCGACCTCGACGCTGCAGGCGCGCCTTGTAAGCGTGTGCTCGACGCCATAGATTTCGGGCGTCTCCGACAGGATCGGCGTGCCGCCGTGCCGGACCAGGATGTCCATCGCCGCGCCGAGCGCCGGGTTGGCGGTGATCGAAGAAAAGCCATCGGAGCCCCCGCATTGCAAACCGACCTTGAGCCGGCTCGCCGGAACCGCCTCGCGCATCACATCGTTGGCGGCGGGCAGCAAGGCCTGCACGGCCTGCACCGCGGCCTCGACGGTCTTGCGCGTGCCGCCGGTGTCCTGCATCACGAAGGTGTGCAGGCGCGCGCCAGCCTCCAGCTTCTCCTGGCCCAGCAGCCCACTCATCTGATTGCGCTCGCAGCCCAGTCCGATGATCAGCACCGCGGCAAAATTCGGGTGGCGCGCGTAGCCCCCCAGCGTGCGCCGCAGCAGTTCCATTGGCTCGCCGCTCATCTCCATGCCGCAACCCAGCCCGTGGCTGAGCGCGACGACCCCGTCGACATTCGGAAATTCGGCCAGTCGCTCGGCGGTGAATGCCGCCGCCACCTTGTGCACCACCGTGGCCGAGCAGTTCACCGTCGACAGGATGCCGATGTAGTTGCGCGTGCCCACCTCACCATCGGCCCGCACATAGCCCTGGAAGCGGGCTTGTTGGTCGACTGGCAGGGTAGCCGTCGGATGGTAGTCCTGCGCAAAGGCGTAGTCGCGGTCGAACTCGCGAAACTCCGTGTTGTGCGAATGGACGTAGCTGCCGGCCGCGATGTCCGTTGCCGCGAACCCGATGCAGACGTTGTATTTGAGGATGGGTTCGCCCCGCGCGATTGCACGTGCGGCCAGCTTGTGGCCCGCGGGCACCTGGCTGCGGCTCTGCACTCCCTCGCTCGGGATGGCCATGCCGATCGCGACATCGACGCGAGCCACCACCACGTTGTCGGCCGGGTGCAAGCGGATCACCGGACCGGTGAAACGTTTAGCGGACGGGTCGATCATCGGTTGATGGGGCATGGTTGGGGTGCAGGTCTTGTGCGGTTCAGGGGGTGCGGATTCGACGAAGCGTATTGACGCCCGCTCGACTCGCGAGACCATGAATTTTGTTGGAATCCCGCGATCGTGCGAAGCACTGAGGATCAGCTTCATTCGACAGAAAAATTACGGTCTGGCTGCTGGAGCGGGTGTGTTCCAAACGGGTCGATGGTCTGAAGGCGCGGTCGGCAAGCGGCCCGGAAGATGGTTTTTCTATCTTCAGAACCGTCTGAATCACGGTTTCCATTTTTTTCCCGGGCTTCAACAATCGACGCGTTTGGCGCGCCGTCGCGCGCTGGAAGGAGACACCCCCTTGCCGAAGATCCAGACTGTCGAGTTCTGCGCCGTTGCCCTGCCGCTGGACCGCGTCACTTCGTTCTCCAACCGCACCGTTACGGCCCGCCACTACGGACTGGTCAGGATCCGCTCGACGGACGGCATCGAAGGCATCGGCTTCTGCTATGTCGGCAGCGCTGGCGGCGGCATCTTCTCGGCGGCGGTCGAGGAACTGCTGGGGCCGTTGCTGGTCGGCCAGGAGTCGCTGGCGGTCGAGGCGCTGTGGCAGAAGATGTACCAGGAGTCTCTGCTGCAGGGCCGCAGTGGCACGGTGATGCGGGCACTGAGTGCGCTCGACACGGCGCTGTGGGATCTGAATGCGCGGTCCTGCGAACTCCCGCTGCACAAGTACCTGGGTGCCGTCGAACTCGAATCGGTGCCGGCCTACGCGAGCGGTGGGTATTACCTTGACGGCAAGTCGCCGCAGATGCTCGGCGAGGAAATGGCCGGATATGTGGACAAAGGCTTCAAGGCCGTCAAGATGAAGACCGGGCGATTGTCGCCTCACCAGGAAGAGCAGCGCTTGAAGGCCGCGCGAGACGCCGTCGGCCCTGATGTCGAACTGATGATGGACTGCAACAACGGCTGGTCCGACACGACGCAGGCGATGCGCTACCTGCGGCGCTTCGAGGCCTACGATCCGTATTTCATCGAGGAGCCGTTCGGCCCCGACGATGTCGACAGCCACGCCCGGCTCGCCAAACTGACGCGCATTCCGGTCGCCACGGGCGAGATCGGCTACGGACGCTGGTACCACCAGGAACTGCTGCAGAAGGGCGCGGCCGCGATCCTGCAAAGCGATGCGCTGGTGTGTGGCGGCATCACCGAGTGGAAACGCATTGCCGCGACCGCGGCGAGCCATGGTGTCGTGATGTGTCCGCACTGGTTCCACGACGTGCACGCCCCGCTGGTAGCTTCCACGCCGAACGCGCGCTACGTCGAGTTCTTCTGGGATGACCAGGTGCTGAACTTCCGCCGCCTGGTCGATCGGCAGCTCGAGCACCGCAACGGTCGGGTCGTTCTGCACCAGACGCCGGGGCTGGGCTTCGGCTTTGACGAACAGGCGATTTCGAAACACGGCCGTTGGTCCAGCGTCAGCTGAGCCTTCATTCGACCCTTGCGGGTACGTCGAGCTGTTCGGCATTGGCAGGACGGCGATGCCGACCAGCGGCAGGCCGCGCTCAACACCACCCGCGGCGTGTTCCAGAAGCGCCCGATGATCGCCGCGATGAAGGCGGTCATCGCCTGGCAGTCTGACTATCCGGCCTGGGCTACGCTGCGCCCGCCGCTGGTCAGCACCGCGAATAACTGCCTGAAAGGGGAGAGCGGCGCGTCCCCTGCGCCTGCAGCCATACTCGCAGACGGTGGGACAGGCAGGGTGGCGGTGGATGTCGCCGCGCTGCACGTCGTCGATCCGGCAACCAAACCTTTGATCCTCCGCGGAGCAAGCACATGAAACGGATATTGATCACAGGCGCAGCGGGTGCGATCGGCCGCTGTCTGCGCGCAGACCTGAAAGGCACTTACGCCGAGCTGCGTCTGGCTGACATCGCGCCGCAAGCGCCGGCCGGGCCGGGCGAAACCGTGCTGCAAACCGACATCCGCGATCTTGCCGCGATGGAGTCGGCGATGGACGGTGTCGACTGCGTTGTTCACCTCGCCGGCCTGCCGATCGAGGGCCCGTGGGAGACGGTGCGCGAGCTCAACATCGATGGCTGCTACAACGCATTCGAGGCGGCCTACCGGCAACGCGTCAAGCGGGTGATCTTCGCGAGTTCGAACCACTCGGTCGGCTATCACCGCCGCACGAACATCCTCGACGACACGGTGGTGCCCCGACCGGATACGCGCTACGGCGTGTCGAAGGTGTTCGGTGAGGCGCTCGGCCGGCTGTATGCGGACAAGCACGGACTGTCGGTTGCTTGCCTGCGCATCGGAACCTTCCGAGATCCCGATGAACCCGTCGAATCGCGGCAGTTGCTGACCTGGATCAGCCACCGCGACATGGCCCAGCTGGTGCGGCGCTGCATCGATCATCCGGACTACCACTACCTGGTTGCCTATGGCGTCTCCAACAACACACGCAGCCGCTGGAGCAATGCCGGCGTCGATTTTCTGGGCTATCGGCCACAGGATGATTCGGAGGTGTTCGCCGAGCGCATCCTCGCCAAAGGCATCGTCGAAGACCCGATCGCCGCGCGCTTCCACGGCGGCTTCTTCTGTCCGCTCGAGTTCGATGGCGATGTCGAACGCATAGACTGAGCCCGACCCCGGATCGAACCCGGCGCCCTTACTCAAGCGAGACCATCGATGTCCACCGACCGCAGCCCCGACCCCGACAGCCCCCCCATGCACCCCGATGCCAACGCGAGCGGCATGGCCAAGGGACTGACCAGTTACGGTGACCGCGGCTTTTCGATGTTCCTGCGCAAGGCCTTCATCAAAGGCGCGGGCTACACCGACGCGGTGCTCGACAAGCCGGTGATCGGCATCACCAACACCGGCAGCGCCTACAACCCCTGCCACGGCAACATGCCGCAGCTGCTCGAGGCCGTCAAGCGCGGCATCATGCTGGCCGGCGGGCTGCCGATGGACTTTCCGACGATCTCTATCCACGAGAGTTTTGCGCAGCCGACCAGCATGCTCACGCGCAACCTGATGTCGATGGACACCGAGGAGATGATCGGCGCGCAGCCGATGGACGCGGTGGTGCTGATCGGCGGCTGCGACAAGACCGTGCCAGCGCAACTGATGGGTGCGGCGTCGGCCGGCATTCCCGCGATCCAGCTCGTCACCGGCTCGATGCTGACCGGCTCGCACCGCGGCGTGCGGGTGGGTGCATGCACCGATTGCCGGCGCTACTGGGCGCATTTCCGCGCCGGCGAAATCGATGCCGAAGAAATCAGTGCGGTCAACAACCAGCTGGTCGCCAGCGTCGGTACCTGTTCGGTGATGGGAACGGCCAGCACGATGGCGTGCATCGCCGAGGCGCTGGGCATGACGGTGCCCGGCGGCGCCACGCCACCGGCGGTCACCGCGGATCGGATACGGATTGCCGAACAGACCGGCACGCTGGTCGTGCAGATGGCGCGTGATCGACTGACCATCGACCAAGTGCTGACCGCCAAGGCCTTCGAGAACGCGATGCGCGTGTTGCTGGCGATCGGTGGCTCGACCAACGGCATCATCCACCTGACGGCGATTGCCGGACGCATGGGGTTCGAGGTCGACCTCGATGCGCTTGATCGCATGGGGCGTGAAACCCCGGTGCTGCTCGACCTGAAACCGTCCGGCCTGCACTACATGGAGGATTTCCACGACGCGGGCGGCATGGCCACGCTGCTGCGCGAACTGAAGCCGCTGCTGCACCTGGACGCGCTGACGGTGACCGGCCGAACACTGGGCGAGGAAATGGAGCGCCACCCGGCCGCCTTCACACAACACGTGGTGCGCCCGGCGTCGAACCCGATCTATCCGCAAGGCGGCATCGCCGTGCTGCGCGGCAACCTGGCGCCGAACGGCGCCATCATCAAACAGTCGGCGGCGCATCCGGGCCTGATGGAACACGAGGGACGCGCGGTGGTGTTCGAGAGTGTGCAGGACATGGCCGAACGCATCGACGCCGACGATCTGGACGTCACGGCCGACGACATCATCGTGCTGAAGAACATCGGCCCGAAAGGCGCACCCGGCATGCCGGAGGCCGGCTACATCCCGATCCCGATGAAGCTGGCGCGTGCCGGCGTGAAAGACATCGTCCGCATCTCCGACGGCCGCATGAGTGGCACCGCGTCGGGCACCATCGTCTTGCACGTCAGCCCGGAAGCGGCGATCGGCGGCCCGTTGGCCCATGTGCGCAATGGCGACCGGATCCGGCTCTCGGTGGCGTCGCGGGCGCTCGATCTGCTGATCAGCGACGACGAGTTGCAGCGTCGCCGCGAAGACGCGCCGGTGGTCGAACCGAGTGCGCCGCGGGGTTACCGCAAGCTGTACCTGCAGTCGGTCTTGCAGGCGGGCGAGGGCGTCGATTTCGATTTCCTGCGGGCCGCAGAGATGCACGCCAGTGTGCCGTCGTCGAAGACCTGAATGGCCGTTCGAATCACACTGGGTGACACGAAGCGGCTTTCTCGCAGCAGAACAAGGACCAGAACATGAGCGAGCCAAACAAGGTGGCCGTCGTCACCGGTGCCGGTACCGGCATCGGCCGGGCTTCGGCGCTGGCCTTGCTGGCGGCGGGTTATCGCGTGGTTTTGGCGGGCCGACGGCAGGAGGCACTCGACATCGCCTGCGGCCAGGTCGATGTCGGCAACGCGATGACCGAGCTGTCGCAGCGCATGGCCAAAGGCGTGCGGCAGGCCAATGGCTCGATCGAGGTCGAGCCGATGATGGATGTATCTGAGGTGGCCAGCACCGTGGCCTACATGTCCGGTCTGCCGCTCGGAAACAACATCCAGTTCGTCACCGTCATGGCCACCAATATGCCGTTTGTCGGCCGCGGCTGAGAGGAGTTCGCCATGGGCATCACCGTCGTCCCCTTCGATCAAAACGAACGCAGCAGCTTTGCGGCCGAGGTGTCGGGCATCGACCTGAGTCGACCACTGGATGAGGCTGAGGTGGCTGCCATCCATGCCGGCATGGACCGCTACGGTGTGCTGGTGTTTCACGACCAGGTGCTCGACGACGAGCAGCAGATCGCGTTCAGCCGCCAACTCGGCCCGCTCGAACAGGCCACTGGCGACATCTTCGATGCGAAGGACCGCCGCATCAGCATGGACCTGAACGACATCTCCAACCTCGACCGAAACGGCGAGGTGCTGCCGCGGGACGATCGGCGCCGGCTGTTCGGCCTGGGCAACCTGCTCTGGCACTCCGACAGTTCGTTCAAAGACGTGCCGGCCAAATACTCGCTGTTGTCGGCGCGCCGGATTCCCGCCGCCGACGGTAACACCGAGTTCGCCGACATGCGCGCCGCCTATGACGCACTGGACGCTGCGACGCAGCGTGAGGTGCACGACCTGATCTGCTCGCACAGCCAGATCTTCTCGCGCGGCATCCTCGGCTTCGACGACTTCACCGAGGCCGAACGACAGAAGTGGGCACCGGTTCGACAACGCCTGGTGCGGCGGCACCCGTCGACCGGACGCCTGTCGCTGTACCTGTCCAGTCATGCCGGTGCCATCGAAGGCTGGCCCGTGCCGGAGGCGCGGTCGTTCCTGCGCGACCTGACCGAACACGCCACCCAGCGCCAATTCGTCTACGCCCACGTCTGGCGACAATGGGACCTCGTCATGTGGGACAACCGGGTCACGATGCACCGCGCCCGCCGCTATAACCCGGCTGAGCCGCGTGACCTGCGGCGCACCACGCTCACCAACCAGGTTTCGAGCCTGCAGCAGGCGCCCTAGGGCAGGCCCTGGTCGGCGCTCATGCCGGCGTCGACTGCCAGACTCGAGCCGCCAACCGGCCTGCCGGCTGCCTTCGGACCATCATGGACACCCATTTTCTTCAGAGCTTCGTCATGGTCGTCGACTGCGGGTCGATGGCCGAAGCGGCGCGCCGACTCGACCTGACGCCGGCTGCAGTGGCCGCGCGCGTCAAGTCGCTGGAAGAGGGGCTGGGGACCGCGCTGGTACGCCGCGCCGGTCGCACCGTCAAGGCCACCGAGGCCGGCTTGAAGGTCCTGCCGCACGCGCGCGGTGTGCTGCGCGACGTGCGCGATCTGCATGCGATTGCCAACGACGACGCGCCGTTGGGCGAGTTGCGCCTGGGCGTGTCGACTTCGTCGCTGACCGGCTTGCTGCCGCCGATCCTGCGGCGCCTGTACGAGCTTCATCCGCGCCTGGCCGTCTTCATCGAACCCGGTTCGTCCAGCCACCTCTATCACCAGGTGACGACCGGCGCTCTCGATGCAGCGGTCATCGTGCAGCCGCAGTTCGTGCTGCCCAAGCCGTGCGAATGGCGGGTGCTGGTCGAGGAGCCGCTTTGTCTGCTGGCCCCGGCGGCGCTGGCGGGGCGGGATCCCGTCGAGCTGCTGGGCAGCGAACCCTTCATCCGCTACGACCGGGCGATGTGGGGTGGGCGTCTCGCCGATGCCTATCTGCGCCGCTTGCAGATCCGGCCCCGCGAGCGGATCGAGATCGACGCCTTGAACGCGATCGCTGCCTTCGTTCACCAGGGTCTGGGCGTGTCGCTGGTTCCCGACTGGACGCCACCGTGGCCCGAGGGCTTGCAGGTGATCCGCATGGCGCTGCCGCCGCCGGTGCCGGTCCGGCGCATGGGCATCGTGTGGTCGACTCAGGGGCCGAGGGCCGCGCTGTCGCGCACGCTGCTCGAGGTGGCGGAAGCCGAGTGGTCCGGCGCCAATTTGGCGGGCCCATAGCAGGCTTACTGACCGAGCGCGCACAGGCTGCCGGTTGCAAGCCCAGTCGACCGCCTCACCGTCGATGCCTTCGCGGAAGATGTCGGGCTTCAGCAAGGCGGCGATGTCTCGACGAGCCCGACGCCACGGGCGCTCGGAATCCTTGAAGATCAGGTGGCGACGCTGGTTCAGGCGGACGGGTGAGGGCGGTTTACCGCTCGGCGCCACTCACGCATCGCCCGGCCGCCGTTCCAGGCCCCGGTGGTGTAGCCGAGCACCTCGCTGTCGACGCCGGCCAGCTCGAGCGCACGGACGAACACATCGACCAGCATCGCGATCGCCTCGATGTGCCGCTTCATCGACCCTGAACAATTGATCAGAAAGCCGACGACGCTGTCGGTGCACGCGAGCAGCCGATCGGTGCGGAACAGCCGGCGCTCGGCGGGCGACGTGGCTCGAGCAAGGCACGCTCGTCGAATTGAATACTCGGATGCCGCTGGCGACCCGCAGCCTGCCGATGGTGCTGAACCGCGAAGACGCCGGGCCACCGTACGAAGGAATTCGGGCGCAGTTGCAAGGCGATCAGAAGCCGGTGAGACCTCCCGAAATTGGGCCGGATCCTTTAGACTGCACGGAATTCTGTCATCCATCCTCGAAGGATCCATATGGCCTTTACATCCGCAGATGTGGTGCCCTTCACCCAGGCACGCGCCAACCTCTCTGAGCTGGCCGACCAAGCCAAGGCCGGCGCCGAGAAGATCATCACCAAGAACGGTGAGAGCTATGTCGCGCTGATCGACGCCGACCGGCTGGACTACTACCACCGCCTGGAGCGCGAGCGAATCCATCTGCTGCTGATCGATGACGCCAAGCGCGGACTGGCCGACATCGCAGCCGGCCACACTTTTGAGGCGGACGAGGCAATCAGCCAGCTACAGCAGCGCCGCACGGCCGCAGCCAAGGCAGCCAGCCCGGCAACCTCTCGCAAGGCCCCGACGAAGAAGCGTGGCTGAACAGTTGTACCGGGTCGAGCTGACCGCGAGCTTCCTGGAGCGCCTCGACGCCATCGAGGCGTTCTTGGTGGAGGCGAACGCCGCCTTCGCCTTCGACGACCTGCTGGCGGAGTTGCGCGCCACTGTCTTTCCTAACCTGGCACGGTTTCCCCGCATCGGCCGGCGCTACGTTGACAACGCGCCGCAATCGGCTGAGGCACTGACCCGGCTTGCAGCGCTGCCGGCCGGCGCTGCAAATTCCTTGCGCGAGTACCTGCACGGCGACTACCTG
>JANNNE010000273.1:0-12693 GCA_031398385.1 Ideonella sp.
GCAAAGCGCGCCGCGAAGGTCGAAATGCGCATCAATGCACTCGAAATCAACCGATTTCTGTCTCTCAATTTCACATTGCGCAATTGAAGCGCAAGCGCCATCAAGCATCATGAAAACCGGTCCTTGTTCAGCGTAGCCTTAAGTTCCAAACAGAACGGAACACTACACTAGACCCCCGAGATTCAGAGGTCAGTCTCGGGCTGCCGCTTAGACTCGCATAGACTGGGCATCCCAAAATCCGCGTTTGGCCGCCGACACGCGAGGTCGAAGCAGGAACAAGCGCAGTTGCAGAGGGGGCCTCGTCACAGCCGCTGCTCCCTGCTCCAGTGTTTACGACACTATTGATCCATTTACGAATTGAATAACCTGTTCACGACTTTAATTGTCAAGAACAGTCGAGCGCCCCATTGCGCTGATTCACTCCACCGTCACACTCTTCGCCAGGTTGCGCGGCTTGTCCACATCCGTTCCTCGCGCCACGGCGGTGTGATACGCCAACAGCTGCAACGGAACGACATGCAGGATCGGTGACAGCGGGCCGTAGTGTTCCGGCATGCGGATCACGTGCATGCCGTTGGTGCTGGCGATGCGGGTGTCGCCATCGGCGAAGACGAAGAGTTCTCCGCCGCGGGCACGAACTTCCTGCAGGTTGCTTTTCAGCTTTTCCAGCAGGTCGTCGTTCGGGGCGACGGTGACCACCGGCATCTGCGCGGTCACCAGCGCCAGCGGACCGTGCTTGAGTTCGCCGGCCGGGTAGGCCTCCGCGTGGATGTAGCTGATCTCCTTCAGCTTCAGCGCGCCTTCGAGTGCGATCGGATAGTGCAGGCCGCGGCCGAGGAAAAGCGCGTTTTCCTTGCGCGCGAAGATGTCGGCCCAGGCCATAACCTGCGGCTCGAGTGCCAGCACGGCCTGCACCGCCACCGGCAGGTGGCGCAGCGCTTTCAGGTGCTCGACTTCGCGCTCGTCTGTGAGGTGGCCGCGCGTTTGCGCCAGCGCCAGCGTCAGCAGGAACAGGCCGACCAGTTGGGTGGTGAAGGCCTTGGTCGACGCGACGCCGATTTCGGTGCCGGCGCGGGTGATATAGGCGAGTTCGCATTCGCGCACCATCGCGCTGGTCTCGACGTTGCAGATCGTCAGCGTGTGCGGCATGCCGAGTTTGCGTGCGTGTTTCAGCGCGGCCAGCGTGTCGGCGGTTTCGCCGCTCTGGCTGATGGTGACGACCAGCGTGCGGGGGTTCGGGACGCTGCTGCGGTAGCGGTATTCGCTGGCGATCTCGACCGTGGTCGGGATCTTCGCGATGCTTTCCAGCCAGTAGCGCGCCACGGAGCCGCTGTAGAAGCTGGTGCCGCAGGCCAGGATCAGCACCTGGTCGATTTGCTTGAAGATGCTGAACGCGCCGTCGCCGAACAGCTCGGGCGAGATGCCGGGCACCGCGTCCAACGTATCGGCGATGGCCTTGGGCTGCTCAAAGATCTCCTTCTGCATGTAGTGGCGATACGGGCCAAGTTCGGCCGCGCCGGTATGCGCCTGCACGGTGCGAACCTCGCGCTCGACATTGCGGAAACGCCCGAACTGCGTGCCCTCGACCACATCGGTCTGACACGAGCTGATCCAGACCTTGCCGAGTTGCAGGTCAACCACGTCGCCGTCTTCCAGGTAGGTGATCTGGTCGGTGACCCCGGCCAGTGCCATGGCGTCGGAGGCCAGAAAATGTTCACCGCCGAACTGGCCGCTGGCCGGATCGACACCGGTGCCCAGCACCAACGGCGAACCCTCGCGGGCACCGACCACGCGGAAGGGTTCGTCGCGGCAGAACACCGCAATCGCGAACGCGCCCTTCAGGCGCTGCACGGCAGCCTGCACCGCCTCGAGCAGATCACCGTTGTAGAACGAGTCGACCAGGTGGGCGATGACTTCGGTATCGGTCTGGCTGGTGAAGCGGTAGCCCTTGGCCTGCAGTTCCTCGCGCAGCTCGTCGTGGTTTTCGATGATGCCGTTGTGGACCAGCGCGATGCGCTTGCCCGAAAAATGCGGATGCGCGTTGTCGACCGACGGTACGCCGTGGGTTGCCCAGCGGGTGTGGGCGATGCCGGTGCTGCCGGCCACCCGATCGGCCGCGACATTGGCCTCGAGTTCGGCCACCCGCGAGGTGCTGCGGGCGCGGTGCAGTTCACCGGCCTGGTGAACCGCGACGCCGCATGAATCGTAGCCCCGGTATTCGAGCCGTTTCAGACCCTCGATCAGGATTGGAACGATGTTGCGCGAACTGACCGCTGCGACGATGCCACACATGAGATGCCTTCTTCTTTGAACGAGAGCGCTGATCGTAGACACATGAGATTGATTGAAGTATTCAAAAACTGTCGACTTCTGCAATAATCAGTCCTCATCCGGCATCTATGAAATAAACGGTCTAAATTTTCTTGAAAACGGATCAATCTATCATTCTGGATGCGACCGACTTGCGTTTGCTGGCGCAGTTGCAGATCGATGCGTCGTTGACCAACTACGCGCTGGCGGCCAAGGTGGCCACATCGCCAGCCACCTGCTTGCGGCGGGTCAAGCGTTTGCAGGAAACAGGCGTCATCGAACGCCAGGTGGCGCTGATCAACACAGCCGCGATCGGGGCTGGGCTGAGCGTATTCGCCGAGGTGACGCTCGACCGCCAGGGTGCGGAATATCTGGCCGGCTTCGAGGCGCGCGCCATCGAAGAGCCCGCAGTTCAACAATGCCACCGCGTCAGCCCGGGCCCTGATTTCATGCTGCTGCTGCAGGTGGCCGACATGGCGGCGTGGCATGGCCTGGTGCAGCGGCTATTTACGCAAGATGCCAACGTGCGCAACGTGAAAAGTTATTTCAGCGTGCACCGAAGCAAGTTCGAGACGCGGGTTGGGTTGCCGGCTCTGGCGGTTGTGCGGGGAAATCGGGCCTGAAGGCCCTCCCACAGAATTCAGAACGGATCAGAGAGCGCAGGTGCATCGGGCCTGAAGGCCCTCCTACGAATGCAGGTCAGAGGGTCCGGAGCAATCGACGGGCGCCGCTTTCGAGGTACCAACCAGACTCCCTCACTTGCCCTGGCCGCGTCTCCAGACGAGCACCGCGAAACCGGCGGCGGCCAACAGCAGCGCGACGACGAACTGCACGCTCAAGGCGTCGCGCAACAGGGTGCCGATGTCGCTCACCAACCAGCTGCCGAGCCATGACATGGCGGCGTCGTCCTGGGCCAGCGAGCGGAACGGGATTCCGCCGCGGATCAGCGGCAGCGCGGCGATCTTCGCCTGCTCCCACCAGTGCAGCACCGTGTCCCAGATCAGCGTGCTGCCGGTCAGCTGCTGCTGCATCAGACCCCCCAGTCCGATCACGGCAGCCAGCGCAGGAACGCCCCAACCCCTCAGCCAGGAGGCGGCTGCCATCGACAACAGGATCAGCGGCGATAACCACAGCAGGCAAAACACCAGACCCACCACGATTCGCAACAACATCAGCGGGACGAAGCCGAGCCAGGTCGACAACGCGATGTCGCCCAGCGCCTGCGCACCCAGCACCTTCGTGACCAGCAGCGCGGCAACCGCCGGAGCCACCACTACACTCACCAGCAACACCATCAATGGCAGCAGCAACACATTGGTCAGGATGGTGGCCGCCAGACTTTGAACATGTCCGGTTGGCAGCGATAGCCAGAATTCGATGCTGCGGTCCTGCCGATCCCGCCGCGCCAGGCCCGGCGCATCGAACATCACCCCCACCAGCGCCATCGACAGAAGAGCCATCAGGTAGATGGTCGCCGCCATTGCAGCAAGCATGGGCGCACCGATCACGTCGTCGATCTGCACCGTGCTAAACGGCATACCCACCACGGCGATGACCGCGGGAGCAAGCGCCAGAATCACCCAGCCGCGGTGGTGCTGCATCCATTCGCGGCGGATCAGCCAGCCAAAACGGTTCATGTTGATCTCCATCGGATTCAGGTCTGCTTCGGATTGAGTTCGGGCCGGCGTGTCAGCGCGACGAACAGGTCGACCAGGCTGGGCCGCAGGCGCTGCCCGAGTGCGGCGACCTCGGCCGGCGGCGCGCCGTCGAACAAGGCAGCGGGCTGACCGTGCTGGCGGTAACGCAGCAGCGGATGGGCTGCGGCGATGGCCTCGGCTGCCTGCGGATCGTGAGCCAGCGCGACGAAGCGTTCTTCCATGTCGACCAAGCTGATGTCGAGCACCAGCTTGCCGTCGTTGAGCATCAACACATCGCTCAGCAGCGATTCGACTTCCTCGACCTGGTGGGTCGAGATCAGCACGCTGCGCTCGCCGTCGCACCACTCCTCGATCAACATTTCGTAGAAGGATTTGCGCGACAGCACATCCAGGCCGAGCGTGGGCTCGTCGAGCACCATCAGCCGCGCATCGATGGCCGCTGTCAGCGCCAGGTGCAGCTGCACGACCATGCCACGCGACAGGTTCTTGACCTTGTCGCGCGGGCCGACGCTGGTGCGTTTCAGCAAGACCCGCGCCCGCTCGGCCGAAAATTTCGGATGCAGCCCGGCGGCCAGCAGGATCAGCTGATCGACCCGCGCCCAGCGCGGCAGCACCGCCACGTCGGGGATATAACAAAGCGATTCGAGCATCTGCACCCGATCGCGTCGCGGCTCGAGACCGAATACCGACAAGCTGCCCTGATGCGATGCCAGGCCGACGATTGCCTTCATCAGCGTGGTCTTGCCGGCCCCGTTGTGCCCGAGCAGACCGACCACGCGGCCCTTCGGGATCGAGAAGTTGAGGTTGTCGAGCGCGAGCTTGCTGCCGTAGCGCAGCGACAGCGAGCTGGCACTGATCAGCGCGGGTTCCTGATTCTTGTTATGTTCCAACACGTCACTCCCAGTCAAGTTCATCACGCCGGATTCCCAGGCGACGCAGGCGCAGTTGCAGTTGCGGCCATTCGTCGCGCAGGAAGCGTTCGCGTTCGGCCTGCAGCAAGACGCCGCGTGCGCCGGGCCGCACGTACAGGCCGAGCCCGCGCCGATTGTCGAGCAGGCCGTCCTCGTTCAGCGTCTGCAGCGCGCGGCCGACGGTGATCGGATTCAGCAGATATTGCGCCGCCAGCACGCGCACCGACGGCATGGCTTCACCCTCCGGTGGATCGCCGTCGAGCAAACCACCGGCCAGCCGATTGGCCAGTTGCCGGTAAAGCGGAAGCCTGTCGTCCCATTGATGCATGGCGGGATCGGTTGGTGTGTTACTGATGTAGGACACTGTAGCGGCCGAAAGACCAGCCATCGGTAGAAATGCGACGGGCTGCAGCTTGGCGCGACAGACGGCGCAAGCGGCGACATTCAAATTGGTCCGAAGCACGATTGGTATCCGAGGCCACCAAGCGGGGCTGAAGTCGCTCCTACAAGATCACAAGCGACGAGCGCCGTGCCGCATCAGTGCGATTGGTAGGAGCGGCTTCAGCCGCGATTCGATCGTCGGCTGTCAGAACATCGTGCCTGAAGGCACTCCCACAAAATTCAGACGGCAGCGCGCGCCGAGCCAACCGGGCCGATTCAGCCCTTGCGCCTGGCCCGGGGATGCGCCGCGTCGTAGACCTTGCTCAGATGGCCGAAATCGAGCTTGGTATAGACCTGGGTGGTCGTGATGTTGGCGTGGCCGAGCAGTTCCTGGACGGCGCGCAGGTCGCCACTCGATTGCAACAAATGGGTCGCAAACGAATGCCGCAACATGTGCGGATGCACATGCGTCGGCAGACCGGCGGCGATGGCCTGCTGTTTCAGACGCAGGCGCAGTTGACTGGGTGTCAGGCGGCTGCCGCGCTGGCTGACGAACAGCGCCGGCTCGTCCGGATCGGCCAGCCGCTCGCGTACCGCCAGCCAGGCCTGCAAGGCCTGCAAAGCGTGGCGGCCGACCGGCACGCTGCGCCGCTTGTTGCCCTTGCCGAGCACATGCGCCAGCCCGTCGACGCTGTCGATCCAGCCTGCCGCGTCGCGCCCGGCGCGCAGATCCAGGCCGATCAGCTCGGCGATGCGCAGGCCGCAGCCGTACAAGAGCTCGACGATGCACTGGTCACGCACCACGAATGCCGGATCCGACCGCTCGGGCGCCGTGCCCCGGAAATCGGCCAGCGCCACGGCCTGATCCACCGCCAGGGCCTTCGGCAAGGGTTTCGCCGCCTTCGGTGCTCGAATACCTTCGACCGGGTTGGCGGCGATCCAGCCGTTGCGGCCGAGCCAGCGGTAATAGCCGCGCCACGCCGACAAGGCAATCGCGATGCTGCGCGGGGCCAGGCCGAGGCGGTGCAGTTGAGCCGCCCAGGCGCGCACATGGTGCGGCCTGACCTCGCGCAGCGGGATGGCGGACGCGGTGGCGAAGCGCTGCAATCGCACGAAGGATTCGGCGTACATCGCCAGCGTGCGCTCGGCGAGCCGGCGCTCGACGCGCAGGTGCACCAGATGGCGCTCCAGATCGTCGACCAACGGCTCACGCGCCAGGGCCGGCAGCGGCTGGGGCCCCGCATGCCGGGCACCGGCCGGATCGGTCATCGCGGGGCCAGCAGCCTTGACAGGCTGGCGCTGGCGGTTTCGCCGATGCGCTGCAGGAAATCGATGCCCATGTCGGCGGAATAACGGGTCGGGTCGGGCGAACCGAGCACCAGCAGGCCGAAGGTCGGGTGTTCGCCGACACCGCTGCGCAAGGGAATCATCGCCAGCGAACTGACGCTGGCCGCATCGGGAAACCACGAGGCCGCCTCGAAACCGCCGTTGACGCCGCAGTACGGCAGGCTCAGGCTGGCGGCAAAGCTTTTCAGGTCGTCACTGACCGGTGCCGAAAAGCCGGCCGCGGCAAAACGCTCGGCAGTACCCCACAGGCGGATCGCGCCTTGCGGAATCAGGAACTGCTCTTTCAACTCGTCGACCAGGATATCGGGCAGCCGGCTCTCGTCGAGCGTCATGAACAAGACCCGGGTCCAGCGGTACAACTTGTCGGCGATGCTGACATTCTGCTGGCTGTTGCGGATCATCTCGATGATCTTGCCCTCCAGCCCGCGGATCTTGTCGCGCAGCATCTCCATCTGCCGCTCCTGCAGCGAGACCGCGCGCTTACCGTGCGGACTGGTCAACTGGACCGCCGCCAGCAGCTCGGCCTGGCGCTCGAAGAAGCCCGGCGTATTGGCCAGGTAGTTGGCGATATCGGCTTCGGTAATGCCTTCGACGCTCACGGCGCATCCTTCATGGTTTGAAACTTCCTGGGTGACAGAGCGCCACCGCTACAGCTCGATCTCGCCTTCGAACACCGTGGTGGCCGGGCCGCTCATCATCACATGCGTCCAACTGCCATCGGCAGCGCGTGCGTCCCAGGCGATGCCCAGACGGCCGCCCCGGGTGTCGACCTCGACCGTCGGATCGAGCCAGCCGAGGCGGATACCGGCCACCACCGCCGCGCAGGCACCGGTGCCGCAGGCCAGGGTTTCACCGGCATCGCGCTCGAATACCCGCAGCTTCAGATGGCCGCGATCGACCACCTGCATGAAGCCGACGTTGACGCGGCGCGGAAAACGCTCGTGCGCCTCGAGCTGCGGTCCGAGCAGCTCGACCGGCGCGCGCTCGACATCGTCGACCCGGCAAACCACATGCGGATTGCCCATCGACAGCGCCGCAAATTCGACCTCCACACCGTCACCCAACTGCAACGGCCACAACTCGAAATCGCCGACCGGGCGGGCCGTCAGCCCGTCGGCGTCGAACGGCAGGCTGGCATGCTCGAATTTCGGGGCATTCATGTCGACGGTGATCCGCCCGTCGGGCAGCAGGCGCAGCTCGAGCCGGTTGTTGATGGTGTCGACACGCAGGGTGGTGCGATCACTCAGGCCCTTGTCGTGCACGAAACGGACGAAGCACCGCGCGCCGTTGCCGCAATGCTCGACCTCGTCGCCGCTCGCCCCGTTGAAGATGCGGTAGCGAAAATCGACCTCTGGCGGGCTGCCCGGCTCGACGACCAGAATCTGATCGGCGCCGACCCCGAAGCGCCGATCACCGAGCAGGCGCAACTGCTCGGCCGTCAGGTCGAGCGGCGCGGCCGTGGCATCCAGCACGACGAAATCGTTGCCGGCACCGTGCATCTTGGTGAAGCGGATCTTCATGGGGGCGATTATCCGCTGCATCGCCCTCGGGCACGATCGCACTTCGGCTGTCACGCACGTCTCGAATTCTGTGGGAGAGCCTTCAGGCTCGATGGCGATGTGACACGGCAGCATCGCGCCTGAAGGCGCTCCCACAAAAAAACGTCGCGTCTGGCAGATGGAAACGCCGGCCGTCCGTGGCCATCACGCAAACCTCTTATCAATACAAGCTCGGCTCGCCCGCTGGCCGCGTCTTGAACCGCTTGTGCACCCACAGGTACTGCGCCGGATTGCGGCGGATCTCGGTCTCGATCCAGGCGTTCATGGTGCGGGCGTCGGCCAGCGGATCGTCGGTCGGGAAATCGGTCCAGGGTTCGAGGAAGCGCACCTTGTAGCCTGCGCCGCCGGGCAGCAGTTCGGCCACCACCGGTTGCACGATCATGTTCAGCGCGCGGGCCATCTTCGACGGCGCCAGCAAGGTGGCTGCCTGTTGGCCGAAGAACGGCACGAAGGCCGCGTCGCGCGGGCCGAAATCCATGTCGGGCAGGTTGAAGAACGCATAGCCGCGGCGGATCGCCCGCACCAGCGGCAGCGCCCGGTCGCTGCGCGGAAAGATCTCGCCGCCGTCGAAGCGCAGGCGGCCGGCGCGGATCGCCGCGTCAAAGACCGGATCGCTCTGCTGCTGATAGATCGAGCCGACCTTGCGCGACTGGAAAATCTGGGTCGCCACGCCGGCCACGTCGAGGGCCAGAAAATGCGGCACCAGCCACATCACCGGTCGATCGCTGCGCTGGGCGAGCAACACATCGCCCTCGACCTGGATCAAGGCCTTCAATCGGTCGACCGGCGCATACCAGAGCAGGCCACGCTCCAGCAGGCTGCGCCCGAGCCAGCCGAAGTGGTCGCGTGCGAGGGCCTTGCGTGCCGACGCCGACAACTCGGGCAGGCACAGCTCGAGGTTGCGCAGCGCGACGCGTCGGCGTGATCGCGCGAACCACCAGAAAACCCGTCCGAGACCGCGGCCAAGCCTTGCCTGCACACCCATCGGCAACCGGGCGATCAGCCACAGCAGACGCAGCAACAGGCGAGACAACACGGCTTCCTTCAGGATGCGCCCAAGGCCGAAGCTGACTCGCGGGGTGCCTTGTAACGGTGGTATCCCCACAGATATTGCTCGGGGCAGCGCATGATCAGCTGCTCCATCGCACGGTTGATCACTGCGGCCGATTCTGCCTGAGACCTCGCATCGGCCGGCAAAGGCTCGATGAAGCGTTCGTAGTGAACGACATAGCCGCTGCCGCCCGGCAGCCGCTCGCCCCAGGCCAGCAGCAAGGCGGCACCGCCTTGCTGAACCAGGCGCGCGGCCAGCGTCATCGTATAGGCGTCGCGCCCGAAAAACGGCGCCCACTCGCCCATGCCTTCGGGTGGCACCTGATCGGGCAGCAGACCGATTGTCTCGCCGCGCTTCAGCGCGCGCAGCATCCGGCGCACGCCGTTCAGGTCGGCAGGAACCGCCTTCATGCCGGGCCGGTCGCGCGCGCCCCGCATCACCGCGCGCAACCAGGGCTGGCGTGCCGGCCGGTACATCACGGTGATCGGATGGTGCGCGCCATGCCGCAGCGCATAGGCCTGGGCCGTGATCTCGAAGCAGCCCAGGTGGGGCGTCAACAACACCAGACCGCGCCCCTCGGCCAGCGCCGCTTCGATCAGCTCGTCACCAACGCTGCGCATCGGCACGCTCTCGGCGCCACGCAGCCACAGTCGTGGCAACTCCGCCACCATGCGGCCGGCGCCCGCGACCGCTGCACGTGCCGCTTGGGGGGTCACCCCGGCCTCTGCAGCATGGGCATCGAGCCGGCGCCGATAGGTCGGCGACAGCCCGTAGGCCATCCAGCCCAACGCTGCACCCAAACCATGCAGCCACGACAAAGGCCAAGCCGAGAGCCATTGAAACAGTTTCGCCATGCTTCGTATAATGCAGCCATCGCCGAGTTATTGAACTACTTGCGGGGCGATGCGAGAGCCGGAAACGGTTGTCGCCGGACGGGATGCCGAGGGCAGGCCGTTCAACAAATCCTGCTAAAGCGTTCGCCGCGGCTCCTCAGAACAGACCAGGCAACGCAAGTTTCCCACCCTGCTGTTCTTCTTTCTGGAGTTATCCGCGTGTCAAACGACTTTCTCTTCACTTCCGAATCGGTTTCCGAGGGCCACCCAGACAAGGTCGCCGACCAGATTTCGGACGCCATTCTGGACGCCATCTTCAAGCAGGACCCGCGTTCGCGCGTCGCTGCCGAAACACTGACCAATACCGGCCTGGTGGTACTGGCCGGCGAGATCACCACCAACGCGCACGTCGACTACATCCAGGTCGCACGCGACACGATCAAGCGCATCGGCTACGACAACACCGAATACGGCATCGACTACAAGGGCTGTGCGGTGATGGTCTGCTACGACAAGCAGTCCAACGACATTGCACAAGGCGTCGATCACGCGAGCGACGACCACCTGAACATCGGCGCCGGCGACCAGGGCCTGATGTTCGGCTATGCCTGCGACGAGACGCCCGACCTGATGCCCGCGCCGATCTACTACGCGCACCGCCTCGTGGAGCGCCAGGCCCAGCTGCGCAAGGACGGCCGGCTGCCGTTCCTGCGCCCGGACGCCAAGAGCCAGGTCACGATGCGTTACGTCGACGGCAAGCCGCACAGCATCGACACCGTCGTGTTGTCGACCCAGCACGCCCCTGACCAGAGCGAGACACCGACCAAGATGAAGGCCTCGTTCACCGAAGCCATCATCGAGGAGATCATCAAGCCGGTGCTGCCGGCCGAGTGGTTGAAGAACACCAAATACCTGATCAACCCGACCGGCCGCTTCGTCATCGGCGGCCCGCAGGGCGATTGCGGCCTGACCGGGCGCAAGATCATCGTCGACACCTACGGCGGCGCCTGCCCGCACGGCGGCGGCGCGTTCAGCGGCAAGGATCCGAGCAAGGTCGACCGCTCGGCGGCCTACGCGGCGCGCTACGTGGCCAAGAACATCGTGGCCGCAGGGCTGGCGCGTCAGTGCCAGATCCAGGTGGCCTATGCGATCGGTGTTGCCAAGCCGATGAATGTGACCGTCTACACCGAAGGCACCGGCGTCATTTCGGACCACGAAATCGCCGAGCTGATCCAGGCGCACTTCGACCTGCGCCCGAAAGGCATCATCCAGATGCTCGACCTGCTGCGCCCGATCTACGAAAAGACCGCCGCGTATGGCCACTTCGGCCGCGACGAACCCGAGTTCACCTGGGAAGCGACTGACAAGGCGGCGATGCTGAAGGCTGCGGCCGGCCGATAAGCGCCGGCAAATCTTCGGCGCGGCAGCGCTGTTGTGATGCGCCGGGTTTCGGCTGGGGCATGATCTGCAGCCATGCCGAGACCCGCCTATCCATCCCCGCTGAAAGCGGGTGACTGCATCGTCGTGACGGCACCGAGTTCGGGTGTTCCGCCACCCTTGCATGCGCGGCTGGAGCTGGTGCTGGCGCATCTGCGCGGGCAAGGCTTCGTGGTCGAGGAAGGTCGCTGCCTGCGTGCCGAGGTGCGCAGCGCCAGCGCGCCAGCCAACGAGCGCGCCGCCGAGCTGATGCAGCATCTGCTGCGCGACGACATCGCCGCGGTCTTTCCGCCCTGGGGTGGCGAGTTGGCGATCGAGCTGCTGAACCGGCTCGACTGGCAGGCGCTGCGACACGCCCGACCGAAATGGCTGATCGGCTATTCGGATACCAGCACGCTGATGCTGCCGATCACCTTGCTGCTCGGCTGGGCGACCGCCCACGGCCCTTGCCTGATGGACCTGGTCGACGGCCAGGACGATCCCCTGACCAGCGCCGCGCTGGGACAGCTTCGAACACCGCCTGGCGCCAGTTTCGAGCAGCGGCAGTCGGACCGATGGCAATCGAAATGGACCGATTTCGCGCTGGTGCCCGACACGACCTATCAGCTGAGCGAACCGACACACTGGAGTTGCCTGAACCGTCCGGCTGACCAGTCACAGCTGCTGCGCGGCCGTCTTATCGGCGGCTGCATCGATACGCTGATGCACATCGCGGGCACCCGCCATGGCGATGTAATGGGCTACGTTGCCGGCAACCCGGAAGGCACGATCGTCTACCTGGAGAACGCCGAGCAGTCGCCGACCTGCATGGTTCGAGCCCTGCACCGCTTGCATGCGGCAGGGTGGCTCGATTCTCTGGCCGGACTGCTGATCGGCCGCAGCGCTGCGCCCGACACCACGCAGCCGGATGCGCTGCGCTATCACGAGGCGCTGACCAGCAGCCTGGGCCATGTGCCGTACCCGGTGCTGATCGACGTCGACATCGGCCATCTACCACCCCAGTTGCTGCTCATTAACGGCGCGATGGCGGAGGTCACCTGGAACGAATCGAATGGTGGCAAGGTGGCGCAAGCCTTGAACTGACCGCCCGGCCTGGATGGCTCGAGCCCAACAGACGCTGCGCCCATGCCCACAACACCCGCGATCGACATCGACGCCCTGCGCCGCTACGCGATCGCGCGCAGCCTGTTCAAGCCGACCACGCTG
>JANNNE010000275.1:0-11661 GCA_031398385.1 Ideonella sp.
GCCCAGCGCAGCGCATTCAGCGCCAGTGGGGGTACATGCCCGACCATCAGGCGACCGACCACGGCATTGCCGGCCCACATCAGCGGTGGGATGGCGAGTAGCAGGGCCATCTGCGGTGTCAGTCGTGATGTCATTCACTGACCCTTCAACAGCGCGCCGGCATGGTCTGACCGCAATTCCAGCATTGCTCGAACGGCCCATCGATGATCTCCTGGCAACCCGGACAAGCCCACACCTGCGACGGCGGATGGCGGAATGCCTCCAGCAGCGAGCCGGCGCGCTGCAGATCGTCATCGTCGTCGACCCACAGTTCGGGTTGGGCCTGGTCGGGCGGCAGCTCACCGGCGATGCTGCCGGCAAAGACGCGTTGAACGGTGGTCGACACGCCGACCTGGCACAGCCAGTCGGCCCACAAGGTGGCCAGTGCAAGGTTCGGAGCGATGATCAGGCGGCGCATTCGGCTTTCAGTGCGAGACAGTGGTTCGACGCACTCGGTGATCATGTCGATGCGGACACTGCAGAACGCTGGCACGATACAGGAGTTCCCACCTCACCATTTCAGGAGATCCTCGATGTCAGCTAGCACCGCCACCGACCAGTCACGCGTCATCATCATCAAGCAGTTCGGCGGTCCCGAGGCGATGGAGCTCACCGAACGGCCGGTCGGCGAACCTGGCGCCGGCGAGATCCGTATCCGTCACCATGCCTGCGGCCTCAATTTCATCGATACCTATCAACGCACCGGCCTGTATCCGCTGCCGCTGCCCTTGTCGCTGGGCATGGAGGCGGCCGGAGTGGTCGAAGCGGTCGGCGACGGTGTGACTCACCTGCGGGTCGGTGACCGCGCGGCCTACGCCAGCCAGCCGCCAGGCGCCTACAGCGACCTGCGCGTGATGGCGGCCAAATGTGTGGTCAAACTGCCCGACGACATCTCGTTCGAGACTGGCGCGGCGATGATGTTGAAGGGTCTGACGGCGCAGTATCTGCTGAAGAAGACGCTGCCGGCGGCCGGACTGAAGGCCGGTGATTTTGTGCTGTTCCACGCCGCCGCCGGGGGTGTGGGTCTGATCGCCTGCCAATGGGCGAAGGCGCTCGGGCTGCGACTGATCGGCACCGCCGGCAGCGATGCCAAATGCCAGCTGGCACTCGAGCATGGCGCCAGCCACGCGATCAACTACAACACCGAAGACTTTGTCGCGCGGGTCAAGGAGATCACCGGCGGCAAGGGCTTGAAGGTGGTCTACGACTCGGTCGGCGCCGAGACGTTCGTGCGCTCGCTCGATTGCCTGCAACCCTTCGGCCTCGCCGCCAATTTCGGCAATGCATCGGGCAAGGCACCGGCCATCGAGCTCGGCATGCTGGCAGCCAAGGGTTCCTTGTACGTGACCCGCCCGACCTTGTTCACCCACATTGCCACGCGCGAAGCCACCCAGGCGATGGCGGACGACTTGTTCGAGGTTGTCAGCAGCGGGAAGGTGAAGATCCGCATCGACCAGCGGTTTGCGCTCGCCGATGTGGCGGATGCACACCGCGCGCTGGAGGCGCGCAAGACGACGGGGTGCACGATTTTGTTGCCTTGATGGCGGTTGGTTGGGTGGTGTGTGTGGTGGAGAGACACGGCTGTGCGGGACGGGGACGCCGGGTGACCGGCTGACTCCGTGTCCTCCGCCGCAGGCGGCTCCCCCTTTACCTCCGTCAGCCGGTCACCCGGCGTCCCCGTCTTCGAACGATTAATCGGTGCGAAGGGACTTCATGCTTGCAACGGGACCTGCGGCGAGCGCGGAGCACGTAACAGGGAGCAGCCAGCTTTCCTGTTCAGCGTGCGCGCATGACGCGCCGGATCTCGTCGACGATCAGGCAGATCGCGCCGATGGAGATCGCGCTGTCGGCAACGTTGAATGACGGGAAATACCAGCCGGCGTAGTGGAACTGCAGGAAGTCGACCACGTAGCCGTGCAAGATGCGGTCGATGACGTTGCCGACCGCGCCGCCGAGTATCAGCGCCAGCGCCCAGCAGAACAGGCGCTGGCCGCCATGCTGCTTCAGCATCCAGATGATGAAGACGGTGGCCACGCCGCCGAGACCGATGAAAAACCAGCGTTGCCAGCCGGCGGCACCGGCCAGGAAGCTGAAGGCAGCGCCGGTGTTGTGGACGCGCACCAGGTTGAAAAACGAGGTGACGTAGCGGCTGTCGCCGTACTGAAATTCGCCCAGGATCAAGGCCTTGGTGAACTGATCGGCCAGGATCACGATCAATGCGATGCCGAGCCAGGGCAGCAGCGAGCTGCCCTTGTTGCCGTTGCGCGCCATCGTCAGGCCACCAATCGCTGTTCACCCGCACCGAACAGGTTGCTGGTGCAGCGGCCGCAGATCGTCGGATGCGCCGGGTCGGCGCCCACATCGTCGCGGTAGTGCCAGCAGCGCTCGCATTTGGTGGAGGTCGACGGTGAGACCGTCACGTCGAGCCCGTCAGCCGGTGCCAGCAGCTCGGCCTTCGATGTGATCATCACGAATCGCAAGGCGTCGCCCAGGCTGGCGAGGATGGCGTGATCGGCCGGGTCAGCGGCGATCTGGACTGTCGCTTGCAGCGACGAACCGACCGCACCGGCGCTGCGCACGGTTTCGATTTCCTTGTTCACCAGGTCGCGCACTTGATGGATGCGCTCCCATTTGGCGAGCAGTTCGGTGTCGTGCCAGGCTGCCACATCGACATAGGTTTCGGTGAAGATCGAAACCGACTGGCCGGGCGCGAAGATCGGCCAGGCCTCTTCGGCAGTGAAGCTGAGAAACGGTGCCATCCAGCGCAGCATCGCGTTGGCGATGTGCCACAACGCGGTCTGTGCGCTGCGCCGCGCGTGGCTGTCGGCGGCGGTCGTGTACAGACGGTCCTTCAACACATCCAGATAGAACGCGCCGAGATCTTCGCTGCAATAGATCTGCAGCTTCGAAACCACCGGATGGAATTCGTAGACCTGGTAATGCGCCAGGATCTCGTCCTGCAGCTGCGCCGCGCAAGCCAGCGCGTAACGGTCGACTTCAAGCATCTCGGCCAGCTTGACCTCGTTGCGCGCGATGTCGAAGTCCGAGGTGTTGGCGAGCAGGAAGCGCAGCGTGTTGCGGATGCGCCGGTAGCCGTCGACCACGCGCGCCAGGATCTTGTCGTCGCCGGCGATGTCACCCGAATAGTCGCTGGCCGCGACCCACAACCGGGTGATTTCGGCACCGAGCTTCTTGTTGACCTCCTGCGGATCGATGCCGTTGCCGAGCGACTTGCTCATCTTGCGGCCCTGGCTGTCGACCGTGAAGCCGTGAGTCAGCAGGCCGCGGTAGGGCGCGCGGCCTTCTAGCGCACACGCGATCAGCAGCGACGAATGGAACCAGCCGCGGTGCTGGTCATGGCCTTCCAGATAAAGGTCGGCCTCCGGGCCTTCGGGGTGGAAACTCGGGTGATCGTGCGTACCGCGGTGGGTGCCGCGCAGCACGTGGAAAAAGGTCGAACCGGAATCGAACCAGACCTCGAGGATGTCGCTGCTCTTGGTGTAGTGCGCGGCATCCTCGGCGCCGAGGATTTCTTCGGGCGTGATCCGGCTCCAGGCTTCGATGCCGCCTTGTTCGACGATGTCGGCAGCCTGGTCGATGATGTCCATCGTTCGCGGGTGCAGTTCGCCGCTGTCCTTGTGCAGGAAAAACGGGATCGGCACGCCCCAGCTGCGTTGCCGGCTGATGCACCAGTCGGGCCGGTTCGCGATCATGTCGCGCAGGCGGGCGCGGCCGTTTTCAGGATAGAAGCCGGTCTGGTCGATCGCGTCGAGCGCCAGCTGGCGCAACGATTTCGGCGCCTTGTCCTTCGTGAACACGCCTTCACCGTCGTCCATCCGAACGAACCACTGCGCGGCTGCGCGGTAGATCACCGGTGTCTTGTGACGCCAGCAATGCGGGTAGCTGTGGGTGATGGTTGCGGTTGCGAACAGTCGGCCGGCGTCGCGCAACGTGTCGATGATCACCGGCGCGGCTTTCCAGATGTTCTGGCCGCCGAACAGCGGGAAATCGGGCGCATAGCTGCCGTGGCCTTGCACGGGATTCAGGATGTCGTCGACCGCAAGACCGTGTGCGACACACGAATTGAAGTCGTCGACGCCGTAGGCCGGCGACGAATGCACGATGCCGGTGCCGTCGTCGGCGGTCGCATAGTCGGCCAGATAGACCGGGCTCATGCGGTCGTAGCCCGGGTCGACATGCGCCAGCGGATGGCGGAAATCGATGCCGCCGAGCTTCTCGCCGCGCGTCGTCGCGATCACGGTGCCGGTCAGGCCGTAGCGTTCCAGGCATGTCTCGACCAGCGAGCGGGCCAACACCAGCAGTCCGCGTTCGGTATCGACCAGCGCGTAGTCAAGCGCCGGGTTCAGGTTCAGCGCCTGGTTGGCCGGGATGGTCCACGCGGTGGTGGTCCAGATCACGACGAAGGTGTCCTTGTCGAGCCCGGTCAGGCCAAACGCTGCGGCCAGTTTGTCGGGTTCGGCGCAGGGAAAGCCGACATCCACCGTCTGGCTCTTCTTGTCCGCATATTCGATCTCGAACTCGGCCAGCGACGAGCCGCAGTCGAAGCACCAGTACACCGGCTTCAGCCCGCGGTAGACGAAGCCGCGTTCGATCACGCGCTTGAAGGCACGCAGCTCGCCGGCTTCGTTGGCGAAGTCCATCGTCTTGTATGGATGGCCCCAGTCGCCGAGCACGCCCAGGCGCTGAAAATCGGCCATCTGCTGGCCGATCTGCTCGGTGGCAAATGCACGGCTCTTCGCCTGCATGTCGTCGCGGCTGAGCTTGCGGCCGAATTTCTTCTCGATCGCGTTCTCGATCGGCAGACCGTGGCAATCCCAGCCTGGCACGTACTGCGCGTCGAAGCCGGCCAGTTGGCGGGCCTTGACGATCATGTCCTTCAGGATCTTGTTGACCGCATGGCCCATGTGGATCTGGCCGTTGGCATACGGCGGGCCGTCGTGCAGCACGAACAGCGGCGCGCCGTGGCGCGCGTCGCGCAATTGCTTGTAGCGCCCTTGTTCCTCCCACGACTCGACCCAGCCCGGCTCGCGCTTGGGCAGGTCGCCGCGCATCGGAAAGCGGGTGTCGGGCAGGTTCAGTGTCTTGCGGTAGTCGGTGCCGTTGTCGCTCGCCGCGGCGGCGCTGGAAACGGAGGGGGTATCAGCCATGGAAGATCCTAGGGCGGCGTGCGTCCGGTTCGACATCGGGGCGCAACGAATCCGGGTTGAGCCGGGAAAGCGGGGATGAACGGCCGTCTGCCTGGGATGGCGCAACGGGGCGAGCTCCGCAGGTGACGGCGGGCGGCGCTGGCGCCGCGGTCAAATTCGATCGCGCGTGGTTTGGCGATGCGTGGCCGAGGGCCAGCAATACGCAGGCGAGCTGCGGGAACGTCTTGCACGATTCGAAGCCATCTGGCGATTCTAGCGGGGCGGACGAAGCGAGCCAGCTGCAGGGCTGCCCTGTGCGGTAAACCAGGCCAGTGCATCCTGCTCGTCGCGCGCAATGCCGATCCGCAGTTCGTCCAGTGACGGGTAATGCCGTTCATCGTGCAGCTTGTGCAACAGCTCGACGCGGATGCAGCGCCCGTAGCCGGTATCGCTGTCGAAGCCGGTCGGCCAGTCGAGGCAGTGGGTTTCCAGCAGCACCCGGCCGGCATCCTCCACGCTGGGCCGAACGCCCAGGCTCGCCACACCGCGCAGCGCTTCGGTGGCCAGGCCGATGACCCGGACCACGTAGATGCCCGAGGCGGCCGGCTTGGGATGGCCGAAGCGCAGATTCAAGGTCGGAAACCCGAGTTCGCGGCCGAGTTTGCGGCCGTGCACCACATGGCCGCTGATCGTGTACGGTCGACCGAGCAGCGCCGCCACCTGCGCCATGTCGCCGGCAGCAAGCGCCTCGCGCACCGCCGAGCTGCTGACGCGAAGGCCATGCACTTCGTAACTCTGCATGCGCGCGACATCGAAACCCAGCCGATCACCGGCCGTATCGAGCATCGCGTAATCACCGGCACGTCGGGCCCCGAAACGGAAATCGTCGCCGACCAGCACGTATTGGGCATGCAGGCCCTGCACCAGCACCTGGTCGATGAAGTCGTCGGGCGATTGCGTTGCCAGGCTGCGGTCGAAACGCAGCAACACCACCTGATCGATGCCGCAACGCTCGAGTTCGGCGAGCTTGTCGCGCAAGGTCGAGATGCGAGCCGGCGCCCGCTCGGGTTGGCCGGACAGCGCCGCAAAAAAATCGCGCGGATGTGGCTCGAAGCTCAGCACACAGCTGCGCACCCCGCGGTGACGAGCCTCGTTGATCACCAGCGCCAGCATCGCCTGGTGGCCGCGGTGAACGCCGTCGAAATTGCCGATCGTCAGCGCGCAGGCGGGCGCGATGTCGTGGGAACGGAATCCGCGGAACAAGCGCATGGTCGACGATTATCGTCCGCCACCGGGCCTCGCCTTGCGGCCTGTCTGTCCGGCCGGCAGGCCCAGTGCCAGCCGATCGACACCGTGCAGCCAGGCCCATTCGCCGGCTGGCATCGACGCGGGCAGGGCAACCCCGCCGATCGAGCTGCGGTGCAGGGTTTCGACCCGGTTGCCCACTGCCGCCAGCATGCGCTTGACCTGATGGTATTTGCCTTCGGTCAGAGTCAGGCGCAGACTGGTTTCACCGGTCAACTCGCAGGCCGCAGCGGCAACCGTCGCCGGGTCGTCGACCAGCTTGACGCCCGCCAGCAGCCGCTCGATCTGGCGCACGTCGACCGGATGTTTGCAGCCGACCTCGTAGACCTTGGGCACATGGTGTTTCGGCGAGGTCAGGCGGTGGATCAACGCGCCGTCGTCGGTCAACAACAGCAGCCCGGTGGTATCGGCATCGAGCCGGCCCACCGGCTGCACGCCACGCGCACGCAGCGGCGCCGGCAGCAGGCTCAGCACACTCGGATGGTGCTTGGGCTTTTGCGAACACTCGTAGTTGGCCGGCTTGTTCAGCATCAGCAGCGCGGTGGTGTGCACCTCCCAGGGCTGGCCACGGACGGTGATCTGCAGGCCGTCCGGATCGAATTCGGCCTCGGGATCGTCGATCCGACTGCCGCCATGGCCGACCAGACCGGCCAGCACCAGCGCGTCGCAATCACGGCGGGTTCCGAAGCCTTGGGAAAACAGGATCTGGTTGATTCGCATCGCGCTATTTTCGGCCCGACCGCAGCCGTGGCCGTCAGCCGGCTGCTCAGTGGGTCAGCTCGAGAGTCACCACATGGTTGCCGGCGGCGGGCCAGACCCGCCCGACGATCCGTTCGCCGTTGAAGCTGCCGTTGATCGCCCGGCTGCTGCCATCGGCCAGCACCAGCTTGCTTTGCGAGACACCGGCCACGCCGGCCGGGATGCCCGGTGGCGGGTTCTTGCCGTCGAGGCTGATCTCGTCGCGCGGAATGCCGAAATAGCCGCGCGGGCGGCTGAGGGTCACGATCGCCGCGCCGTCCCGGTCGGCGGCCGCGATCCGTTCGCCCTTCAGATTCACCAGATTCGACGAGCGCGGGAACGGCGATCGGTAGACGTGGCTGGTCGCGAATCCGGGCGCGGCAACGACGAATTCCAGCGGTGATTGCGGATCGACCACGACCGGCCCCCAGCCGCCATCGGCACCGATGGTCTTGCTTAGCAAGGCCGCGCCGCGGCGCTCGCCGGTGGCCGGATCCACCGCGTAGACCTCGACCCGCGCACCCGCCAGCGGCAGGTTGTTGGCAAAGCTGCCACCGTCGGCGCGGTTGTCCAGGCCGGCGCCGAAAACCTTGCCGTCGAGCCGGACCGTTTGCTCCGGCGTGATGGCCAGAGTGGTCGGTGTCGTACCGGTCAGGAACCGAAAGGTCTGTTCGAAGGCCTTGGCGCTGAACGAGGTCTCGCGGTGATCGATGCCGACGATCACCGCATTGGTGGCGCCCTTCAGAGCCGGACTGTCGTAGGTGACATTGGTCGGCTTGCCCCGTGCACCGATCCACTCACCGGTGGGCTGCGCGAACTTGTCGTAGTTGTCGGAACGGATCGTCAACCAGTCGACCCCGGGCGTCACTTCGTCGCCGTTGGCATTCTTCGGGCGGTTCAGGTTGGTCAGAAACGGGCCGGCGCCATTGAATTCGTTGCCCGGCCGATCACGCGCATCGGCCCGCACGCCATGATTCGGGGTGCCGCCCAGCACCGCATGCGACACCTTGGCCGCGGCGGCGCGGCCGCCGGTTGCGAGGTAGCTGCGAACCGCATAACCGCCGCGCGCGTTGGCAACCAGAATGAGCTTGCTCGCACCCGTCGCCTTCAACACCTGGTCGACCGCCGACGCCAGCTGGTTGCGTGCATCGGCGGTCGAGCTGCGGCCTGCCTGTGCGACCGTGTCATCGTCGCGAGCCAGCGGGTAGGCCATGTCGATGGCGTACAGGCGTTCACGCGGCCAGCCATTGCTTTCGAAGCGCCACACCGTGGTTTGCCACAGCGCGGCGTTGTCGCCGTTGCCGTGCACGAACAGGATCGGTGGTGGCGCTGCGGGGCCGACCGCGCGCTTGACCAATCCGATCGGTGAGCAGCCGGCCAGCAGCAGGGCGCTCGCGGTCAGCAGCAGTCGGCGAGCGGCAAGGGTGGAACGCGGGTGGGTCATGGGAAGTCGGGTGGGAACGAGCCGCGAATCGCGGCGAATTGATCGATCAAACGATCAACGATGATCAACGCGGCGTCGCGGCCTGCAGATCGCGGGCCGATGGCAGGTGTGGCAGGTCTGGCTGGGCCAGGGTTTGCGCCGCCAGCACCCCGCGCAACACCGCCTGCGCCACCAGCTCGGCAGCCACGGCGCCAATCAAGCCGAGTGCCTGGCTGTCGATGGCTGCTTTCACGCTGCCGGTTGCCAGCGCAAAAATCGTATCGCCATCGCTGGGTGTGTGCACCGGGTTGATGGCGCGCGCGAAGCCGTCGTGAGCCATCTGCGCGACCTTGTTGGCCTGGGATTTGGTCAGCGTCGCATCGGTGCCCACCACCGCCAGCGTGGTGGCCGATCCGATCGCAGGTGGCGATGCAGTTTCGTTGCGCCGCAGGGCGGCCATCGCATCGAGCAGGCTGCGGCCGTCGCTGTCGCGTGCGCCGGCCACCAGTCGGCCGTCCGCCGGGTCGCGGATATCGCCGACCGCATTGACAACCACCATCGCGGCGATCGTGATGCCGTTCACCGTCGTCGACGCCTGGCCCAGGCCGCCACGCATCGCCCGACTGGCACCGAACAGCTTGCCGACGCTGGCGCCGCAACCGGCGCCGATGTTGCCCTCTGCGACATCAGTGCGTCCGGTGCGCGCCAGGGCATCGTCACAGGCGGCGATGCCGGCCTGGGCATCGGGCCGGATCGACGAATCGCCGATCCACAAATCGAACAACACCGCAGCCGGCACGATCGGTACCCGCACCGAGCCGACCGCCACACCGATGCCGCGCGCCTCCAGCCACTGCATCACGCCGCCTGCAGCATCGAGGCCGAACGCACTGCCGCCGCACAACGCGACCGCATGGATCTTCTCGATCGTGTTGAGCGGCGACAGCAGATCGGTCTCGCGCGTGCCGGGCGCGGCGCCGCGCACATCGACACCGGCGACGGCGCCGTTCAGTGCCAGCACCACGCTGCAGCCGGTCGGGCGGCGCGGATCGCTGAAATGCCCGACCTTCAGCCCGACTACATCGACCAGACCGCCTATCAGGCCGCCGACGCCGTCAGCCATGATGCCGTGACTTCAGGCAAATACGCCCGCCGTATCGCGCATCCGCTTCGACACCTCGCCGAGCTGAAACAGGCCGTCTCCGAACTGCATCTCGATCATCGTCAGGCGCTTGAAATAGTGGCTGGCCACATATTCGTCGGTGACGCCGATGCCGCCGTGCAGCTGCACACATTGCTGCCCGACGAAGCGCACCGACTGGCAGATCTGGTATTTGGCCTGGGCCACGGCGCGCCGCCGGTCCGCCGGTTCCTCGCCCATCTTCAGACTCGCGAAAAAACTCATCGAGCGGCCCAGCTCGAGCTGCATCTTGACGTCGGCCATGCGATGCCGCAGCGCCTGGAAACTCGCGATCGCGACACCGAACTGCTTGCGCGTGTTCATATATTCGACCGTGATCGCGACCATCTTCTCCATCACGCCCACCGCCTCGGCACACAAGGCGGCGATGCCGGCGTCGACCGCCTGCTCGAGTGTCGCGAGACCGTCTGTCGTGATCAGGCTGGCGGGTGTCGCCTTCAGCTCCAGTTCGGCAGCGCGGGTGCCGTCCTGCGTCGGATAGCCGCGCACATTCAGGCCGTTGGCCGATTTTTCGACCAGGAACAGGCCGATGCCGTCTTGTGCATCATCCGCGCCCGAGAGGCGTGCCGGCACGATGAAGGCATCGGCTTCATCGCCGGCCGGCACCAGGCTCTTCGAGCCATCAATCGTCCATTGGCCTGATTCCTCGACTGCCCGGGTGAGAACATGGTTCAGCCGATACCGCGCCGCCCGCTCCTGATGCGCCAGCACCAACAGCGCCGAGCCATCGGCGATCTTCGGCAACCAGTTCGACTGCAGGTCGTCAGGCGCAGCAGACAACAAGGTCGGCGCCATCAGCGCACCCTGCGCGAACGGCGCGTTGACCAGGCCGCGCCCGAGTTCCTCGGCCACCACCATCGCCTCCACCGAACCGAATCCCATGCCGCCGTGCGCTTCCGGAACCGCCAGCCCGGTCAGACCGAGCTCGGCCAGTTCGGCGTAGACCTCACGCGTTGCGCCACCGGCCTTCGCGATGCCGTGCCGACGTTCGAAGCCAAATCCTTTTTCGACCCAGCGGCTGACCGCATCACGCAGCGATTGCTGGTCGTCTGAAAATTCGAAGTCCATGATCGAATCCTTCTCTTTCATTCCATCGAGCTAAACCCTGTTCTTCTTGCAGGAAGGGGGCAGGGGAGAGGCGAAGCCATGACATTGCGCGCGCAAGGTCGGCGCGCAGGCGGTTGCAGGGCGTCAGCCCAAAACCGTCTGCGCGACGATGTTGCGCTGTACCTCGTTGGAGCCGCCGTAGATCGTCGTCTTGCGCAGGTTGAAATAAGTGCCCGCCAGCGGCGCGGCGTGGGCGGCGCCAACATGGTCGCCCTGCCAGCCGGCCTCCATCGCCTCCTGGATGTACGGCAGGCTGTACGGTCCGGCCGCCAGCATCATCAGTTCGCTGTAACGCTGCTGGATCTCGCTGCCGCGGATCTTCAGCAGCCCGGCGACATCGAGCGATTGCTTGCCGCTTTTTTCGGCCGACAACACGCGCAATACCATCAGTTCCAGCGCGACGATTTCCACCTCGAGCTTGGCGATCTCGTCGCGGAAACGCCCGCCATCGTGCGCCCCGTCGAGCAGGCCCTCGGCCTTGGCGATGCGCTTCAGCCGTTCGAGCTCGCGCTTGCTGCGGTTGACGTCGGCGATATTGGTGCGTTCGTGCGCCAGCAGGTGCTTGGCGTAGGTCCAACCCTTGTTCTCCTCGCCGATCAGGTTCTCGGCCGGCACCTCGACATCGTCGAACCAGACCTCGTTCACCTCGTGGCCGCCGTCGAGCATGATGATCGGCTTGACCGACACGCCCTTGCTCTTCA
>JANNNE010000292.1:0-2779 GCA_031398385.1 Ideonella sp.
AATCGTCGGCGCCGGCCAGCGTGACATGGCCACCTTCCCCGGCGATGGCACTGAAGCCGCCCCCCGGCGCCGGCAGCAGGCCGCCGACGCCCAGGCCGGTGCCCGCGCCGACCAGCCCCCAGCCCGCATCCGGTGCCGGCACGCCGGCGCCGACCGGCCTCAGCTCGTCTGCTTTCAGCACCGGCAGGGCCAGTGCCAGCGCCGTGAAGTCGTTGATCACGACCAGCCGCTCCAGCCCGAGCACGGCCTTCATCGCCGCAACCGAGAAGCCCCACTTCAGGTTGGTCATCTCGACCCGATCGCCCGTCACCGGCGCCGCAATGCCGATCGACGCGGCGCCGGGTGTCAGATCGGTCGATTGGCGCAGGTAATGCTCGACCATCTCGATCACGCCGGGAAAGTCCTCGCAATCGAGAACCGCCTCGTGTTGGTACTGACCATCATCGTCGCCGCTTTGCAGCGCGAAACGCGCATGGGTGCCGCCGATGTCGCCGAGGAGTCTGGTGGTCATGTCAGGGAAGCTCCGCTTCGTCGCTGTTGTCTTCTGTGGGAGCGCCTTCAGGCGCGATTCGAGTGCGGCAGCGAGAACCTGACAGGCATTCGCGCCTGAAGGCGCTCCCACAGCATACCGAACCCTTCCCGGGCAACCGCGCACCCGGTCTCAGCCTTCAGCAGCTTCCGTCACCCCACCCATCACCGTGCTGAACCCGCCGTCAACATACGTGATCTCCGACGTCACCCCAGCTGCCAGATCGGACAGCAGGAATGCCGCGACATTGCCGACATCGTCGATCGTCACGTTGCGGCCGAGCGGCGCGGTCTTGGCCACCGCTTCGAGCATCTTGCCAAAGCCCTTGATGCCTGACGCCGCCAGCGTCTTGATCGGTCCGGCCGAAATCGCGTTGACCCGCACACCTTTCGGCCCCATCGCCGCCGCCAGGTAACGCACGCTGGCTTCCAGCGACGCCTTGGCCAGTCCCATCGTGTTGTAGTTCGGCACCGTGCGCACGGCGCCCAGGTAGCTCAGCGTCAGCAGGGCGCTGCCGGGCCGCAGCATGTCCCTAGACGCCTTGGCCATCGCCGGAAAGCTGTAGGCCGAAATATCGTGGGCGATGCGAAACGCCTCGCGCGACAAGCCGTCCAGCAGATCGCCGCTGATCGCCTCGCGCGGCGCAAACCCGATCGCGTGCACGAAGCCGTCGAACTGCGGCCAGCTCTGCGCCAGCCCGCTGAACATCGCGTCGATCTGCTCGTCGTTGCCGACATCACAGTCGAACACCAGTTTGGAGCCGAATTCGTCGGCAAACCCGGTGATCCGATCCTTGAAGCGCTCACCGACAAAACTGAACGCCAACTCGGCCCCCTCGCGGTGACAGGCCCGCGCGATTCCATACGCAATCGACCGGTTCGACAACACACCCGTGATCAGCAACCGCTTGCCGGCGAGAAAGCCCATGGAGGTCTCCGTGAATCGTTCCGAAACCACGAGTTTCGCATGCTGCATCGCGTTTTTTCACCGTCTGCATTCGCATCCGAAAAGCGGCCGATCGACCGCCGGCTGATGTTCTGTGGGAGCGCCTTCAGGCGCGATGCTTCCGTCGCAGTGCCTCCCGCAATCTCTGTGGGAGCGCCTTCAGGCGCGATGCTTCCGTCGCAGTGCCTCCCGCAATCTCTCTGTGGGAGCGCCTTCAGGCGCGATGCTTCCGTCGCAGTGCCTCCCGCAAATCTTTCTGTGGGAGCGCCTTCAGGCGCGATGCTTCCGTCGCAGTGCCTCCGGCAATCTTTCTGTGGGAGCGCCTTCAGGCGCGATCCGTCGCACCCCCACAAGAGCGTTCGCAGCGGCGTCCCCACCAAGAGATCTCGGTGCGACGATCCGAGCATGTTCAGAGAGGACGCCTCACCTCGCCGGCCCCAGTCATCGTCGCTGCGCCGAGGTCGCCATGCCGGCGCCGGCATGGTCTACCTGCTGACCATCACTACCCATCAGCGCGAAAACTGTTCGCTGATTGGGCCGTGGGTCGCTTCGTCGTCGCCGAGATGCGCCGCCTTCACGACGCTGCGCTGGCCGACCAACGAGCCGAAACCTTGGCCTGGGTGCTGATGCCGGATCACTGGCACTGGCTGATTCGCCTGTCCGACCCGCCCGATCTGTCCGGGATCGTCAATCTGGCCAAGGGGAGGGCGGCTCGGGCCATCAACCAGGCATTGAATCGTAGCGGCCCGGTCTGGCAGTCGGGCTATCACGACCGCGCGATCCGCAGCGCCGACAACCTGCGAGACGCTGCCCGGTATATTGTGGCCAATCCGCTTCGGGCGGGACTGGTGCAGCGAATTGGTGACTATCCGTTGTGGGATTGCGTGTGGTTTTTGGATGGTGGTTGAGCTTGGATAGTCAGCATCGCGCCTGAAGGCGCTCCCACAGAACACCAGCACTTCGAGTTGGTGGGCGTGCCGAGCAACAGTCATTTCGAGTTGATGGGGTCGGCTGAAACCAGCATTTCGAATCGAATAGGGCTGCTTCTACAGCACCGGGATTTCGGTTGGAGGGGTTCACCAACCCCAGTATTCCGGCCGGATTCATCTGCTGGCGGAATCATTCGGGCAGGAGCAGTGCGTTCGATGGGGCTTTTCCAGGTCGTCGTGCTACGGCGCCCCGGTGCTCCGGCAACTGGTACGACAGTCGTCTGGGGGCCCGTGTTCTGTGGGAGCGCCTTCAGGCGCGATTTCCCCTTGCCACCAACCGCCTTGCTCTTCTTCTCGACCGCCAACACCACCCGCC
>JANNNE010000300.1:0-4678 GCA_031398385.1 Ideonella sp.
GCCGAGCCGACCAGCAGCGCCAGCCGGCGGCGCGGTCCGCGAGCTGCCTGGTGTGGTTCGAGCCGCGTCATGCCTTGCCCTCCGCCGTCGTCGATGCTGCTGCAGGTGGCTCATCCGCCGGAATCGGTGGCGGGGCCTTGAAGAAGCGGCGCACCACGACGAAGAAGATCGGCACGAAAAACACCGCCAGCAGGGTTGCCGTGATCATGCCGCCGAACACGCCGGTTCCGATCGCCCGTTGGCTTTCCGAGCCGGCGCCGCTGGCCAGCATCAGCGGCAGGACGCCGAGCATGAAGGCCGCCGATGTCATCAGAATCGGCCGGAACCGCAGGTGGGCGGCTTCCAGCACCGCATCGATCGCGCTGCGCCCCTGTGCTTGCAGGTCTTTCGCGAACTCGATGATCAGCACCGCATTCTTGGCCGACAGACCGATGATGGTGATCAGCCCGACCTTGAAGTAGATGTCGTTCGACAGGCCGCCGAGCACTCCCCCGAGCAGCACGCCGAGCACGCCGAGCGGCACCACCAGGATCACCGCGAACGGGATCGACCAGCTTTCGTAGAGGGCCGCCAATGCCAGGAACACGGCCAGCAGCGAGAAACCGATCAGTACGAATACCTGCGCGCCGGACAGCTTTTCCTCGCGGGTCAGGCCAGTCCATTCGTAGGCGAAACCGCTCGGCAACTGGCTGGTGAGCCGCTCCATTTCGGCAATCGCCGCGCCGCTGCTGTAGCCCGCGGCGGCCTGGCCCGAGATGCGCATCGCGGGGAAGCCGTTGTAGCGCACCGTCTGTGCCGGGCCGACCACCCACCGCGTGCTCGCGAAGGCACCCAGCGGCACCAGCTGGCCACGGCTGTTCATCGCATGGATCTGCAGCAGGTCGTCGGGCTGCATGCGCGCCGGTGCATCGGCCTGGACCACCACCCGTTGCAGGCGCCCGCTGTTCGGGAAGTCGTTCACGTAGGTGGAACCGAGTGCGGTCGAGATGGCTGCATTGATCGACTCGAACGGCACGCCCAGGGCATTGGCCTTGTCGCGGTCGATGTCGAGCTGCAGTTGCGGGGAATCTTCCAGACCGTCGGGACGCACGCCGCTGACGATCTTGCTTTGCGATGCCATGCCCAGCAACTGATTGCGTGCCGCCAGCAGGGCGGCGCGGCCGTTCCCGCCGCGATCCTGCAGTCGCAACGAAAAGCCCGACGCGGTGCCGAGTTCGCGGATCGGCGGCGGGCTGAGCGGCAGGATGAATGCATCCTTCACGCTCGCCATCGCGCCGAAGATGCGCCCGGCCACCGCCTGCGCGTTGCTCTTCGGGCCCTCGCGCTCACTCCAGTCCTTCAAAGGCACAAAGGCGAGCGCGGCATTCTGGCCGGTGCCCGAGAAGCTGAAGCCGAGCACGCTGACCATGCTTTGCACCTCCGGCTGTTTCAGCACGAAACCCTCGACCTGCTTCATCACCTCGAGCGTGCGGTTGCGGGTCGCGCCGGGCGGCAGCTGCACATTGACGATCAGATAGCCCTGGTCTTCGGCGGGCAGGAACGAGGTGGGCATGCGCTGGAACATCCACGCGACCACCGCGATGATCGCGGCGTAGATGATCAGATAACGCCCGGCCTTGCGCAGGATGCGCGCCACCACGCTTTCGTAGCCTTTGGCCGTGCGGCTGAAGCCACGGTTGAACCAGCCGAAGAAGCCGCCCTTGGCGTGATGGTGACCGGCCTCGACCGGTTTCAGCAGCGTGGCGCACAGGGCCGGCGTCAGCGACAGCGCGAGAAAGGCCGAAAACGCGATCGCACTGACCATAACCGCCGAAAACTGCCGGTAGATGTTGCCGACCGAGCCGGCAAAAAACGCCAATGGCACGAATACCGAGATCAGCACCACGGTGACGCCGACGATCGCGCCTGAAATCTGCCCCATCGCCTTGCGCGTGGCCTGGCGCGGCGGCAGACCTTCCTCGCTCATGATGCGCTCGACGTTCTCGACCACGACGATCGCATCGTCGACGACGATGCCGATCACCAGCACCATCGCGAACATCGTCAGCACGTTGATCGAGAAGCCGAGCGCCAGCAGCACGCCGAAGGTGCCGAGCAGCGCGACCGGCACGACGATGGTCGGGATGATGGTGTAGCGGATGTTCTGCAAAAACAGGAACATCACCAGGAACACCAGCACCATCGCCTCGAGCAAGGTCACGACGACCTGGCGAATCGAGATGTCGATGAACAGCGAGCTGTCGTAGGGGATCGAATATTTGACGTCGGGCGGGAAGAACTTCGCCAGCTCGTCCATCCGCACCCGCACCGCCTTGGCGGTTGCCAGCGCATTACCGGTGGGCGACAGCTGAACGCCGATGCCGGTCGACGGCTTGCCGTTCAGGCGCGCCGAGGTGCCGTACGACTGCGCACCCAGCTCGATCCGGGCGACATCCCTGAGCCGCACCGTCGAGCCGTCCGGATTCGCCCGCAACACCACATTGCCGAATTGTTCCGTGGTGCTCAGCTGGCCATTGACGACCACGGTGGCGAAGATCGATTGACCCGGCAGGTTCGGCAGGTCGCCGATGGTGCCGCTGGATACCTGCGCGTTCTGGGCCCGGATCGCTGCGCTGACATCGGAGGCCGACAGGTTGAAGCCGACCAGCTTGGCCGGATCGATCCAGATCCGCATCGCGCGCTCGGTACCGAACAGCTGCGCTTGCCCGACGCCGGGAATGCGCTGCAGTTCGGGCAGCACGCTGCGCGCCGCGTAGTCGCCCAGCGCGACCGGTGTCAGTGCCGGGTTGTCGGACGACAGGATCGTGAACAGCAGGAAGTTGGCGCGCGCCTTGTCGACCCGCACGCCCTGCTGGACCACCGCTGCCGGCAGCCGCGGTGTGGCGCGGGCCAGCCGGTTCTGTACATCGACCTGCGCCAGTTCGGCATTGGTACCGGGCTCGAAACTGAGCGTGATCGACCCACTGCCGTCGGCCTGCGACACCGATTCGGTGTAGATCAGGCCCGGCGAGCCGTTCATCTCGCGCTCGATGACGCTGATCACGCTGTCTTCGAGCGTCTGCGCCGAAGCGCCGGGATAAGCGGTATTGATGATGATCGACGGAGGCGCCACCGACGGGTATTGCGAGATCGGCAGTTGCGTGATCGCGACCCCGCCGAGCACCAGGATGAACAGTGCGATCACCCACGCGAAGATCGGGCGATCGATGAAGAATTTGGCCAGCATCGTGCGGTCCCGTTCAGCGCTGGCCGGCGGAAGCGGCCGGTGCCGCGGCTAAGCCGGCGGCGCTCGGGGCCGATGCGGCGCCCTCTGCTGCCGAAGCCGGGCTGCTGGCGCTCGCGGCATACGGCACCGGCTTGACCGGTGCGCCCGGCACCATCATCTTCTGAAAGCCCGACACGATCACCTTCTCGCCGGCTTGCAAGCCGTCGGTCACCAGCCACTGGTTGTCCTGCGATGAAGCGATCTTGATCTTGCGCGGCTGGGGCTTGTTGTCGGCACCGACCACCAACACGGTGTCGCCGGTCTCTGCACGTGTCACCGCCTGCTGCGGCAGCAACACCGCGTTGCTTACCTCGGCCTGCTGCAGGCGCACACGGACGTACATGCCGGGCAGCAGCAGGCGTTCGGGGTTCGGCAACTCGGCGCGCAGCGTGACCTGGCCCGACGTCGGGTCGACCGTCTGGTCGGTGAACAGAAGCTTGCCGGGATGCCGGTAGTCGCTGCCGTCTTCGAGCAGCACACGGACTTCGGCAGCCTGACCATTGCCACTGGCCTGCACCTTGCCGCTGGCCAGCGCGCGGCGCAGGCGCAACACCTCGGCGGTGCTCTGGGTGAAGTTGATGTAGAGCGGATCGATCTGCTGCACCACGGCCAACGGAGTGGCCTCACCTTGCCCGACCAGCGCGCCTTCGGTCACCAGCGATCGACCGATGCGGCCGTTGATCGGCGAGCGCACCTCCGCATAGCCCAGATTGATCTGCGCACTGCGGGCGGCCGCGCGGGCGACGGACCGATCGGCTTCGGCCTGTTTCTGTGCCGCCACCGCGTTGGCATAGTCCTGCTTGCTGATGGCATTGGCCTCGACCAGGGGCTTGTAGCGCTCGACCGTTGCGCTGGCCTGTGCGACCGTCGCCTCGCTGCGAGCCACCTGAGCCTTCGCGCTGTCGGCAGTTGCACGGTACGGGGCCGAATCGATGCTGAACAGCGCCTGGCCGGCCTTGACATCGCTGCCTTCACGGAACAGCCGTTTCTGCAGGATGCCGGCGACCCGCGCCCGCACCTGGGCGACCCGCGACGCTTCAAGGCGGCCGGGCAACTCGTTGCTGAGACCAACTGTGGTCGGGGTCACGGTGATAACGCCGACCTCGGGCGGCGGCATGGCTGGCTTGCCTCCCGCTCCCGCGGGAGCACCTGCACCAGCGCCCGCGCTGCCGGGCTTGTCGCCACAGGCGCTGACGAGCAGCAGTGCCGAGACGACCATCAGGACGGCCAGAGCCTGTCGGTTGGCGTCGCGGGGACGATGCGGACGTATGGCCGTCGGACGCGGGAGTGGAAAGGCAGTGCTGGGCATGCGGGGCTCTCGCGCAATTGCCGGCGGCCGGGCGGATCACGGCCGGCCCCGGCAGTCGTTTGGAAAATCATGCGTCGAAACCACGGTAAAACAAGGCCCGGAAT
>JANNNE010000318.1:0-3274 GCA_031398385.1 Ideonella sp.
GGGGGTTGGGGGGGGCTGCGGCGGGGTTTGGGTTTTAAAACAATCTTCAGGGGGCTCTCACCCCGCTCCTACAAAAGAGAATCTTGGGCCGATTGATGCCTGACCAACTCGCCACCAGCAAGTTGCCCGTCTTCGTCTCGCGGGCCTTGCCATTCCGCGGGTGAATTCCGGCGCGGCCGAGTTCGGAGCAGTGTTGAATGCCCCAAGTCGGATGCAGGCTGAAACTAGTTTACAACTAAACCATTTAGCGGTAATCTTGCTGCTTCGCGAGCATGCCGGCATCAGCGTGGCTTGCCAGGTCAGGCCTCGGAACCGGAGCATCAATGAACATCGTCTGCATTGGCGGTGGCCCTTCGGGCCTCTATTTCGCGCTGCTGATGAAGCAGCAGAACCCGGAGCACCGGGTGCGGGTGGTCGAACGCAACCGGCCCTACGACACCTTCGGCTGGGGCGTGGTGTTCTCGGACCAGACGCTGGGCAACATGCAGCAGGCCGATCCGGTCAGCGCAGCCCAGGTGCTCGATGCCTTCAACCACTGGGACGACATCGAGGTCAACATCAATGGCCACCAGATGCGGTCGGGGGGTCACGGCTTCTGCGGCATCGGACGCAAGCGGCTGCTGAACATCCTGCAGCAGCGCTGCGAGGAGGTCGGGGTCGAGCTGCTGTTCGAGACGGACGTTGTGGGCGACGAGCAGTTTCCGGAGGCCGATCTGATCATCGCCTGTGACGGGCTGAACAGCCGCATCCGCAGCAAATATGCGGCGAGCTACGAGCCCGATATCGACACACGGCTGTGCCGTTTCGTCTGGCTTGGCACCCACAAGCTGTTCGGGGCCTTCACCTTCGCCTTCGAGCGCACCGAACATGGTTGGTTCCAGGCCCATGCCTATCGATTCGACGATGAGACCTCGACGTTCATCGTCGAGACGCCCGAAGACGTCTGGCAGAAGGCCGGGCTGGACAAGATGGACAAAGAAGAAGCCATCGCCTTTTGCGAGAAGCTGTTCGCCAGATACCTCGACGGCCATGCACTGATTTCCAACGCCGGCCATCTGCGCGGCTCGACCCAGTGGATCAGATTTCCGCGCGTGATGTGCAAGCGCTGGGTGCATCACAACGGCTCCGCGCCGGTGGTGTTGATGGGCGACGCGGCACACACCGCGCATTTCTCGATCGGCTCGGGCACCAAGCTCGCGATCGAGGATGCGATCGAGCTGGCGCGTTGCATCGAAGCCTCGCCCGATGACCTGGCAGCAGCCTTGCAGCAGTACGAGGATGTGCGCAGCGTCGAGGTGCTGCGGATCCAGAACGCCGCGCGCAACTCGACCGAGTGGTTCGAGCATGTCGACCGCTACGTGGGTTTGCCGCCAGAGCAGTTTGCCTATTCGCTGCTGACGCGCAGCCAGCGCATCAGTCACGAGAACCTGCGCCTGCGTGACAAGAACTATGTCGAGGACTACGAAGACTGGATCGCCAGGCAAGCCGGCGTGGAACGGCATGCGCCGCAGGCCCCGATCCCGCCGATGTTCACGCCGTTCACGGTGCGTGGCGTGACGCTGAAGAACCGGGTCGTCGTCTCGCCGATGGCGCAGTATTCCTGTGTCGACGGCCTGCCGGCCGACTACCACCTCGTGCACCTGGGCTCGCGGGCGATGGGTGGCGCCGGGCTGGTGGTGGCCGAGATGACCTGCACCTCGCCGGATGCCCGCATCACGCCGGGTTGCCCCGGGCTCTGGAACGAGGCGCAGCGCGACGGCTGGAAGCGGGTTGCCGATTTCATCCACGCCAACAGCGATGCGAAATTTGCGATGCAGCTCGGGCATGCCGGCGCCAAGGGGTCGACGCGACTGGCCTGGGAAGGCATCGACCTGCCGCTGGACGATGGCAACTGGCCGTTGATCTCGGCTTCGCCGCAGCAGTATCTGGACGGCGTCAGCCAGTGGTCGCAGGCGATGACACGCGCCGATATGGATCGGGTTCGCGACGATTTCATTCGTGCGACGCGTCATGCCGCCGAAGCGGGGGTCGACTGGATCGAGCTCCATTGCGCCCACGGCTACCTGCTGTCGTCGTTCATTTCGCCGCTGACCAATCAGCGCACCGACGACTACGGCGGCTCGCTCGAGAACCGGCTGCGTTATCCGCTCGAGATCTTCCACGCGGTGCGTGAAGTCTGGCCGCAGCAGTTGCCGATGTCGGTGCGCATCTCGGCCAACGACTGGGTCGACGGCGGCATCACGCCAGACGATGCGGTCGCGATCGCGCGTGCGTTCAAAGCGGCGGGCGCCGACCTGATCGATTGTTCGTCCGGGCAGGTCAGCAAGCAGGAAAAGCCCGTGTTCGGCCGCATGTTCCAGACGCCGTTCGCCGACCGCGTGCGCAACGAGGCCGGCATCGCGACGATTGCGGTCGGTGCGATCTCGGAGGCCGATCATGTGAACAGCATCATCGCGGCCGGCCGTGCCGACCTGTGTGCGATTGCGCGCCCGCATCTGGCCAATCCGGCGTGGACGCTGCTCGAGGCGGCCAAGATCGGCTACCTGGATCTGGTCTGGCCGAAGCAATACCGCGCCGCCAAGCAGCAGCTCGAGCGCAACCTCGAGCGTGAAAAGACCGCCGCGATGCAGACCGCCGGCGCTTCGCCGCTCGAACAGGCGAATGCGGCGCAGGGGCTCTGAGCAGAGAAAACGGTGAAACAAAACGACGTGTCGCACGCGCTGCTCAGCGAAGCGCAGGAACTCGGCCACGAGGCACGCGCCGGCCGCGGCGATCACGCGGTGCTGAAGCTGTGGCTTCGCATGCTGGCCTGCACCACGCAGATCGAGGCCGAGATCCGCAAGCGCCTGCGCGAGCGGTTTTCGATCTCGCTGGCCCGCTTCGACTACATGGCGCAGCTCTACCGCTATCGGGACGGACTGAAGATGCGCGTGTTGTCGCGTTATCTGATGGTGACCGGTGGCAACGTGACCGGCTTGACCGATGAGCTCGAACGCGACGGCCTGGTGATCCGTGTCGACAGCGCAGACGACCGGCGCACCTTCATCGTCCGGCTAACCGACAAGGGGCGCAAGGCTTTCGAGGCGATGGCGCAGGAGCATGAGGCCTGGTTGCTGGAGCTGTTCGCCGGTATCGATACCCGGACGGTCGGCTTGCTGCACAGCCAGCTCGGGACGCTGCGGGTACATCTGGTCAACAACAACGATTCGTCGACGAAGGACAAGGCATGAGCGAAGTTTCCACATTGAACGATCCGGACGGTACGGACGGCCGG
>JANNNE010000241.1:0-7149 GCA_031398385.1 Ideonella sp.
GTGGTGGCGGGTACCGATGGTCTGGGTGGTGATTGCCGGGCCACTGTCGGTGGTGATCGCCAGCCTGCTGACGGCTGTGATCGCGTGGCGTCACATCGACCCGGTGATCGTCGAAGCTGCCAGCGGCCGGGTAATCGGCCACGCCAGCGACGAGGCGGCCATGCCGCACGATCCGAAAGATCCGCGCGCACCCGCGCTGCGGGCACGCAACCACAGCGCCACCGCGCGAGCCGGGAGTGCGTCCGATGTCGCAGCGCATCGTTAGTGCGATCCGGCAGTTGGCGATGACGGTGCTGTGGCCGGCCTTTCTGGTCGCCGCGATGCTGGAGGGCGTGTTGTTCGTCGTCGTCGACCCGCACGACCTGCGCTGGTTCGGTGGCCCGTCGCTCGGACTCTCGCTGACGGCCGCCTACAGCATCACCTTCCTGATTCTCTGGGCCTTCCTGAGCCTGTCGAGCTGGTTGACCGCGATGATGCTGCGCAACCTGCCCGACACCGCGGAAGGCCCGCCTCAAGTCCTTGCCGGCCTGGGCGACTCGTTCCGGATCGAGCCTTGACCGGGCGGCCAACGCCCGCCGCGAAAGGCGAATTCCTCAGCAGGTGCTGTTGTTGACGATTTGTCGCAAACCGGCCTCATCGAGTACGCGGATCTGCCGCTGCTTGACCTCGAGCAGGCCGTCTTCGTGAAACTTCGAGAAGCTGCGGCTGACCGTTTCCAGCTTCAGCCCGAGGTAGCTGCCGATTTCGTTGCGGGTCATCCGCAGCACCAGCGAGCTGGCCGAGAAACCACGGGCATGCAGCCGCTGCGTCAGGTTGAGCAGGAAGGCGGCGAGCCGTTCCTCGGCCCGCATGCTGCCCAGCAGCAGCATCACGCCCTGATCACGGACGATCTCGCGGCTCATGATCTTGTGGAACTGGCGTTGCAGCTCGCTGAATCGGATCGCCAGTTCTTCGAGGTCCTGGAACGGGATCACGCAGACCTGAGAATCCTCGAGTGCGATCGCATCGCAGGCGTGCCGCTCCAGGCTGATGCCGTCGAGGCCGAGCAGCTCACCGGCCATCTGAAAGCCGGTCACCTGTTCGCGACCATCTTCGGATCCGACCGAGGTCTTGAAAAAGCCGGTGCGCACCGCGTACAGCGACGTGAACGCATCACCGGCGCGGAACAAGGCTTCGCCGCGGGAGACGCCGCGCCGCACCTCCACCAGCGTATCGAGTTCCTCGAGCTCGTTGGCCGACAGGCCCAGTGGCAGGCACAGCTCACGCAGGTTGCAGTTCGAACACGCTGCCTTGATGGTGTCGGCGCGCAGTTGAATGACGGGTTGCATCGTCGCTCATTATCGGCCATCCGGCCACCGCCCCGATGGGCCCGGTCGCGCGCAGTTCGAAACCGCGAGTGCCCGGTCTTCAAGTCGCTTGATTCAGGTCAAGCCAGTCGATCGATCAAAGCGGCACAGTTCAGGGCCATGAACGAGATCGATCGATTCGCCGAATCGCCGCCGGGCACACGGGCTCCGGACGCCGACTTGCTGCGCAAGATGGATCAGGCCGGCCCGCGCTACACCTCGTATCCCACGGCCGACCGCTTCGTCGAGGCGTTCTCCGAATCCAGCTATCGGCGCGCCTTGTGGACCCGGACCCATGGCGCGCCTGCGGTCGGCAGCGCATCGCCGTTGTCGATCTATGTTCACCTGCCGTTCTGCGAATCGGTTTGTTACTACTGCGCCTGCAACAAGGTCGTGACCCGACACCACGAGCGTGCCGGGCCGTATCTGCAGGCGCTCGCAAAAGACATCGACCTGCATGTCGGACAACTCGGTCGCGGCCAGGCGGTGTCGCAACTGCATCTCGGAGGCGGAACGCCGACTTTCCTGTCGGATCCGGAGTTGCAGCAGCTGATGCAGATGCTGCGGGATGCGTTCAAGCTGCTGCCGAATGCGGAGGTGGCGATCGAGATCGATCCGCGTACCGTCGATGCACCGCGCCTGCGCCGGCTGGCGGCGCTGGGTTTCAATCGCATCAGCCTGGGGGTGCAGGATTTCGATCCGCAGGTTCAACGTGCGGTGCACCGTGAACAAAGCCAGGCGACTGTGCAGTGCCTGCTCGACGAGGCGCGGGCGCTGGGCATGGTGTCGACCAACCTGGATCTGATCTACGGTCTGCCGCTGCAGACGATCACGTCGGTGCAGCAGACCATCGACAGCGTGATCGCGATGCGGCCCGAGCGGATCGCGTTGTATGGCTACGCCCATCTGCCGCAACGCTTCAAACCGCAGCGCCGGATCGATGCCGGACAGCTGCCCGCACCCGAACTGCGGATCCGCATGCTGGCCGCGGCGATCGAATCGTTCACCGCGGCGGGTTATGTCCACATCGGCATGGATCATTTCGCGCTGCCCGGCGACAGCCTGGCGGTCGCCAAACGGCAGGGTCTGCTGCATCGGAATTTTCAGGGCTACAGCATCCACCCCGACTGCGACCTGATCGGGCTGGGCGTCTCCGCCATCGGCCGCATCGGCAACAGCTACAGCCAGAACACCAAGACCTTGGCCGATTATTACGACGCCCTCGACCAAGGGCTGTTTCCAGTCGTGCGCGGACTCAGCCTGAGTCGCGACGACGTCTTGCGGCGCGCCGTGATCATGGCGCTGATGTGCCAGGGCAGGGTGGATTTCGCAGAGTTGTCGCAGACCCACCTGATCGATATTCCGACATATTTTGCCGCCGAAATGAAGGCACTGGCGAAGTTGCAAGCGCTTGGCCTGGTCGATGTGGATGAAGAATCAATAGCGGTCACCACCAAGGGCTGGTTCCTGGTTCGGGCGGTTGCGATGGTGTTCGACCGGTATGCACAGGCCGATCGCCAGCGAATGCAGTTCTCGCTGATCGTCTGATGGCCGCGATGCAGGCACCTGCTTCGAGCGGCATCGGGGCTGCGCCATGACGCCGACCCTGTGGGCCAGTGCGCTGCTGATGGGTCTGGTCGGCGGTCCGCATTGCCTGGCGATGTGTGGCGGTGCCTGCTCGGCGTTGGCCAGCCGTTGTGGCGGCGCGCGGCCGCAACGCGCCTTGATGGCCTGGCAGATCGGTCGGCTGCTGGCCTACTCGGCGGCCGGTGCGGTGGCGGCCAGCAGCGTGGCCTTGCTCGGTGAATGGGGGCGCGAACTGGCTTGGCTGCGCCCCTGGTGGCTGATGCTGCACCTGGGCGCGCTGGCGCTCGGCGCCTGGATGTTGTGGCACGGCCGGGCGCCCGCCTGGTTGTCGGGAGCGCAGCGCCTGACCTGGCCTGCACCCGGCCCGGCTGTGTTCGAGTCGGGCCTGACCTGGGCGGTCGTCGACGGCCCGCGACCCGCCACGCCCGATGCCAGCATTGGCAAGCTCGGGCGTGCCGCGCCGAGACAGGCTGTGGATGCCGATGTCGGTACGGGCCATGGGTGGCAAGCCGTCAGTGCCGGTCTCGCATGGATTGTCTTGCCCTGCGGCTTGCTGCACGCCGCTCTGCTGACGGCAGCCCTCGGCTCGACTGCTGCCGATGGCGCAATTGCAATGGCCTTGTTCGCGATTGGCTCGGGAGCCAGCCTTTGGCTTGGCCCGAGTGTGTGGATCGCGCTGACCCGGCGTCTGCCGGCTTCGTCCGCGGGTCGTTTCAGTTGGCAGTTTCTGCAAGGCTTCGGTCCGGTACAGGCCACGCGTCTGGCCGGTCTGCTGCTGGCGGCTGGTTCGGGCTGGGCCGTGTGGCATGCGGTGCTCGGGCCGGCGATCGACGCCTTCTGCGCCTGACGCGGGCGCCGGACGATTGAGCCTGCACGAAACTTCAAGATCGGCCCAAGATCGACCCAGGACCGAGATGCCCGGCGCCTAAAATGGACGCCGGTTTCCTCATGCCTGAAGAAACGACTTCGCGGAGACAAACGACCATGTCGCAACATATCAAGGTGCCTGAAGCCGGCCAGAAGATCACCGTCAATGCCGACTTCTCATTGAGCGTTCCCGATCAACCGATCATCCCCTTCATCGAAGGCGATGGGACCGGCCAGGACATCACGCCGGTGATGATCAAGGTCGTCGATGCGGCAGTGGCCAAGGCCTATGGTGGCAGCAGGCAGATCCATTGGATGGAGATCTACGCCGGCGAAAAGGCGACCAAGGTCTATGGCCCCGATGTCTGGTTGCCCGAAGAGACGCTGGCGGTGTTGCGTGAATACGTGGTGTCGATCAAGGGCCCGCTGACGACACCGGTGGGTGGCGGCATCCGGTCGCTGAATGTTGCGCTGCGCCAGGAACTCGACCTGTATGTCTGCCTGCGCCCGGTGCAATATTTCAAGGGTGTGCCGTCGCCGGTGAAGGAGCCGGAGAAGGTCGACATGGTGATCTTCCGCGAGAACTCCGAAGACATCTATGCCGGCATCGAATACGAGGCCGAAAGCGACAAGGCGAAGAAGCTGATCAAGTTCCTGCAGGAAGAGCTGGGCGTCAAGAAGATCCGCTTCCCGGATACCTCGGGCATCGGCATCAAGCCGGTGTCGCGCGAAGGCACCGAGCGGCTGGTGCGCAAGGCCATCCAGTACGCGATCGACAACGACAAGCCCAACGTGACCATCGTGCACAAGGGCAACATCATGAAGTTCACCGAGGGTGGCTTTCGCGACTGGGCCTACGCGCTGGCGCAGCGCGAGTTCGGCGCCGCGTTGATCGATGGCGGCCCGTGGTGCAGCTTCAGGAACCCCAAGACCGGCAAAACCATCACCGTCAAGGATGTGATCGCCGACGCCTTCCTGCAGCAGATCCTGCTGCGTCCGGCTGAATATTCGGTGATCGCGACGCTGAACCTGAACGGCGACTACATCTCCGATGCGCTGGCAGCACAGGTCGGCGGCATCGGCATCGCGCCGGGTGCCAATCTGTCCGACTCGGTTGCCTGCTTCGAGGCCACCCACGGCACCGCGCCCAAATACGCCGGCAAGGACTACGTCAACCCGGGCTCGGAAATCCTGTCGGCCGAGATGATGCTGCGCCACATGGGCTGGACCGAGGCCGCTGATCTGATTCTTGTCTCGATGGAGCGGGCCATCGGCAGCAAGCAAGTCACCTACGACTTTGCGCGGCTGATGGAAGGCGCGACGCAGGTGTCGTGTTCCGCGTTCGGGCAGGTGATGATCGATCACATGTGAGCTGGCGGCCCCATCCCGCCATCATCACCGGCCGAACGCCTCAATCGCTCCAGTTCGATTTCGCCAGCTTGCGCAAGCGCGCCGCCTTCTCGGGGCTGGTGATCTCGCAGGCATCGGCCATGCGTCGCAACTCGTTGCGCAGCTCGGCTGGCGCCTGGATGGTCTCGACGATTTCGCGGCCTGCCGCGCGGATGGCCTGGCCGATGCGGGTACCGAAGGTGGTCGGGACGGCCCGATCGAGCGGGCTCAGGGTTCGAATTTGAGTGGTCATGTTTTTTCCTGGATGGTAGCTGGGAATCATGGCAGAGCCCTCTTCTGGTCGGGGTCACCATGACCCCGGTGATTCAGATACTAGGGTTTATACCTATATCTTGGAAATTGCGAGACAACATGGGGTCATCACGCCGGTGAATGCTCGATCCCGGACATGCCTTCGATGCGCGCCAGCGGCCGGACGGCGACGGGCTCTTCGCGGGCTGCAAGGTCCTGTGCGACTTGGGCGCCGACGCGATAGATCAGATCGCGCAGCCAGCGCTGGGCGGTGTCCTGCTCGTGCCGCCGATGCCAGAGCAGCCCGACCTCGATCGGCGGCAGCTCGATCGGCAGCGGACGGCAGGCCAGTCGCGGTGCCAGACCGGTTGCCGGCACGTAGCTGTGCGGCAGTACCGTCAGCAGGTCCGAGGTCAGCACGGCCGTGCCGGCCGTCGCAAATTGGTCGACCGTCATCGTCACGTGCCGGCTGCGTCCCAGACGGGCCAGTTCCTCGTCGACGAAACCGTGCGGCCGCCCGGCGAAATTGACCCGCAGATGATCGGCCGCGCAATAGGCGTCCAGCGTCAACGCCCCCGGTCTGGCGAGCGCATGGTCGCGCCGCATCACGCACTGGTAGCGGCATGTATACAGGCAGTCAAGGCAGGCCAGGCTGGTTTCGGCCTCGCTGTGGAGTTGGACGGCGACCTCCGGGAAGAAACCAACCGCCACATCGATCTCGCCCTGTTCGAGCAGGTCGCGGGGATCGCGCGAGCTCAGCCCGACCATCTTCAGACGCACCTGCGAGCGTTGTTCCTGCAGGGCATGCAGCAACTCCGGCACGAACAGAGCCGCCGTGGCGTCGGCCATCGCGATGATGAACTGGCGGTCTTCGGTCTGGGCGTCGAAACCCTGAGGTTCGAAGGCCTGCTGCAGCCGGTTCAGGGACTCCCTGACGACCGGCCACAAGGCAATGGCATGAGCCGTCGGCGCCACGCCGGTCGAGCCCGGAATGAACAGCTCTTCACGCGTGGCCTGGCGCAACCGACGCAGCGCATTGCTGACCGCCGGCTGGGTCATCGACAGGCGCCGAGCCGCGCGGGTCACGTTCCGCTCGAGCATCACCACGTCGAAGATCCGAAGCAGATTCAGGTCGAGGGTGCGGAAATTCATCGGTCGTGTGTCCATGGCCTCCTCGGCATCTGTTCGAACGGAATGCCGTTCCGAATGCATGAGGGATTCAATCAACTATAAGGGAAAACCCTAATCTGATGGTGGAGGCAGCTTCAAAGCCCGCAGACCCTTCTGCGCCTTTCCCGATCAATCTGCCCCTGGGCCGACCCAAACGCCACTTGTCTCGGCAGGTACGACCAGGCGCATCGGCCTTCCAGCACCGAGGGAGACGGTGACGAGTGATCTTCGGTCGGCGGGGTCGTCCACGGGAGGACGACGGCCCATCATCCGTCGGCCGAGCCTGCATTTCAGACCCGGGTCGACGCCGGCCGTCACAGGTGGGTTGGCGGGCGGGCCGCAGCTGACTATGCTGGTGGCCATCCACACACTTGCAACAGGAGCCACCATGTCGGAAAGCGAAGAATTGGCCAGATTGGGCGAACTTCACCAGCGCGGCGTCTTGTCGGACGACGAGTTCACACGCGCGAAGAATCGGGTGCTGCAAGGCAGCGCAGCGCGTGCGCAGGCCGCGCCGGTGGTGGCCGCAATCAACAGT
>JANNNE010000245.1:0-47013 GCA_031398385.1 Ideonella sp.
GCCGCCAAGTGGCCGACCAGCGGCTTGGTATCGACGCCGCGCAGCTCTTCTTCACCCACCGAGAACGCCACCACCGGCACGTCGGTCGCCTTCAGGCCCTGGTTGCCCAGTTCCTTGTAGAAGGGCACGTTCGAGTCGCCGTTGATCGTCGACACCACGGCGGTCTTCTTGCCTTCGGCCGAGAACTTCTTGATCTTCGCGATGATGCCCTGGTAGTCGGCGTGGCCGAACGGGGTGTACTCCTCCATGATGTCGGCGTCGGCGACACCCTTGGCCTTCAGAAAGGCGCGCAGGATCTTGTTGGTGGTACGCGGGTAGACATAGTCGGTGCCGAGCAGCACGAAGCGCTTCGCGGAGCCGCCGTCCTTGCTCATCAGATATTCGACCGCCGGAATCGCTTGCTGGTTTGGCGCCGCGCCGGTATAGAACACGTTCTTGCTCAGCTCTTCACCCTCGTACTGCACCGGGTAGAACAGCAGCGAGTTCTTCTCTTCGAACACCGGCAGCACCGACTTGCGCGAGACTGAGGTCCAGCAGCCGAAGGTGACGGCGACCTTGTCCTGATCGATCAGCTGCTTGGCCTTCTCGGCGAACAGCGGCCAGTTCGAGGCCGGGTCGACGATCACGGCTTCGAGCTTCTTGCCCATCACGCCGCCCTTGGCGTTGATCTCGTCGATGGTCATCATCGCGACGTCCTTCAGGACCGTCTCGGAAATCGCCATCGTGCCTGACAGCGAATGCAGGATGCCGACCTTGATCGTATCGGCGGCATTCGCCATGCCGGCAAATGACAGGGTGGCTGCGGCAAGGCCGACAGCGCTGAGCGAGTGGGTGAATGTGCGACGGCTGAGGCTCATGGATGCTCCTAGGGTGTGCGGGTATGTCCTGTTGGACGGACCAGCACAGCTTAAGAAGCCTCGGCACGTTCCCCAATACGACAGATGGCGTAGGCCAGGAACTCGAACTGGCGTTTCAGGTCTGGCCGAGCGCGGCAACCCGGCTCATCGCCAGCGAAGCGGCGGCGGTGCGGGTCTCGACGCCGAGCTTCTCGTAGACATGCTCGAGTTGCTTTTTCACCGTGGCCGGGCTGGTACCGAGGATGTCGCCGATGTCGCGATTGGTCTTGCCCTTGGTCAGCCAGTACAAGACCTCGGCTTCGCGCGCGGTCAGGCCGAACGCGGCACCGACCGCGTCGATCACCGCCTGATCGGAGCTCTCGCGCATCACCAGCAGCCATTCATCCTCGTCGGCTTCGTGCAGCGTGAAGATCAGCCGGTGCGGGCGGCGCGTCGGGTCCTTGGCGGATGGCGCGGCATCGAACGACAGTACCAAGGGATGCGGTGGCTGTCCATTCAGGCGCCGCGCACCTTCGTTGCGGACCCATGACCCCACTTCCTGCGGCAACTCGGGGCCGGTGAAGTGGGCCTCCAGCATCCCGCGTGCGAGCGGCGTCTGCCACACGATGCGGCTGTCGCTGGCGCGCACCACCAGGCTCGCATGCCCGAAGGCATCCAGCGCGGTGCGGGCGTGGCGAGCCTGTCGGGCACCCTGCATGTGCACGGTCATGCGCGCCAGCACCTCACGGGTTCGGATCGGCTTGGTCACGTAGTCGACCCCACCGGCCGCGAACGCACTGACCACATGCTCGGTTTCGGTCAGGCCGGTCATGAAGACGATCGGGATGTGCGCGGTGTCCTCATTCGCCTTCAGCCGACGCGCCACCTCGAAGCCGTCGATGCCGGGCATCATCGCGTCGAGCAAGATGATGTCGGGCATCGCCTGCTGGGCCCGCTGCAGCGCCGCCTCGCCGTCGGTCGCGATCAACACGGTATATCCCGCCTCGTCCAGCGCATCGTGCAGCACCGAGAGGTTGTCGGGTACATCGTCGACGATCAGCACCACATCGGCGCTGCTGCGATCGATCGGATCGGCCGCCCCTTCGACGACCGAAAAACCGGGATTGGCCTCGCCGCTCATGGCGCTGACGCCTCGGGTGAAGTCGGTGCCGCGGTGTTGCCAGCGGCCTGCCGCAGCAGACCGCTCATCGCCTCGAGCTGGAAGCTGCGCGCCAATGCGCGCATCTGCATGACGAACGGAACGCAGCGCCGATCCTCGGCCTCGATCTTGTCGAGCTGCCGCAGGATGCCGCGCAGGTAGCCGAGATCGATCACGGTTTGCAGGGCCTGTACCTCCGGGAACGGCGGAAAGACGATCACCGGTTGACCAGCAGGCTGGATTGCACCGTAAGCGCCATCCTCCACGCTGCCGTGTCGGGGTTCCCTGGAATCCGGTGCCTGATTCCATTCGAGGTGCAACGAACGCCCCAGCCAATCCAGCAGTTCATGCTTGCGGACCGGCTTCAGGATGAAATCGTCGGCTCCGATCCCGACCCCATTGTCGACACCCTTCTCGAATGCATTGGCCGAGACGATCGCCAGCGGCGCATCGCTCAGGCGCTCGGCGCGCAGACGCCGGATCGTCTCCCAGCCATCGATGCCCGGCATCGCCAGGTCCATCAGGATCGCGTCCGGGCTGAAATCGCGCAGCAGTTCCAGGCATCGCAGACCCGAAGCCGCCTGCCGCACTTCGAAACCCAATGGCGCCAGCATACTGACCATCAGGCCGCGGTCGACCTCTTCGTTGTCGACCACCAGCAGCCGCTTGCGCGAACCGACGTACCCGACCCGCATCACGGCAGGCAGCGACTGCCCTGCCGAAGCCGCCCGGACCTCAGGCAGGAACAGCCGGATCCGGAATACCGTGCCGGCCGCCCGTGCGGCGCCGGCTGCATCACCTGGATCGTCGAGCCCGGCAGGCGGCGCGCTGTGGACGGTGATTTCGCCCCCCATCAGATCGGTCAGCATCTTGCTGATCGTCAGCCCGAGTCCGGTGCTCCCGGCCGGACCGCTGCCGCCACCGGCACCCGACGCCGCGCCGCGCCCGAACGGCTCGAAAATCTGCGCCATCTCGGATGCCGCGATGCCCGGGCCGGTATCCTCGATCTCGAAGGTGGCCATTTCGCGCGCATGACGCACCCGGAAAACCACCCCGCCGCGCTGCGTGAACTTGACAGCGTTGCCGAGCACATTGATCAGGATCTGGCGCAGCCGTTTCTCGTCGGCGCGCACCACTTCGGGCAAGGCGGGGTCGATCACGCAGCGGAACGTGATGCCTTTGCCCGCTGCCTGCAATTCGAACATGTGAGCGATCTGCAGCAGCCCCTCGCGCCAGTGCAGCGGCTTGACCTCAAGCGACAACTTGCCGCTTTCGATGCGCGCCAGATCCAGCGTGCCCTCGATCAGCGACAGCAGGTGTTCGCCACCGCGCCGGATCACGCTGACGGCCTGGCGGCGGTGCGGCGGAACACCCGCGTCTTCGTCGAGCAGCTGCGCATAACCGATGATGCTGTTCAACGGCGTTCGCAGCTCGTGGCTGATGGTCGTGATGTAGCGGCTCTTGGCGCCGTTGGCCAGTTCGGCCTGCTGCTTGGCCTCCTGCAGGGCTTCGTCGGTGAGCCGGTGCGACTCGATCTCCTGGACCAGCAAATGGGTCTGCCGGTTCGACTCTTCCTGCGCCACCTGCGCACTGCGGTGCTTCAAGACCAGCCACCAGGCGACAACCGCGCAGATCACCAGCAGCGCGGCGAACAGCTTGACGAAACCCAATTGCAGGGCCGCTTCGACGTCGCCGGACAGCGGCCCGCCTCCAGCCATCAAGGTGCGGCGCTGATGCTGATAGATCGCGACGAACAGCGCCGCCAGCGCCGGCACCGTCAGTGTCATCAGCATCAGGTAGTGGCCGAGCTCGGTATCAAGGCGCCGCCAGACCGCGGCCGGTACCAGCCGGCTCGCAGCAGCCCGCCACTGCACCGCAATCCGCGCATCCGGCTTGCACAGGTCGTGGCAACGTGCATCGAGCGAACAGCACAAGGAACAGATGTCGCCGCGGTAGGCCGGGCAGAACGCCATGTCGTCATGTTCATATTCGCGCTCGCAGATGACGCAGCTGGTCAGGCGCTTGTAGCTGCCTTGGTCGACGCTTGTCTGCGGCGGCTCCGGCGCCGGCTGGCGCGCGATGTAGTAGCGGCCCCCGGTCGCCCAGGCCAGCAGCGGCGAGACGATCAACGCGGTGACCAGCGCGATCAGCGCCGAGAAAGCCTGCGCCATCTCGCCGAGCACACCGGTGTAAGCTGCAATCGACAACAGCGAGGCAACCCCCATCGCGCCGACGCCGACCGGATTGACATCGAACAGGTGCGCTCGCTTGAACTCGATGCCTTTCGGTGACCAGCCCATCGGCTTGTTGATCACCAGATCGGCCACCACCGCCATCATCCAGCTGATCGCGATGTTGGAGTACAGGCCCAGCACCTTGCCGAGCGCCTGGAAGACATTCAGCTCCATCAGCATCAGCGCGATCAGGATGTTGAAGATCATCCAGACCACCCGCCCGGGATGGCTGTGCGTCAGCCGTGCGAAGAAGTTGCTCCAGGCCAGGGAGCCGGCGTAGGCGTTGGTGACATTGATCTTCAGTTGCGAGATGAACACGAACAGCGCGGTGGCGGCCACCGCCAGACCGTAATTCGAGAACACCGCACCGTAGGCGACCAGGTACATCTGGTTCGGGTCGACCGCGCGGTCGAGCGGCACCGAATAACCGATCGCCAGAAACGCCAGCAAGGCGCCACCGAGCATCTTCAAGACGCCGGGAATCACCCAGCCCGGTCCGCCGATCACCACGCCGGCCCACCAGCCCAGGTCGACGCGGCGCTGTCCGTTGGCGCGTTTGGCGCGCGTCGGTTCCGGCATGAATCGCAGGTAATCGGCCTGTTCGCCCATCTGCGTGATCAACGCAATGCCGACGGTCATCGCGGCACCGAATTTCAGCAGATCGAAACCCGGCGCCACCGGCCGGTTCGGCTGCGCCGCATCACCGCCCCCGTAGGCCCAGATGTCGGTCAGCACCCCGGGATGCTGCTGCAGCACATAGATGAACGGCACGATCAGCATCACCAGCCACAGCGGCTGGGTCCAGACCTGAAGGCGACTGATGGTTGTCACCCCGTGGGTGGCCAGCGGAATGACCACCAGCGCACACACCAGATAGCCCCAGGCCGGCGGAATATCGAAGGCCAGCTCGAGCGCGTAGGCCATGATCGCCGCCTCGAGCGCAAAAAAGATGAAGGTGAACGACGCGTAGATCAGCGAGGTCACGGTCGAGCCGATATAGCCGAAGCCGGCGCCGCGGGTCAGCAGATCCATGTCGACCCCGTGTCGGGCAGCGTAGACGCTGATCGGCCAGCCGGCCAGAAAGATGATCAGCCCAGTGGCCAGGATGGCCCAGAAGGCGTTGATGAAACCGTAGTCGACCAGCAAGGTGCCGCCCACGGCCTCCAGCACCAGAAACGACGAGGCGCCGAACGCGGTGTTGGCGACCCGCATCGACGACCACTTGCGAAACGAGCGCGGCGTGAACCGCAACGCGTAGTCCTCCATGGTTTCGCGTGCGACCCAGCTGTTGTAGTCACGACGCACCTTGACGACGCGCTGCACCGCATCGGTGCGCCCGCGATGCACCACCGCGGGGCCCAACTGGGGCTCAGCAGCTTCAGCGGGTGGCAAGGCGGTGGTCATCCCAAAAATGGGGCGCAAGCGCCATGCCACGAAGTGCGTGCGCTCGACGAGAGAAAGCCGCGCCATTCTGCTCGTTCCAATCGGGCACGTGATCTGCTAACTTCGCAGCCATGGAACTGACGCCGCGCGAGAAAGACAAGCTGCTGATCTTCACCGCGGCGCTGTTGGCGGAGCGCCGCAAGGCACGCGGTCTCAAGCTGAACTACCCCGAAGCCGTCGCGCTGATCAGTGCCGCCATCATGGAAGGCGCCCGCGATGGGAAAAGCGTAGCCGATCTGATGGCCGACGGTCAATCCGTCCTCGGGCGACACGACGTGATGGACGGCGTGGCCGAACTGATTCCCGAGATCCAGATGGAAGCGACCTTCCCCGACGGCACCAAACTGGTCACCGTCCATCAGCCGATTCGCTGATCACCGACAGCGCCCCACCTACCCGGCCCCTGCGCCAATTCCACCGGAGCCAACCCGAGATGCCGATCGTTCCTGGCGAGTTGTTGACCGATGGCGCCGACCACCCGCTGAACCCGGGCCGCCGCCACGTGACGGTGGTGGTCGAGAACAGCGCCGACCGGCCGATTCAGGTCGGCTCGCACTATCACTTCGCCGAAACCAATGCGGCGCTGTCGTTTGACCGAAGCGCGGCGCACGGCATGCGCCTGAACATCGCCTCGGGCACCGCGGTGCGCTTCGAGCCCGGCCAGCAGCGCACGGTCGAACTGGTCGACTACGCCGGCGACCGGCGGGTGTTCGGATTCCGCGGACTGGTGCAAGGAGCGCTCTGATGGCCACCATCAACCGCCGCGCCTATGCCGAGATGTATGGCCCCACCGTCGGCGACCGGGTGCGGCTGGCCGATACCGACCTGCTGATCGAGGTCGAGCGCGATTTGACGCTGCAAGCCGGCGGCTACGGCGAAGAGGTCAAGTTCGGTGGCGGCAAGGTGATCCGCGACGGCATGGGGCAAGGCCAGCGCAGCAACGGCCCCGGAGCTGGCGACGCCGTCGACTGCGTGATCACCAACGCCTTGATCGTCGACCACTGGGGCATCATCAAGGCCGACATCGGCCTGCGCGGCTGCCGCATCGCCAAGATCGGCAAGGCCGGCAACCCGGACGTGCAGCCGGGTGTCGACATCGTGATCGGCCCCGGCACCGAGGTGATCGCCGCCGAGGGTCTGATCGTCACCGCCGGCGGCATCGACAGCCACATCCATTTCATCTGCCCGCAACAGATCGACGAGGCGCTGAACAGCGGCATCACGACCATGCTGGGCGGCGGCACCGGGCCGGCCACCGGCACCTACGCCACCACCTGCACGCCCGGACCGGCCAACCTGGCGCGCATGCTGCAGGCGGCAGACGCCTGGCCGATGAACCTCGGCTTTCTCGGCAAGGGCAATGCGAGCCAGCCTGAAGCGCTGCGCCAGCAGATCGAGGCCGGCGCCATCGGCCTGAAGCTGCACGAAGACTGGGGCACGACACCGGCGGCGATCGACTGTTGTCTGGGCGTAGCCGAAGAAACCGACACCCAGGTCGCGATCCACAGCGATACGCTGAATGAATCAGGCTTCGTCGAGAATACGATTGCAGCCACCAAGGGCCGCAGCCTCTGCGCCTTCCACACCGAAGGCGCCGGTGGCGGCCATGCGCCGGACATCCTGCGGGTGGTCGGCGAAGAAAACTTCCTGCCGTCGTCGACCAACCCGACGATGCCGTATACGGTCAACACGGTCGACGAACACCTCGACATGTTGATGGTGTGCCACCACCTCGATGCCAGCATCGCCGAGGATCTTGCATTCGCCGAAAGCCGGATCCGCCGCGAAACCATCGCCGCCGAAGACGTCTTGCACGACCTCGGCGCGATCAGCATGATGAGCAGCGACAGCCAGGCGATGGGCCGGGTCGGCGAGGTGATTCTGCGCACTTGGCAGACGGCGCACAAGATGAAGGTGCAGCGCGGCGCGCTGACTGCAGATTCGCGGCCGGGTGGGCTGCCTGCCGACACCGCGCGAAACGACAACAGCCGGGTCAAGCGCTACATCGCCAAATATACGATCAACCCGGCGCTCGCCCACGGCATCAGCCATGAGGTCGGCAGCATCGAGGAAGGCAAGTGGGCCGACCTGGTGTTATGGCGGCCGGCATTCTTCGGCGTCAAGCCCTCGCTGATCCTGAAAGGCGGCTTCATCGCGGCAGCCGCGATGGGGGACCCGAATGCCAGCATCCCGACCCCGCAGCCGGTGCACTATCGGCCGATGTTCGGCAGTTTCGGCGGCGCCTTGCACGCCGGATCGCTGACCTTCATGAGCCAGGGCGCACTCGCCGCCGACCTGCCGCACACCTTGCGGCTGAGCAAGCCGGTGGCAGCCGTCAAGGCCTGCCGCAGCGTACGCAAGCAGCAAATGCTGCACAACGGCTGGCTGCCGAAGATGGAAGTCGATTCGCAGACCTACCAGGTGCGCGCCGACGGCGAACTGCTGAGCTGCGAGCCGGCCACCGTGCTGCCGATGGCGCAGCGCTACTTCCTGTTTTAGCGCAGGATCGGCCGCCGCTGCCGCCATCGGCACATCCGCGGCGGTCCTGAAACAACCGTTCAGCGCAAGCCCCGCGCTGATCAGCCCGGGCGGCGCAGCGGCACCGCGAAACCACGCGCCACGGCCGGCCGCGCCATCATCCGTTGATACCAGCGCTGCACATTCGGGAAGTCGGCCAGGTCGACCTGGTGGCGCTGATGGCGCCAGGCCCAGCCGATGATCGCGAAATCGGCAATCGAGATGTCGGCCGCAAAAAATTCGCGGTCGGCCAGGCGTTTGTCCATCACGTCGTAGAGCCGCCGGGTTTCCGCCATGTAGCGCTTCAGGCCATAACTGCGGTCGGCCTCGTTGTCGAGCGCAATGAAATGGTGCACCTGCCCCGGCGCCGGCCCGAAGCCGCCCATCTGGAACATCAACCACTCCAGCACCTCGACTTGCGCGCGCTCGTCGCTCGGCAGGAACTGCCCGGTCTTGCGCGCCAGATAGATCAGGATCGCACCCGACTCGAAGATGCTGATCGGCGCGCCGCCGGGGCCGTCGGGATCAACGATGGCCGGAATCTTGTGGTTCGGGCTCAATGCGACGAAGCCCGGCGCGTGCTGCTCACCCTTGGTGATATCGACCACGTGCACCTCGTACGGCAGCGCCATCTCTTCCAGCGCCACACTGATCTTGCGGCCGTTCGGGGTATCGAAGGTATGGAGTTCAATCGTCAAGATCAGGTCCTTTGCTGGAGCTGGGAAGTGGTCGCTTGGTCGGGTCGGGGTGTCGAAAACTTTCAATCACGCGCTTGCGCGCGCGTGACGATTCCAGGCCGGCGCACCCAGGCCGACCGCCTCGGCCGCGTGTTCGAGCTCGGCCCAGGTGTTCGCATCGACCACGATGCCCGCTTCGCGCCGCTGTCGTTGCGTGCGTTCGGGTTCGCCAGCGAACAGGATGCCGGTTTCCGGATCGACCGGCCTGGCCGAGCGCACCCAATCCAGCAACTGGTCGATCGATTCGTCCATCGACCCGTGCTCCGCGAAGAATCGGGGATCGATCGTGATCGTCAGCATGTTGTTGACAATGCGGCGGCTGGTCGGCGCACCGCTCATCACCGGCCCGCCGATCAGCGCCGCACCGAGGATCTCGCACATCAGGGCCAGGCCGGATCCCTTGTGATCACCGAACGGCAGCAGCGCACCGTGCGGCGTCGCGAACAGCTTTGCCGGGTCCAGCGTCGGCTCGCCGTCCGAATCGAGCAGCGAATCGTTCGGCACCGGCTTGCCTTCGTTCAACGCCACGCGGGCCTTGCCGACTGCGATCTTGCTGGTTGCGAAATCCAGCACCAGCGGGGGCTTGCCTTCGCGCGGCACGCCGATCGCGATCGGGTTGGTCACCAGGCGCGACTGCCGGCCACCGAATGGCGCCACCATCGGAATGCTGATGACGTTGACGAAATGCAGCGAGATCATGCCGGCCGAAACCGCCTGCTCGGCCCAATGCCCGATGCGCCCCAGATGATGGCTGTTGCGCAACCCGGTCAGGCTCAGGCCGTGTTGCCTGGCGGTCGCGATGGCCATTTCCATCGCCTCGTAGCCGGCCACCTGCCCGAGCCCGTAGCCGGCGTCGATCACCCGGATCGCGCCGGCCTCCATCACGCATGTCGGGTGGGCATTGAGCCGCAGATCACCGGCCAGCAACACCTCGACATACCGGGGCACCATGCCCACACCGTGTGAGTCATGGCCGGTCAGATTGGCTCCGACCAGCTGAGCCGCAACCAGTTCGGCTTCGCGTTCATTGCTGCCGGCCTGGCTGAACAAAGCTGTTACCGCCGCGCTCAATGCCTGGTGATGCACCACCACATCGTTCGATTTCATCTTCGGGTTCCTTGACGATCCGTTTACGCATAGACCACAAGGATACGTGCAAGCGCACCGAGGCCCGGTCACCCGCTGCCCTACAGAGCGGACAGGGATTCACCTACAGGCGGCGGCAACTTGAACCGACACCGGTCACCGATTGAAACATCCATGATTCAAATCAGTCGCCGAATACCGTTCCCGTTGACGGCAGCACCCACCACATTGATTCGAAGGAGTTCGCCATGCTCAGCCTGCAGCCCCGACTGTCGCTCGAAATCCCGCACCACTCGTCACGCAATCTGAGCTTTCGGCGTCTGCGTCGCCCCACGCCGTTGCCGACGCTGCACCGGCCGTTCGAGCAGGACAGCCTGATCGAACGGCTGGTCTCGTTCTTTTCGCTGCGCCGCCGCTGAGCCACAGCAGTTCACAGGATCGACCCATGCTCGCCACCCGCACCCCATCGTTGCCGCTCCAGACCGGCAGCGGCGACCTCCAACCGCCGACGCACCCCAATGTGTCGACCCGGTCGAGTGCCCCTATCCAGACGCTCGCCAGCGCGTATTCGCGTCACGGCGGTGTGGTCAGTGCTGAAGAGGTGGCATTGCTGATGCGACGCCACTGCGAACAGCCGGTTTCGCAACTCGCGCGCTGGATCGTCGGGTCGAAGATCGTTCACCTCGCGGTGCAATCCCAGACCTGGGTTCCGCTGTTCCAGTTCCATCTCGACGACATGTCGATCCGGCCGGCGATCAGCACGCTGCTCGGCGAACTGGGCGCGGTACTGGAGGCCGATGAACTGGCAGCCTGGTTCGTCGCCCCCAACGAATGGCTGTCGGGCGCCTCGCCGCTCGAGACCCTCGAGGCAGACTTTCCGGCCGTGCTCGAGGCAGCCCGTGCGGATCGATTCGTGATGGCGGGCTGATATCTCGCGCTTGCCACATGTCGGCCAAGGATCCCAGCCGCAAGCGCGAGCGGCACGGATACATCAAGAAGAGCCTGCAAGCTCAGGGCAAACCAACCGAGCTGGCCGAATAATGGCCGCGGAATAGGCTACGGGCCGACGGTGAAACGAACGCCGTTGAAGCGCAATACCGCATCGCGGCGCCGGATCTGCTCCAGCACCAGCCCTGGCCGGATCTGATCCCCCTCGCGCCACAACTCGCCGTTGACGACCAGCATGCGCTGGGCCGGATCGGACGAATAGACGGTTCCGCTGACCGTGATCGGCGGCAGGCTGCGTTGAACCTCCGGCGGCAGATCCTGTCGGGCCGGCAGGTCGGGCACGGAGCCTGCGCCTGATCGGCTCGGGGCCGGCGCCGGCGCCAATGGTCTGGCCGGGGAATCGATTGCAGCGGCCGGCTGCGCCCGTTCGGCGACGACCCGTGCCGCCGGCGGCTCACGCGGCTCGATGCGGCTTTCGGGCAATCGGGCTGTCAGATCGGTCGGCGTCTGGGTCGGTGCGGGCGCAGGCAACTGGGCCTTGCGCGGCAAACCGACCGGCGCCGGTGGATCAGCCGCAGCAGCCGCCTTCGGATCAGGCAGCTGGATCGCCACCGCATCGGACGCCGCACCCAGAACGGTGTCGCCCCCCCGCGCATTCGCGGCGACGGGAACCTCGCCAGCTCGCACAGGCTTCGAATCCGAATCCGCGGTTCGCAACATCAAGAACAGCGCGCCGCTCAGGACCAGCGCCAGCAGCAAGACCGCGGCAATCACCAGCGGGCGCCTGGAACCGGGTGCTGCCGTAGGACCGGGCGTGAGCGTGACCTGGCCGGTCGTCTCGTGCAGGCCTGGAACGCGACCACGCGAGCGTTGTGCTTCGGCACGACGGAGGGCATCGAGAATCTGGGACATGTCAGTCGGTTCAGCGATCGCTGGTCAGGCGGGGTTCAACGACACCGGTTGAACGGTTCAGCGCCATCAGGGTCATTGGGCCCGGCAATCCGTCCGCAACCAGCCCCTGGGCGCGCTGGAAGGTCAGCAGCCGCTCGCGCAGGCCATTGTCGATCTGGCGGATATCGGGTCGTGGCGGTTCACCATCAATGCTGGCCAGCCGCTGTGAAAGCCAGCCGGCCAGGGGTTCGCTGCCATCGGCCGGGGCCGCCTGAAGCAGCGGATCCGGCACCCGCCAGAAAGTCGAGAAGCCGCCCTTCCAGACCGAAGCCAGATCGATCAGCGACAGCTTGCGGCGCTGGCCGGCGACCAGCAGCGTGGCATGCCGGGAATCGATGCCGATCAGCACCAGATGTTGCTCGCCCGCCTGCCGGGTCTGCAGCGTCAGAATGCCGGGACGACCCAGTTGGCGCACCACAGTGATGCCGCCGCGGCTCTTGTAGCAGCCGAGCCGAAGCTGGGCTGCCGCGAGACAGGCATCGCCCGGGCCGAGCTTTAAACCCCACTGCTCCCCGAGGGCTCGCCAGGCTGCCTGCTCGCTGACCGGTGCACCGCGCAGGCTGCGCACCAGATCGTTCAGGCCGATCAGCGCCGCGGGCGCCAGGTCCGCGTCGACCGCTGGTCTGGACGATGCGAGCGTGTCGGCGGCAGCGGAGGCCTGGGCATCAGCCGCTGCTGTCGGCGTTCGATCCGCAACCACGGCCGCCAGCGGCGACGTCTGCGTCGGCGTCGGGCTGCGCGCCGTCTGCTGATCCGGCGTGGCCGCGGCGCTTGCCACTGTCATCGACGGCTGTTCCCAGTTGCGCCAGGTCAGGCCGGCGGCGAACAGCAAGACCCCGATCGCGACGCCCGCTGCAAAACGACCCCAGCCGCCCCCCGCAGCGGACCAGGGCTGCGGAAGCGGACTGCGAACCGGCTCCTTGCCTTCGACTTCCGCTGCAGCACGGCGCAGCGTGCGCAGATCGACGGTCGACATCCCCTGCCCATAGGCGCCGAGCAAGGCCCGGTCACACAGGCGGTTGATGCGCCGTGGAATGCCACCGCTTTGTCGATGGATGCTGCGCAGCAGTTCGGCGCCAAGCGGGCTCGGGCCGTGCAGTCCGGCCAGTTCGAGCCGATGCGCGATATATCGGCCGGTATCGGCTTCGTCGAGGGCGCCGAGGTGGTAGCGCGCAATCACGCGCTGGGCCAGCTGCTCGAGTCCGGGCTGCGCGAGCATGTCGCGCAACTCGGGCTGTCCGACCAGAATGATCTGCAGCAGCTTGCGCTCGCTGGTTTCCAGATTCGTCAGCAGCCGCAATTGCTCCAGCACCTCGGGCGACAGCAACTGCGCCTCGTCGATCATCAGCACGCTGTTGCGGCCGGCGGCGTGAGCGTCGAGCAGAAAGCGGTTCAGCGGATCCAGAAAGGTCTTGACCGTGGTCTGGCCGTCGGCCTTCGGAACCTCGACGCCGAATTCCTCGCACACCGACGCCAGCAGTTCGATCACCGTCAGCTTCGGGTTGAAGATATAGGCCATACGGCAATCCGCAGGCACCTGATCGAGGAAGCATCGGCACACCGTGGTCTTGCCGGCACCGATTTCGCCAGTCAGCAGCACGATGCCGCCACCGGAATTGAGGCCATAGGTCAGGTGGGCGAGCGCCTCCCGATGCCGCTCGCTCATGTAGAGGTAGCGGGGATCGGGCGCGATCGAAAAGGGTTCGTGCTCGAGGCCGAAATGCTGCACGTACATGTCGCCAAGAATACCCGCAGCCGCTTGGTATGCTCCGGCCCCACCGGATCCCGCACCCAAAAATCATGTTGACGATCACCAAATGCATTGCCGGCGGCCGCGGATTGGCGCCGGTACTCGTCAAGCGTGCGGCCAGCGTGACGCTGGATTGGGACGTGCGGCAGCGCAGCCGTTTCGAGACCCGGGACAGCCAGGACCGGCAGATCGGCGTCTTCCTGCCGCGCGGCAGCGTGGTGCGTGGCGGCGATCTGCTGGTGGCCGACGACGGCTCCCTGATACGCGTGATCGCTGCCGACCAGCCCTTGATGGAAGTGCGTCACTGCACGGCGCACGGCTCGGCCTTCGATCTGCTGCGCGCCGCCTACCACCTCGGCAACCGCCACATCGCGCTTGAACTGCAAGCCGATCGCCTGCTGCTCGAACCGGATCACGTGCTGGCGGCCATGCTGCGCCAGATGCACCTGATCGTCAGCGAGATCGCAGCGCCGTTCGAGCCCGAGTCGGGGGCTTATGCGGCCACTGCTTCCCACGCTCACGGCCACCCGCATGACCACGATCACGATCACGGGCACAAGCACACCGACGCCGAAGGTGACCGATCCGGGGGCTCGGCGCATGGCTGATCCGGACGGCGCCGGCAGCACCACGCTGCTGCACCTGATGTGGCTGGCCTCGCCAGCCTTGCCGGTCGGCGGTTTCAGTTACTCCGAAGGCATGGAATCGGCTGTCGAAAGCGGCTTGGTCGGCAACGAGGCACAGGCCGCGACCTGGTTGATCGACCAGTTGTGGCTGACCCAGGCCCGCGGCGACTGGGCCGTTGCCGCCGCAGCCCATGTCGCCTGGCAGGCCGATGACACGGCAACGCTGCACGCGCTGAATGATTGGGTACTGCAGACACGCGAAACCGCCGAGCTGCGGCAACAGACCGAGCAGACCGGCCGCTCATTGCTCGAGTGGCTGCGCAACAGCGTGTGGGCCGACGATCAGCGTATTGCCGAACTGGCCGGCCTGCAACCGGCACCGAGCTGGCCGCTGGCCTTTGCACTGGCCACCGTGCTCACTGGCGCCCCGGTTCACCAGGCCTTGCAGGCGCAGGCCTTCGGCTGGGCGGAAAACATGGCGCAGGCTGCGATCAAGGCGGTGCCATTGGGTCAGGCAGGCGCCCAGCGTATATTGAGCCGTTTGGTCGCCGAGATTCCGGCCGCCATCGAATACGCGATTCAACTGCCCGCAGACTGCCGTCAGTCCCACGCGCCGATGCTGGCGATCCTGTCGGCGCAGCACGAAACACAATACTCGCGGCTGTTCCGCTCCTGAACGCGTCGCGCGTCGGGCATCCGGCCGCTGGCATCAAATCTGCGTACCCCTTTCCACTCCACTCGATCATTCGAAGATGAACCGATTGCACAACATTGCCGGCCGATCAAGAGACCTCCCGCCACTGCGCGTGGGCATCGGGGGTCCGGTCGGTTCCGGCAAGACCACGCTGGTCGAGATGTTGTGCAAGGCGCTGCGCACCCGCTACGACCTGGTGGTGGTCACCAACGACATCTACACGAAGGAAGACCAACGCCTGTTGACGGTGGCCGGCGCGCTCGATGCCGAACGCATCATGGGCGTCGAGACCGGCGGCTGCCCGCACACCGCGATTCGTGAAGATGCATCGATCAACCTCGAAGCGGTCGATCGCATGCTGGTGAAGTTTCCCGATGCCGACATCGTCTTCATCGAATCGGGCGGAGACAACCTGGCGGCCACCTTCAGCCCCGAACTGTCCGACCTGACGATCTATGTGATCGATGTCGCAGCCGGCGAGAAGATTCCGCGCAAGGGCGGCCCCGGCATCACCCGCAGCGACCTGTTCGTCATCAACAAGACCGATCTGGCGCCTCATGTCGGCGCCGATCTGGAAGTGATGCGCAGCGACACCATCCGCATGCGCAGCGGGCCGAACGGTCTGCGACCCTTCGTGATGACGAATCTGAAAACGCTGGCCGGCCTCGACGAGGTGATCAGCTTCATCGAGACCAAGGGCATGTTGAAGGCTGTCTAGCCAGCATGGCCGACCAATCACACGGCCCGCGGGCCGGACGAAAAACCCGAGGCTAGCGAAGCCCGCCCATCGACCGCAAGGCGGTGACGGCACCGGCGCCGATTGAGGCACCGAAGCGTTTGGCCAGTCGCTCGGCGACGTTTTCGTGCGGCGTGTAGTCGATGATCTCCTCGGCCTTGACGATTTCGCGGGCAACATAGTCGAGATTGCCGATCTTGTCGGCCAGACCAAGCTTGACCGCCTCCTCGCCGTTCCAGTACAGGCCGGAGAAAGTTTCGTCGGTCACCTTCAGGCGGGCGCCGCGACCCTCCTTGACGACCCGAATGAACTGCTGGTGGATCTGGTCGAGCATGTTCTGTGCGTAGGCACGGTGCTTCTCGTTCTGCGGCAGGAAGGGATCGTTCATGGCCTTGTTCTCGCCGGCCGTGATCAGGCGGCGCTCGACGCCCAGCTTGTCCATCAGTTCCGGAAAACCGAAGCCGTCCATCAACACCCCGATCGAGCCGACGATGCTGGCCTTGTCGGTATAGATCTCGTCCGCTGCCACCGCGATGTAATAAGCCCCCGAGGCGCAGATCTCCTCGACCACCGCATACACCTTTTTCTTGTGCAGCAGCTTCAGCCGATGGATTTCGTCGTTGATGATGCCGGCCTGCACCGGGCTGCCACCGGGCGAGTTGATGCGCAACACCACCGCAGCCGAGCCGGTGTCTTCGAAGGCATTCTTCAGCGCGCCGACCAGCAACTCGGCACTCGCCTCGGTATCGGATGAGATTTCGCCACGCACCTCGATCAACGCCGTGTGGCGCCCGCTCGGCGCGGGTCCGAGGCTGCGGGCTGCCAGCAACGACCAGACGGCGAAAACCAGCAGCAACAGCCAGAACAGGCGAAAGAAGACCCGCCAGCGTCGCTCGCTGCGGCGGTCTTTCATATAGTCGCGCGCAAACTGCTCGACCACGCTGTCCATCCGCGACCAGGGCGGCGGGCCGGTACGCTCGGAAGCGGCTTCGGCAGACCCGAAGCTCCGATCGTGCGGCGGATGCGTGGGTGGGAAAGGATCGGACGAACTCATGGCGGACTTTCAGTGACCGGGAGAGCCGGCCGGATGTCGGTGGAAGGATACCAATAGACCTGGCCTGCGATCTCCGCAACAACCAGGGATGTCAGCTTGCCGCGTCCGCAAGGTCCGCCGATGCACTGGCCGTCGCGCGGTCGATAGCTCGCACCGTGAATCGAGCAGATGATGGATTCACGGTCGCTGTCGAGAAATTCGCCGGGCAGCCAGTCCATCTCTGCGGGCACGTGAGCGCACCGGTTCAGGTACGCCACCAGATGGCCATCGTGGCGCATCACGAAGGCGCGCACCGGTGCCCCGTATTGACGCACCTCGAACAACATGGCGCGGCCGCGATCGATCAAATCGTCGCCGCCGCACAGCCATATCGCATCGGCGGGCGCCTCAGGCATGGCGGTCCAGCCACTGCGCGAGCTCGGCCACACTGTGGGCGATGAACTGCGGCCGATGGGCGGCAAACCCGCTGGTTTCGTGCGCGCCATAGCCAACCCCGACGCTGGCGGCGCCCGCGTTCGATGCGAGCAGCAGATCGTGGGTGGTGTCGCCGATCATCAGCGTGCGCTCGGCACGGGTACCGAGCTGATCCATCAGTTCGAGCAACATACGCGGGTGCGGCTTCGACGCCGTTTCGTCGGCGGTGCGGGTGGCGTCGAACAAACCTTTCAGCTGGACGGTGGCCAGGGCGTCGTCAAGCCCGCTGCGCGACTTGCCGGTCGCCACGCCGAGCAGGTGGCCACGCTGCTTCAGCTGGTCGAGCAGCGCCAGCACCCCGGCGAACAGCATCAGTTCGTGTTGACGGGCCACATAGTGGTGGCGATAATGTGTGCCGAGTTCGGCATAGCGCTCGCGCGGCAGGCCGGGCGCGGCATGGCTCAAGGCCTCGACCAGGCCCATGCCGATCACATAGCTGGCGTCCTTGTCGCTCGGCGCGGGCATGCCGAGGTCGACGCAGGCCGACTGGATGCATCGCGTGATCAAGGCGGTGGAGTCGAACAAGGTGCCGTCCCAGTCGAAGACAATCAGGTCGAAGCGGCGGTCTCGGTTCATCGTGTTGCCTGTGGCGCCATCGGGCGTGGAGTGCTTCGGGTGGGCGACTGCCCGAGCGGAGCCTTATTGTCGATGGCCGACCGAGGACGCAGCGAGCGCCTGCAACAAGACCTCGCAGGCTGCCGGCAATGGTGCTTCCAGTTCCAGCAATTCGCCGCTGTGCGGATGCGCCAGACGCAAGCGGCGTGCGTGCAGAAACATCCGGTCGAAGCGGCAGTCGGGTACCGCCGTGCCACGCGCCAGCGCCTTGTTCAATGCGAAATCACCGTACTTTTCGTCACCGGCGATCACATGCCCGGCGCCAGCCAGATGAACCCGGATCTGATGCGTGCGGCCGGTCTTCAGCGACACCTCCAGCAAACTGAAACCCGGCAGATGCTGCGCCACCTTGACCAAGGTGATCGAGCGCCGGCCATCTGCATGGTCGGCATCGACGCCGCGCACCCGTCGCTCACCCGCGGCATCGAGATACTTGTGCAAGGCCTGATCGATGACCCGGTGGTTGGCCGGCCAGACGCCGGCGACGAGTGCGTCGTAGATCTTCGCCATCGGCGCATCGCTGCTGCGCTGGCGAAACTGCTCCTGCAGCGCCAGCAGCGCCTGGCGCTTCTTCGCGATCAGCAGCAAGCCCGAGGTTTCCTTGTCCAGGCGATGCACCAGTTCCAGAAATGGGGCGGCGGGACGCGCCCGGCGCAACTGCTCGATCACGCCCGAGCTGACGCCGCTGCCACCATGGACGGCGACCCCGGCCGGCTTGTCGACCGCCAGCAGAAAGTCATCTTCGAAGACGATCGGAAATTCGCGCGCTGGCGCGACGGACGCTTCATCGACGCGCACGGCGGCCACGCGCACCGGCGGAATCCGGATGTCGTCGCCGACTGCCAGCCGGGTATCGGCCGCCGCACGCCCCTTGTTCACGCGCACCTCGCCGCTGCGAATCACGCGGTAGAGGTGTGTCTTCGGAACCCCCTTGAGCTGCTTGACCAGAAAGTTGTCGAGGCGCTGCCCCTCCGACCCTTCGTCGACAAGCAGGTGTCGCACTGCTGCTGCGGCGGCCGGCTCGGGTGCTTGATTGAGCGCCGCGGAATCAGGCTCGACGGCGCGCGTCGGTTTGCCGGATTCGGGTCGGATACGCTTGCCGTCGAGGGCCGCGGATCCGTGTAACCGTTTGCCCGGTATAATCGCTCGCGCCACGTTGTTGTCGTAAGTGTTTGATTTTTCAGAGTTTACGTCGCACTTGCGAATGACACCTTGGCAGCCGGGCGAGGCCCGGCAACCCGGTGATGCAACATGCCGACGCAATTGACCGGCACGGTCTCCAAGGAACCCTGCGATCGATCGCCCGGCGTGGAAGAGAAAACCAAGAACGAACCTCAGAGAAAAGGTCTTCCAGGCGGAAGACGATCTGCACGCAAACCCATGCCGGATCGGCATCTTCGCTGCAACGCGCTTTCGCCTGCGTCAAGTGAATTCAAGCGGATGTTGTCGACGCTCCACCTTCCTGAACAGCGCCTCCGGCGCGCCCTGTCCCGGCCATCAGCCGGTCACACGGCGCCGCATACCGGCGCTTCGGAACGGTTGCGCGTCGAACCCCACCTGCCCATCTGCCATCGGCCGTATGCGCCGTGCCACAGCCGGGTCGCCGCCCACCCCACCAGTACGCACGCGCCAACGCTGCATCCTCGGCCGGTCTGCTGACCACGCCGTCGTTGCGGTCCAGGGCGATTCCTTCCGGTTCCTCCACGTTTCTCGTGCATCGAAGCGTCGCCCCCGGTTTTTCCGGTGGCGCTGATGAGAAATGCCGGCCGTACCAGCAATTGGCGGCCGCAGCGAAGGAGTGCACATGAAACGCATGCTGATCAATGCGACGCAGGCCGAAGAGCGTCGCCTGGCGATCGTCGATGGCCAGAAACTGCTTGATTTCGAGACCGAGATCGAAGGCCGCGAACAACGCAAGGGCAACATCTACAAGGCGGTCGTGACCCGGGTCGAGCCCTCGCTCGAAGCCTGTTTCGTCGACTACGGCGAAGACCGCCACGGCTTTTTGCCGTTCAAGGAAATCTCGCGCAACTATTTCCGTGAGGGCGTCGACGTGCGCACCGCACGCATCCAGGACGCGATCCGCGAAGGCGATTCGCTGCTGATCCAGGTCGAGAAGGAAGAGCGCGGCAACAAGGGCGCGGCGCTGACCACGATGGTCAGCCTGGCCGGGCGTTATCTGGTGCTGATGCCGAACAACCCGCGCGGTGGCGGCGTTTCCCGACGCATCGAAGGCGAAGACCGCGAAGAGCTGAAGGAAAACCTCGACCAGCTCGAATATCCGAAAGGCATGAGCCTGATCGCGCGCACTGCCGGCATCGGCCGCACCGCGCCCGAACTGCAGTGGGATCTCAATTACATGCTGAAGCTGTGGGACGCGATCGATGGCGCGTCCAAGGCCGGCAAGGGTGCGTTCCTGATCTATCAGGAATCGTCGCTGGTGATCCGCGCCATTCGGGACTATTTCACTGCCGATGTCGGCGAGATCCTGATCGATACCGACGACATCTACGAACAGGCTCACCAGTTCATGAGCCATGTGATGCCCGAGACGGCACACAAGGTCAAGCGCTATCGGGATGATGCGCCGCTGTTCAGCCGTTTCCAGATCGAGCACCAGATCGAGACCGCGTTCAGCCGCACGGTCAACCTGCCGTCCGGCGGCGCGATCGTGATCGACCACACCGAGGCGCTGGTCTCGGTCGACGTCAACTCCGCACGCTCCACCCGCGGCAGCGACATCGAGGAGACCGCCACCCGTACCAACCTCGAAGCGGCCGACGAAATTGCCCGCCAAATGCGGCTGCGTGACCTCGGCGGCCTGATCGTGGTCGACTTCATCGACATGGAAGAGTCGAAGAACCGGCGCGAGGTCGAGACCCGGCTGCGCGATTCGCTGCGCCAGGATCGTGCCCGCGTGCAGTTCAGCACCATCAGCAAGTTCGGCCTGCTCGAACTGAGCCGCCAGCGGCTGCGTCCGGCGCTTTCCGAAGGCAATCACATCACCTGCCCGCGCTGCAACGGCACCGGCCACATCCGCGACACCGAATCCAGCGCGCTGCAGATCCTGCGCATGGTTCAGGAAGAGTCGATGAAGGACAACACCGCAGCGGTGCATGTCCAGGTGCCTGTCGAGGTGACCAGTTTCCTGCTCAACGAAAAACGCACCGAAATCACCAAGATCGAGATGAAGCAGCGCGTGACCGTGCTGCTGGTGCCGAACAAGGCGCTCGAGACGCCGAATTACCGGCTCGAGCGGCTGAGGCATGACGATCCGCGCCTGGAGAATCTGCAGGCCAGCTACACGATGATCGATGCCGAAGAGGAAGTCGGCATCACGCGGCGTCGCGACAGCAGTGCCAAACCGAAACAGGAGCCGGTGATCAAGGGCATCCTGCCGGAAACACCCGCGCCGATGCCGGCAGCGCGTCCCGAGCCCGCAGCGCCGATTGCGGCTGCACCACAAGCTCCGGCGGCCACGTCGCCGGAGCGGGGAGCCAGCGCAGGCGGTGGGTTCTTTGCCTGGATCAAGCGCGTCTTTGGTGCGCCCGATGATGCACCGACTGCCCCGGCCGCTCCGGTGGTGGCGAAGCCCGCCGCTGCCGCCGCTGGCGCCGCAGATGGCAGCCCGCGCCGCGGAGGTCGTGGCGGCCGCAACGGTCGGGATGGCAAGCGTGAAGGAAGTGGTGAAGGACGTGGTGAAGGACGTGGTGAAGGCCGCGGCGAAGCACGTGCCGAACGGGCACCACGCGGTGAACGCCCGGCCGACCGTCAGGATGGCGCACCGGCGCGCGAAGCGCGTGAGCCACGCGAGGGCGGCCGCAACCGCCGCAATCGCAGCGACCGCAGCGACCGCAACGATGCCGCGACAGCCACCGACTCCAACGATCAGACTGCGGTCGCCAGCGACACGCGTGAACCGCGTGAACCGCGTGAACCGCGCGAAGGGGGTCGCCGGGGTGGGCGTACCAACCGTGGCGAACAAGGCAGCGACGGTGCACGTGATCGTTCGAACGACGAATTGATCGCCGGTGCAGCATTCGCCGAGACCCAGCCGGGGTTGACAGATTCCGAGGCCCTCGATCCTTCACCGCCGGGCGAAATCGGCGAAGCGCGCGAACCTCGGGACGGGCGCCGTCGGCGTCGCGGTGGCCGCGGGCGTGATCGTGATGGCGAATCGAACAACCCGGCAAATGACGGCAGCCGTGCCGACGGATCCGACGAAGCGTCCGACGACAAGGCCGGCGATGTCAGCGCCAGCGCCGACGCCGCCCCGCGCATCGAGCCGGCTCAGCCCATGGATTCAGCCGCGTCATCCGCCCCGGATGCCGACGGCGAGGCCACTCAGCCTGGCGACGAGTCCGGTGAACGTGCAGAACGTGATGGCCGCCGTCGCGGACGCGGTGGACGCAACCGCCGCGAGCGCGGTGATCAGGCAGTTGCCGGTGAGGCCAACGCGGGCGACATGTTCGAGCAACCCGCGCAAGCTGCGGCGGTGATCGCCCTGCCCGACCAGCGTGCCGATCAGGCGGAGGCCGCGACGGTGACATCAGCCGAAGTCGTCGAGATTGCTGCCGCCGAATCGCAGCCTGTGATGGCGGTTCCAGAGGAGGCTCCGATCGAGCCCTTTGCAGGCAGGGAACCGTACGTCGAGGCAGCTGTTCCAAGCCAACCGGCGATACCCGAGCCGGCGACGGCACCGGTGCAGCAAGATGCGTCTGTCTCCAAACCCTTCGTCTTGCCGACTGCCGACCTCGAGGCGATTGCCGAATCAGCCGGTCTGTCGTGGGTCAACTCGGACGCCGACAAGATCCGCGCTGCCCAGCAGGCGATGGCCGACGAGCCCAAACCGGTCAACAAGCCGCGCGCGCCGAAGCCGGTGGTGACGATCGAGGAAGGTCCGCTGGTACTCGTCGAGACCCGCAAGGACTTGTCGCAGATCAAGCTGCCGTTCGAATCGGGTCAGCCCTCGCAGCCTCAGTCCTGAGGCGGATCGGCGCCGAGGGCGCCGCCCTGTCGGCCTGACAGCCGGCGGGGCTCGATCGTCCGGTCGCATGCCGGGTGTTTTCAGGGCAGTCGCTCCAGCGCATGCTGGTAGGCCGGCTGGTGCATCAGTTCCTCCCACGCAAGCGGTGCGGTTTGAGGCAGCAATTCGAGGCGGCGGTATTCGCTGTCCGGATCGAGCTGCCACAGGCCACGCTGTTGCGCGCGTTGCAGGCCATCGAGCAACGCATCGACGGCCGCGCCGCCGTCGACCGACTGGTTGCACAACAACACCATGTCGCAACCGGCATTCAAGGCCTCGATGGCGGCTTCGGTGTAGCTGAGCTTCGCCCCGTCGAGTTGCCGCGCCGCCTCCATGCTGAGGTCGTCGCTGAAGATGGCACCGGTGAAGCCGAGTTGCTGTCGCAACACATCCTTCAACCAGCGCGCCGAGAAACCCGCTGGCCGGTGATCGACTTTCGAATACACCACATGCGCAGGCATCACGCTGGCCAGGCTGGTGCTCAGCCATTCATAGGGTCTCACGTCGTCGGCCAGCAGCGCCTTCAGGCTGCGGTTGTCGATCGGAATCGCGAGATGGCTGTCGGCCTTGACCCGGCCGTGACCCGGAAAATGCTTGCCGCAACTGGCCATGCCGGCGCGCAGCAAACCGTGCATCAGACTCTTGGCCAGCATCGTCACGACGCGCGGGTCGCGATGAAAGGCGCGGTCACCGATCACCGAGCTGCTGCCGAAATCGAGATCGAGCACCGGCGTGAAGCTCAGATCGACGCCGCAGGCCCGGAGTTCGGCACCGAGCACATGGCCGACCGCAGTGGCGGCATCGGTTGCGTCCAGCGCATTCTTCATCCAGCGCTCACCGAGCACACGCATCGGCGGCAGGTGCGTGAAGCCATCGCTGCGAAAGCGCTGCACCCGGCCACCTTCGTGGTCGACACATACCAGCATGTCGGCACGCACCGCCTTGATCTGCGCCACCAGTTCGGTCAGTTGCCGGCGGTCTTGCCAGTTTCGAGCGAACAGGATCAGGCCACCGGTGAGCGGGTGCCGCAGCCGGCGCTCGTCGTCGGCAGTCAAGGAGGTACCGGCGATGTCGAGCACCACCGGTGCGTGGACGGATTCAGATGCGGGCATGTGCGGGGCCATTGTTCTCATTCATTTGATCTTGGTTTCGACTACGACGAAGCTGGTCGCGACGTCGCTTTCATCGCTGACGCTGACATGGCCGACCAGCTGGCGCGACTCGAACCACTCTGCCAGAACACCGCTCAAGTGCAAGCTGGGTTTCCCACCGGGCAGGTTGATGATTTCGCAGGACTTCCAGCTCATCGGCGGATGCATCCCGACACCGATCGCCTTCGAAAAAGCTTCCTTGGCTGAAAAGCGGGTCGCCAGGAAACTGATGCCTCGCGCCTCGACCTTGTTCAGCCGGGCATTGAAGACCTGCAGTTCGCGCGGCCCGAGGATGCGTTCGGCAAAACGTTGGCCGCGTCGCTCCCAGGTGGCGCGGATGCGGCGGATGTCGCAGACATCGGTGCCGATGCCGAAAATCATCGCGGCGCGCGCACCGGGCCCGGCCAGGCACTCACGCGCCGGCCCGATGGATGCACCGCAGATAGTCGCGCACGGTCTCCGACAGTCCGAGTTCGATGGCGTCGGCAACCAGCGCGTGGCCGATCGACACCTCCTGAACACCCGGCACAGCGCGCAGGAAATCAGTCAGGTTGGCGCGGTTCAGATCGTGGCCGGCATTGACGCCGAGCCCTTCACGCAACGCGGCTTCGGCGCTCGCGCGGTAGCTGCCCAGCACGCCGGGCAGCTCCGGGCTGCCGTGGCTGCGTGCATAGGCCTCGGTATACAGCTCGACGCGGTCCGCACCGGCTTCGCGCACCGGCGCCATCGAATCGGGCGTGGGGTCCATGAACAGGCTGACGCGAGCGCCCAGCGCCTTGGCTTCCGCGATCAGTGGCCTCAGTCGCGACGCATCGTCGGGAAACCGCCAGCCGTGGTCGGATGTGGCCTGGTCCATGCCGTCGGGCACGAAAGTCACCTGTTGCGGGCAACGACCCTCGGAGGCCAGTTGCCGAAGCAGGTTCATCAGGTTGTGAAGGGGATTGCCTTCGACGTTGAATTCGACCGCTTGCCGATCGTGCAACAGCGCGGCGAGATCGAATACATCCGATGGCCGGATATGCCGCTCGTCCGGCCTCGGATGCACGGTGATTCCCTGCGCGCCGGCATCGATCGCCAGACGGGCCGCATGGCAGACATCGGGGATGCCGATGCCGCGCGAGTTGCGCAGCAGCGCGATCCGGTTCAGATTGACCGACAAGGCGGTGTATCCCCGCTGGTGGTTCTGGTCGAAGGTGCCGGTGCTGATCAATGGGTTCATGACTCGATGCGTTCAGCGTTCGAAGGCCTGCAGCTCGATCATCAGCTGTCGGGTACGCAAGTTTGAATTTCCAAGGTGATATTGAAGCATGCCACGCAGCGCCGTGCGCCAGGCCGGCAAGGATCGCAAACAGGCCTGCTGCAGCGCCGGCAGGCTGCCATGCTGCAACGCGGCCTGCACCTCGATCAGCGAGCTGCCGGGCAGTTCCACATCGACCAGCTGGGCACTGCTGCAGACGCCGCTGTCGGCATTGAGCCGGTAGCGCCGGGCGGGCTCGACCGGCGCCAATGTCGAGGTGACCAGGCTGAGATCGGGCAACAGGCCGATTTCCTGCAGCAGACGCAATTCGAACGCACGCAGCGCAGCCTGTCCCCGGGCTTCATCGCTCGACATGCGGCCGGAAGGGACGGCCGGTTCACGAAGCAGATCCCGTGACGGAACGGTCGCGGCTGCCAGCGCGGGCAGCGTGGCGGCGTACACGTCGAACAAGGCCGGATGAGGATCATGCCGGGCCAGCAACTTGATCAGCAACTCGTTCAGATAGAAGGCGCTGAACAGATGCGCGCCCGATGGTGTCGCCGCCCCGCCGGCCCACTCCGCCGAGCGAAGCGTCTGCACCTCGTTCGAATTCCCTGCAAGGTTTTCGTCGCCGCGCAGGCCACGACCGACCGACACCTGGATCCGGTTGAACGGCATCAACACCGCGCGCAACTGCGAATAAGGCCGTTTAGCACCCTTGGCAACCACCACCAGGCGCCCCTGCTCGCGGGTGAACAGATCGACGATCAGGCTCGACTCGCTCCAGTCGTACTGGTGCAGAACAAAGGCCGACAGCCAAGCCGAAGGGCGCCGCGGTCCGGCCATGATCAGGCTTGAAACCGGGCCTTCAAGGCCTTTGCAGCGGGCACCACGGGGCCGCTCACTCGTAGCCGTAGCTGCGCAGATGCTCTTCGTCGTCGGCCCAGCCGGTGCGCACCTTGACCCACAGTTCGAGGAAGACCTTGCCACCCATCAGCATCTCGAGTTCCTGGCGGGCCTCGCTGCCGATGCGCTTGAGCATCGCACCCTTGTCACCGATCACCATGCCCTTGTGGCTTTCGCGCTCGACGACGATGCTGGCGGCGATGCGACGCAGCCGGCCTTCCTGTTCGAACTTGTCGATGACGACGGTCGAGCTGTAGGGCAGTTCGTCCCCGGTCAGGCGAAACAGTTTCTCGCGGATCATTTCGCTGGCCAGAAAGCGCTCGCTGCGATCGGTGAGCGCCTCCTGGTCATAGAACCAGTCCTGCTCGGGCAGATAGGGCTCGACGATGCCGAGCAATCGTTGCACGTCGCTTTTCTTGTGCGCACTGAGCGGCACGTACTGCGCAAACGGGTGACGCTCCTGCATGCTCTTCAGCCACGGGGCAATGTCGGCGCGGCGATGCACGGTATCGAGCTTGTTGGCCACCAGCACCACCGGCGGAACCGCGTCCGGGCTGCCGGCGGACAGCAAGGACAGAACCTTCGCGTCGTCGAGGCCGAAACGGCCAGCCTCGACCACGAACAAGACCAGATCGACATCGGCCAGGACGCCCTGCACCGTGCGGTTCAGCGTTCGGTTCAGGGCGGCGGCGTGGCGGGTCTGGAAACCGGGCGTGTCGATGAAGACGAATTGCGACTGGCCCACCGTCCGGACACCGTTGATGCGGTGCCGCGTGGTCTGGGCCTTGTTCGAGGTGATGCTGACCTTCTGGCCAACCAGCGCATTCAGCAGGGTCGACTTGCCGACATTCGGCCGACCGACGATCGCGATCCAGCCGCATCGCTTGGCGCCGACCTCGCCGGCAGGTCCGACCTCAAGCGGTGTTGCCGCAGCGGCCTGGTTGCCCGGCGTGGCCCCGGATTCTGCGGCATTCGAGCCAGCCTTGCGAGAAGTATTCATTCAGGAGCGCAGCGGGCCGCCCGGCCGGTCGTTGGCCGACAGCGCATCGAGCATGCGCCGCGCGGCTTCCTGTTCGGCGATGCGCCGCGACCGACCTTCTCCACCCTGCGTCAGGTTCAAGGCAGCCACTACGCATTCGACCTCGAAGGTCTGCGCGTGCGCCTGGCCGCGGGTCGCGGCGATCCGGTAGGTCGGCACCGGCAGGCGGCGCGCCTGCAGCCACTCCTGCAACTCGGTCTTGGCATCCTTGGCCCAGGACGACACGTCGGTGTTCTGGATCACATCGCCGAACAGCCGCTCGACCAGTGCGCCGGCAGCATCGAAGCCGCCGTCGAGGAAACTGGCGCCGATGACGGCCTCGAGCGCATCGGCGAGGATCGAGGCACGTTGGGCGCCACCGCCACGTGCCTCGCCGTCACCAAGCCGCAAGGCATCGGGCAGATCGAGCGCCAGCGCCATCTTGTGCAGGCTGTCTTCGCGAACCAGATGCGCCCTCACCCGGGTCAGGTCACCTTCGTCGGAGCCGGCGAAGCGTTCGAACAACAGCGCCGAAACAGCCAGACTGAGGACGGCGTCACCAAGAAACTCGAGCCGTTCGTTGTGTTCGGCACCGTGGCTGCGGTGCGTCAAGGCACGGCCGAGCAATTCGACATCGACGAACCGATAGCCGATCCGGGCCTGCAGAGAGTCTAGGTTGCCTTGTTCTTTCACGCGTGGGGTGCGGGCGAACCAGTCGCCGTTGCTTACTGGCCGGACTGGCCCTGGTACTTCATCAAGAGAAAAACCGGCGGGATCAACTCGATCTCGACGTTGTAGGCGAAACCCACCACCAGATTGTCGCCGCTCTTGGTGACGAGCAGGTCCTTCCCGCCAATAGACACGATGGCGTATTCGACCGCCTTGATCCGCTCAAATGCCGTTCGAACCTCGGGAATCGAGTTGTAGTTGGCAGCGCCGATCTTGTTGACCGCGCGCTTGATGGTCAGGTATTCATTGACGGTCGGGAAAACCTTCAGGCCGATCAGCACCAGGGCGCCAATCAGGATCAGCATGAACAGCAAGCCGAACAGGCCCATGCCCCGTTGACGTCGCGCGACTGCGCCAGCAAGTTTCATCGATTTCTCCCATCCCCTCGATTGCGCCTGATGGCCATCCCGACCCGTCATTGATCGTGCCGGCTCGCGTCGACCATCAATTGAATCGGCCGATGCGCTTCAGATCGCCAAAATTCATCCAGACAAAAAACGCCTTGCCGACGATATTGGCGTCTGGCACAAAGCCCCAGAAGCGCGAATCCTGCGAATTATCACGATTGTCCCCCATCATGAAATAGTGGCCAGGGGGCACTTTGCAGGTCACGCCTTCGGCACCATATCGGCAGTTGTCACGAAAAGGAAAGTCGATCTTGTCTTCGGCGCCATAAAAAGGCTGGAACTTCGGATTGACCAGGATCCGATGCTGGACGCCGTCGAGCGTTTCCCTGAACTCGGGGAAATAGCGCATCACGGTCTCGTCGTAGAAACCGGGCTCGGGCACACGTTGAATCGGCACCGGCGCGCCATTGATCGACAAGACCTGGTTGCTGAAACTGACGACGTCGCCAGGCAGGCCGACCACTCGCTTGATGTAGTCGATGCTCGGATCGGCCGGAAAGCGGAAAACCATCACGTCGCCGCGCTTCGGATCGTTGTTGTCGATGATCTTCTTGCTGATCACCGGCAGGCGCACACCGTAGTGAAACTTGTTGACCAGGATCAGGTCGCCGACCAGCAAGGTCGGAATCATCGAGCCGGACGGGATCTTGAACGGCTCGAACAGAAACGATCGGAGCAGGAATACCGCCAAGATCACCGGGAAAAGCCCCGCCGTCCAGTCCAGCCACCAGGGCTGCGCGAGAACCGAGCGCCGCACCTCGCTGATGTCGGAGTCGACCTGCTTGATGCCGCGTTGGTCGAGGGCCTGCGCGCGCTGCGCGGCCTGGCGTTCGAGTTCGTCAGCCGCACGGCGACGCCGCGGCGCAAATACGAAACGCTCGGCCAGCCAATAGGCCATCGTCACCATCGACAGGATGAACAGCAGCAGCGAGAAGTTGCCCGTCCACTTGCCCAGATACCAACCACCCAGGTACAACGCCAGCGCGCCGTACAGGAAACCTGTCAACAGACTCATCAATCGTCCACTTGGAGTATGGCCAGAAACGCTTCTTGCGGCACCTCGACGGAGCCGATCTGCTTCATTCGCTTCTTGCCGGCTTTTTGTTTTTCGAGCAGCTTGCGTTTGCGACTGATGTCGCCGCCATAACATTTCGCGAGCACGTTCTTGCGCAGCGCCTTGATTGTCTCACGGGCAATGATGTTCGAGCCGATGGCGGCCTGGATCGCCACGTCGTACATCTGGCGTGAAATCAGCTCACGCATCTTGGCCACGACCGCACGGCTGCGGTACTGGCTTTGCGAGCGGTGCACGATGATCGACAGTGCGTCGACCGTGTCGCCATTCAGCAGAATGTCGACTTTCACGACATCGGCGGCGCGATATTCCTTGAACTCGTAGTCCATCGAGGCATAACCACGCGATACGCTCTTGAGCTTGTCGAAGAAATCCAGCACGATCTCGGCCAGCGGCATCTCGTAGGTCAGCATCACCTGACGGCCGTGATAGGCCATGTTGAGCTGATTGCCGCGCTTCAGATTGGCCAGTGTCATCACCGGGCCGACGTAATCCTGCGGCATGTACAGCTGCACGGTGACAATCGGCTCACGGATCTCGTTGATGCGGCCGAGATCGGGCATCTTCGACGGATTCTCGATCTGGATCACCGTCTTGTCGTTCAGCTCGACCTCGTAGACCACGCTCGGCGCGGTGGTGATCAGGTCCTGATCGAATTCGCGCTCGAGCCGCTCCTGCACGATTTCCATGTGCAACAGGCCGAGGAAGCCGCAGCGAAAACCGAAGCCGAGCGCCTGACTGACCTCGGGCTCGTAGCGCAGTGATGAATCGTTGAGCTTCAGTTTCTCGAGCGCGTCGCGCAACTGGTCGTATTCACTGGCTTCGGTCGGATACAGGCCGGCGAAGACCTGGGGCTGGATTTCCTTGAAGCCGGGCAACGCCTCGGTGGCCGGCCCCAGGTTGTTCGGCAGCTTCTTCTCAACCGTGATCGTGTCGCCGACCTTGGCCGCCTGCAATTCCTTGATGCCCGCAATGATGAAGCCGACCTCGCCGGCGCGCAACGCGTCACGCGCAATCGACTTCGGCGTGAAGACACCGAGCTGATCGGCCGCGTAGGCGGCGTTGCTCGCCATCATCTTGAAGCGCTCGCCGCGCTTGAGCTCGCCGTCGACCACGCGCACCAGCATCACGACCCCGACATAGTTGTCGAACCACGAGTCGATGATCATTGCGCGCAGCGGTGCGTCGGGCCGGCCCCGCGGCGGCGGAACGCGGCTGACCACGGCTTCGAGAATCTCCTCGATGCCGATGCCCATCTTCGCGCTGGCGGCAATGGCTTCGGATGCATCAATGCCGATCACGTCCTCGATCTCGGCCTTGGCGTTTTCAGGATCGGCCTGCGGCAGATCCATCTTGTTGAGCACCGGAATCACATCGACACCGAGATCGAGCGCGGTGTAGCAGTTGGCCACCGTCTGTGCCTCGACCCCCTGGCTCGCGTCGACCACCAGCAAGGCACCCTCACAAGCCGACAACGAGCGGTTCACCTCGTAGGAAAAGTCGACATGACCCGGCGTGTCGATCAGGTTCAGCTGATAGACCTGCCCGTCTTTCGCCTTGTATTCGAGTGCCGCGGTCTGTGCCTTGATGGTGATGCCGCGCTCGCGCTCGATGTCCATCGAATCGAGCACCTGTGCCTCCATCTCGCGGTCGCTCAGGCCACCACAGAACTGGATCAGACGATCGGCCAGCGTCGATTTGCCATGGTCGATGTGGGCAATGATGGAGAAATTTCGAATGTGATTCATGAACGCTGCAAGTGGACGCTGGCCGTGGGCATCGAGCCTCGCCGAGGCGGCAGAAACGGCGTCTCAGATCAGCACTTCGCGACCCGCCGCCAATGCAGCGCAGACGCCCCAATGGCCGGTGCCGAAGCTAAAAAAAAGGCACGTCGAAGTTCTGACGCGCCTTCCAACAAAAGGTTTGGCAACTGCTTGTTGGGCCTTCATTGTAACGAAAAGACCCCGTCCGATTGCTACTGAAGACCGCGAAATCTTGTCGTTGCAGAGTGCCAACAGGAAACTTGTCAACAGTTTATCCACAAGTCTGTCCAACGGGCTCTCGCCCTGTGGGAAGCCTGAAGCATCCAGAAGAAAACCGACCGATATCGAGGCTCAACGAGTTCCAATTCAGATGCTCGCGATGCCGAATTCAGCTCCACCGAATGCCGAAACCCCGACGAATCTACCGATTGAATATCGCGATCGACTGATCAATCTCAATAGATAGACCCCGAAAAATCCATCATGTGGAAAGACCTGGTGGCCGACGGTCTATTTCGCTCGACCCGCACGGCCACTGCTTGCGATCAACGAGCCCCGGGTCGGATCACCACATAGTTGACCCACTCCCCACGGCGCACCAGCGCCGTCACCGGCTTGGCCTTGTCGAGCTTGCCGACCACCGTATCGAACTGCTTCGCGCCGGTGATCTCGGTGTTGTCCAGCGACATGATCACGTCGCCTTCGCGGATGCCGGCGCGCGACGCAGCGCCTTCGACGTTTTCGACTCGCACGCCCGACTTGACTTTCAATTCGCGCTTCTGCGCTTCGGTCAATTCGGAGACCGCCAGACCGAGTGCACTCATCACCGGCGCCTGCTTGTTGGCCTCCGCAGGTGCGGCCGAGCGCTTGGCGGTGGTGGTCGGCGGATCGAACTCGACCACGGTGATCTGCAAGTCCTTGTAGGCACCACGGCGGAACACCTGGACCACCACCTTCTGGCCTGGCTTGGCGTTGCCGATGATGCGTGGCAGGTCGCCCGATTTCTCGACCGCCTTGCCCTCGACCTTGGTGATGATGTCACCGGCCTCGACCCCACCCTTGTCGGCGGGCCCGCCTGCTTCGACTCCCTGCACCAGTGCGCCACCGGCCTTGCCGAGGCCGATCGACTCGGCAACGTCCTTAGTGACCGGGGAAATCTGTACGCCGATGCGCCCGCGAACGACCCGCCCACTGGTGCGCAACTGATCGGAGACACGGATCGCCTCGTCGATCGGAATCGCGAACGAGATGCCCATGAAGCCGCCCGAGCGGCTGTAGATCTGCGAGTTGATGCCGACCACTTCACCACGCAGGTTGATCAGGGGACCGCCGGAGTTGCCCGGGTTGATCGCCACGTCGGTCTGGATGAAAGGTAGAAATTCACCGGTGTCGCGTGCCTTTGCGCTGACGATGCCGGCGGTGACCGTATTGTCCAGCCCGAACGGCGACCCGATGGCCATCACCCATTCGCCCACCTTCAGGCGCCCGACGTCGCCGGTTCGAACAAACGGCAGACTGGCGGCATCGATCTTGACCAGCGCGACATCGGTGCGCTTGTCGCTGCCGATCACGCGCGCCTTGAACTCCCGCTTGTCGGTCAAGGTGACGATCACGTCCTCTGCGCCTTCAACCACGTGGGCATTCGTCATCACGAAGCCATCGGCACTGAGAATGAAGCCGGAGCCGACGCCGCGTTGTTGCGGCTCGCTCGAATCAGGCTGCGGCGGCCCGCGGCGCGGGCTAGGCGTATTGGGACCACCCGGGATCGGAATTCCGAACCGACGGAAGAACTCGAGCATGTCCTCGTCCATCTCCGGCATACCACCGGCGCGAGGCGCGCGCATGCGTTCGGTGGTCCGGATATTGACCACGGCCGGCCCGACCCGCTCGACCAACTCGGTGAAGTCCGGCAAACCCTGCGCCCGGACCGGACCGGACGCCAGTCCGATCAGCGCCAGGCAAGCACCCGCCAAACCGGCCGCTAGCAGTGCCCGTACGCGCCTACCCGCGGCGGGAAAAATCGAAATCCGTTCAAGCATCATTGACATCATCATCTTTGCAACCTCATACCAAAGAACCTTTGTCTCGGAGCACGTCACGCTCCAACCTGCATGGCAACGTCTCGGCCGCTCCCGGGTGTCGGCCAAAACCGACTGCGCGAACAACGCTCGACACCGAATCGAAGGCGCGCCGTCAGCGCCTGCGCTCCACGGCCTTCGAAAACGCCCGCAAGGTGGCGTGTGGCACGTCGCCAACCACCGTGATCCACCAGTCCCCATGCTTGTTCATCAAGGTATGGGTTGCACCGATGCTCGTCAAGACCGGGTTCGAATGTCGCTCGGCGTTGTAGGGTTCGATGAAGACCGACACATAGGTCAGCCCGTCGCTGAAGATGGTCTGCAGCACCTGCAGGCCGTTGGCGGCCGAGTCGGCCTCGCCGGCATTGAACAAGGGACGTTTGATGCAACTGACCCGATGAAAGCCGGGCACCGTTTCGCGTTGGACCCAACCCTCCGATTCGAGTTCAGTGGCCGAGAACGTGGGCCGCACGACGCGGTAGCCCTCGGTTTTCTTCATCGCCGCGAGAAACGCTTCCGGCTGCGGCTGGATGCCGATCGACACGTCGGAAAACGACGACGACTCGAGCAGATTTCCGTTGCTGTCGATCACGTCCTCGCGCAGCAACAGACCGGTTTCCTTATCCGACCACAGCCGCACGGCGAAACGCAATCCGTCACGCGGCGTGACGCTCAGCACATCGGCGATGCGCCCGGCGATCCGTTCGATCCCGACAACACGCAGTTCGTAGAACTCGAGCATGCGCAGCGAGCCGCTTTCGAGCAGCGCCGGAAACGATCCCAGCTTCTCACGCTTCTCGACCAGGGCCACGCGCTGCTGGGGCCACAAGGTCTGGATCAGGTCATCGTGCCGAAAGACTTGCCTCGCCTGGCCGTTGAGCGACTCGATCAATTCATATTGACTCTTGCCGGCCAGGTAGTGCGTCATTCGCGCACTCGACATCGAGCCTCCGGCGTGCACGACAAAGGTGCCTTGAAAACTTCGCTGGGCCGGCGCCTTCTGGATACGCGTCAGCCAACGTTGCGCCTCCGACGCCGAAGCGGCAGGAATTGTCGGCAAGTTGGGCACTGCGGTGATGACCGCTGGGGCGGGGGCAGGCGAGGCCGCCCATGCGCCGACGCACCAGGCCAGCCCGAAACCGCCACAGACAGCCCGCAGCAAAGGGGCATGCAACGCGAGCGACCCTTTCACCAATTCCCCGAAGTGCATCCTGGATCGGTCCTTCAACGGGTCGATCCATCACCGGGGTGGTAGCGCAGATAGGCCGCGTGCCCGCCGAGCATCGCGCCATCCGACCATTGACGATGGGCGGACAGGTAGCCGTCGAGCTTGGCGTCGCGGATCAGCTGGCCACTCGCCACCGTCGGTTGCGGCTCACTCGCGGGATCGACGCGTCCGGGTGACCGCACAGCGACAGTCACACCTGGCGCAGCCTGAGCCAGTTCGGCCGCAGGTGCCGCGGGCGACAGGCCCGGAATCGATTGACCAAACAGGGTCAACGCCCCGGCAACCACCACCACAAAACCCGCCGCGATCGCACCGACCGAAGCCACTCGGCGCCGCGATAGCACCGTTTTTCCGGACAAGCCATCAGAAACCGCCACAGCCGGCTCGGCATCGGTTCGCGCCGGCGCGATGACGATCGGCTCGGCGGCCATGCGTGTTCGCAGGGCGGCCAGAAAATCCCGATCGTGCGTTGACGGCGAAGCCAGGTCCTCCGACCGCATCACGTCACCGATCAGGTGGTAATCGTGCCAGCGCTCTTGCAACGCCGGCTCGTCGCGCCATCGGCCACAGATCCGTGCCGCCGCCCCTGTACCGAGCTCACCATCGGCCAGTGCCGACAGATCCTCGTCTTCGAGCGAGGCCACATCAAATCGGTTCGTCATTTGAAACTCCAACAACTTCGTGCCCGGCAACGGCGAATTGTCCGCACGGACCAGCCAGGGTGTCGACCGCTTTCACCAGCGCTCCCCTTCACGGGTATCCAGCAGGGGCCTCAGACGCAACGCAATGGCTTCGCGGGCTCTAAAAATCCGCGACCGAACGGTTCCGATCGGGCAATTCATCAATTCGGCTATTTCCTCGTAACTCAGACCTTCGATCTCGCGCAGCGTGATCGCCTGACGCAAATCATCCGACAAGGCGTCGACTGCGGCATTGACTGCAGCCGCCACCTGCTTGCCGGCCAACACCGACTCGGGCGTCTCACCGTCGCTTAGTTCGTTTTCCGTGCGAGAAGTTTCATCATCGTCATCCCGGCTTGCCCGCGCGCTCTCGGTGACCAACGGGTCGCGTTTGAGCTCGACCAGTGATTTTTTGGCGGTGTTGACCGCGATTCGGTAGAGCCAGGTGTAGAAGGCGCTCTCGCCGCGAAACTGCGGCAGCGCCCGGTAGGCCCGGATGAAGGTCTCCTGCGCAATGTCGGCGACCAGATCGACATCGCGAACCATCCGGCCGATCAGCCGCTCGATGCGCCGCTGGTATTTGACGACCAGCATCTCGAAGGCCTTGACGTCGCCGTTCTTGACACGCTCGATGAGTTGAAGGTCGCCCTCGGCAGCGCTCATCGACTGGCTTCGAAAGGGCGTTCGTCGACGGCTTGCGCGTCAACCGCCGGGCGGCTGAATACCGCGCAGCGCAATTCATGCCAGCCAGCGCCGATTCCGCGACGATGCACCGCAATCCAGCGCGGCTTCGACTGATGAGGGATGCCGTCGGGCTCGAATCGAAGCAGCATCGCTTCCTGTAGATCAAGCATGACGCCCAGCCGCCCCGGCACGAGTGGCAGATCGTCGCGCCGCGCTGGCGGCGACCAGAACCAATGCTGCCCGTCCCAACGCAACCGACACGGGCGAATCCGCCGCGCATGCAGCGCCAGCCCGACCAGCAGCACGCCGATCACCAGCCCGGCAGTACGCCAGGGTTCGGCCGGTGCCGAAACAGCAACCAACCACCACCAGGCAATCGTGGACAGTGCCAGCAGTCCCAAGGCGTCGACCAGCCGGGTCCAGCCAGGCTGGACCGGAATGTCGAGATCGAAGGCAGGTAGCGTTCGCACGAGTCCGGACCAATGCAGCGGTGCGCCCGGCCCGCTCAGACCCGCTTGAATACGAGGCTGCCGTTGGTGCCGCCGAAACCGAAGTTGTTCTTCAGTGCGTAGTCGATCTTCATCTCGCGTGCCGCATTGGCACAGAAGTCGAGATCACATGCTGGATCCTGGTTGGTCAGGTTGATCGTCGGTGGGGCAACCTGGTGGTGCAAGGCCAGCACCGTGAAGACCGACTCGACACCACCGGCACCGCCGAGCAGGTGCCCGGTCATCGATTTGGTCGAACTGACCACCAGCTTGTCGGCGGCAGCGCCGAAAGCCAGCTTGATCGCATTCGATTCGTTGAGGTCACCCAGTGGCGTCGAGGTGCCATGAGCGCTCAGGTACTGGATCTGATCGGCAGCGATGCCCGCGTTGCGCAGCGCAGCACGCATCGACCGCTTCGGCCCGTCAACATTGGGTGCTGTCATGTGAAAGGCATCGGCGCCCATGCCGAAGCCTGCCAGCTCGGCGTAGATCTTCGCGCCGCGCCGCCTGGCATGCTCGAACTCTTCGAGCACCAGCACACCAGCGCCTTCGCCGAGCACGAAGCCGTCACGGTCCTTGTCCCATGGCCGCGAAGCCGCCGCCGGATCGTCGTTGCGGGTCGACAGCGCACGCGCCGCCGCAAAGCCGCCGATTCCGAGCGGAGAGACCGTGGCCTCGGCACCGCCGGCGATCATCACGTCGGCATCGCCATATTCGATCATGCGACCGGCTTCGCCGATGCAATGCAGCCCGGTGGTGCACGCCGTGACGATGGCCAGGTTCGGGCCCTGGAAACCGAAATGGATCGACACATGGCCGGAGATCATGTTGATGATCGACGCCGGAACGAAGAATGGCGTGATTCGCCGCGGGCCCTTGGCCATCAGCTCGCCATGGGTATCCTCGATCAGTGGCAGGCCGCCGATTCCCGAACCGACCAGACAACCGATCCGCTCGGCCTGCTCCTCGCCGAGTTGGTCGTTGACCGGCAGCCCGGCATCGCGCACCGCCTGGATCGAGGCCGCGAGCCCGTAATGGATGAAGGTATCCATGTGGCGGGCTTCTTTGGCGGGGATGTAGTCCTCGACCTTGAAACCCTTGACCTCGCCGGCAAATCGGCAGGCGAAACCCGCCGCATCGAACTTGGTGATGTCGGCGATGCCGCTGCGACCCGCCGTCACGGCCTCCCAGCCTTCGGTGACGGAATTGCCCACCGGGCTGATCAGTCCGAGCCCGGTGACAACGACACGTCTGCGGGACATAACTTGGCTCCGCTGCTGCGAAAAATCCATCAAGCCTTCTGGTGCTTCAGCGCGTAGTCGATCGCCAGTTGCACCGTGGTGATCTTCTCCGCCTCTTCGTCCGGGATCTCGATACCGAACTCGTCTTCGAGGGCCATCACCAGTTCCACGGTATCAAGCGAATCGGCGCCCAGATCGGCCACGAAGGCTTTTTCATTGGACACATCCGACTCGGGCACGCCGAGTTGCTCGGCGATGATTTTCTTGACACGGGATTCGATATCGCTCATGACTCCTCCTGGAGTGTGGTCTGAAACAGCCCGGGATTCTAAAGGTAGCACCATGTCGCCGAAGCGACCGGGTAAAACCTCGTCCGGCCGGGCAAATCCGGAAAAATCAATTCATGAACATGCCGCCGATGACATGCAACTCGCAGCCGGTGATATAGGCGGCCTGGGGCGACGCAAGAAAACACACCGCATGCGCAACGTCGGCCGGCTGGCCGAGCCGGCCCAGCGGGATCTGCGCCTTCAGCGCGGTGGTCTGTGCCTCGGACAATGCACGCGTCATGTCGGTGTCGATGAAGCCGGGTGCCACGCAGTTGACGGTGATGTTGCGGCTGCCCAGCTCACGCGCCAGCGAGCGCGTCATTCCGGCAACACCGGCCTTGGCGGCAGCATAGTTGGCCTGCCCGGCGTTGCCACTGGCACCGACGACCGAAGTGATATTGATGATGCGGCCGTAGCGTTGCTTCATCATCGGCCGAATCGCCGCGCGGCTGGTTCGGAACACCGCCTTCAGATTGGTATCGAGCACCGCGTCCCAGTCGTCGTCCTTCATCCGCATCGACAAGCTGTCGCGCGTAATGCCCGCGTTGTTGACCAGCACGTGCAGGCCACCATGGGTCTTGACCAGTGTGTCGACCGCGGCCTCGACCGCGGCCGCGTTCGTCACATCGAGGCAGAGCCCCTGACTCGCACCCGCGGCGTCGCTTCCCTGCGCCCGCAGTGCCTCGCCGATCGCCTGCGCGCCGGCCTCGGTGGTGGCAGTGCCGACCACGGTCAGCCCATGCGCCAGCAATTGCATCGCGATGGCCCGTCCGATACCGCGCGACGCGCCGGTCACCAGCGCGACCTGTCCTGTGGAAGTGGCTTCAGTCATGGTGACGACCGCTGATCAGTCTGCACAGAGCCCGGGCCATCATGCCGCCAGCAGGCCGCGGGCCTCTGCCAGCGAAGCCGGATCCATCACACAGGCGGTCACGGCGTCGGCTTCGATGCGCTTGACCATCCCGGACAAGACCTTGCCCGGCCCGCATTCGATAATCACCGACAGTTGCCTGGCGCTGATCGCCTGCACCACTTCGACCCACCGGACCGCGCCGAAGGCCTGGCGATACAAGGCGTCGCGAATCGACGCGGCGTCGGACGGTGCCGCCACATCGACGTTGTTGATCAGCGGGATCGACGGCTCGCGCAGCGCGACATCGACCAGCCGCTCTTTCAGTCGCTCGGCTGCCGGCCGCATCAGGCTGGAGTGGAACGGTGCCGAGACGGCCAGCGGCAGCGCGCGTTTGGCGCCACGCGCCTTCACCAGCTCACAGGCTGCGGCAACACCGGCCTTGGTGCCGGCGATGACCGTCTGTCTGGGGTCGTTGAAATTGGCGGCCTCCACGACTTCGCCGGTGATGCGTGCAGCATCGGCACAAGCCAGCCGCACCGCTTCGGGGTCGAGTCCGAGCACGGCGGCCATGGCGCCGACACCCACCGGAACCGCCTCCTGCATCGCCTGCGCACGAAACCGCACCAGCGGCAGGGCATCCGAGAGACTCAATGCCTCGGCAGCCACCAGCGCGCTGTATTCACCGAGCGAATGCCCGGCCACCACAGCCGGACGCAGCCCGGTTTCCGCCAGCCAGGCGCGATAACAGGCCACCCCCGCGGTCAACATCACCGGCTGGGTGTTGGTGGTCAGGTCGAGCGCTTCCTTGGGGCCGGCATGAATCAGCGCCTGGATGTCCTCGCCGAGCGCCTGCGACGCCTCGGCCAGCGTCTTGGTCACTTCGGGATGGTCGCCCCAGGCATCAAGCATGCCCACGGCCTGCGAGCCCTGTCCGGGAAATACAAATGCGAAATCGGTCATCGCTGTGTTTGGAATGAGCCCGGTCGTCGACCGGCTTTCGAGTCAGTAATCAAGCAGCACCGCACCCCAGGTGAAACCGCCGCCGACACCTTCGAGCATCACGGTGTCGCCGGCCTTGACCTTGCCGGTGCGCACCGCCGCATCGAGTGCCAGCGGGATCGACGCGGCCGAGGTGTTGCCATGCTCGTCGAGCGTCACCACCAACTTGTCCAATGGCACGCGAAGTTTCTTCGCCGTGCTGTGCATGATGCGGATGTTGGCCTGGTGCGGAATCAGCCAATCGATGTCTTCGGCTGATCGGCCCGCCTTGTCGAGTACCGATCGAGCGACGCTCTCGAGCACACCGACCGCCATCTTGAAGACCGCCGGGCCGTCCATCTTCAGCAAGGGATCGCCGACCACCTTGCCGCCGGATACGGTGCCGGGGGTGCAGAGGATGTCGACATGGCGTCCGTCAGCATGCAGCTCGCTTGCCAGGATACCTGGCACGTCGCTGGCTTCGAGCACCACGCATCCGGCACCGTCGCCGAACAGCACGCAGGTGGTACGGTCGTTGAAATCGAGAATTCTCGAGAAGATCTCGGTGCCGATCACCAGCGCGCGGCGCGCCCCGCCGGTGCGGATCAGGGAATCGGCCACGCTCAGCGCGTAGACGAAACCCGAACAGACCGCCTGAACGTCGAACGCCGGGCAGCCCTGGATGCCGAGCTTGCGCTGCACGATGCACGCGGTCGACGGGAACACCATATCGGGCGTCGAGGTGGCCACGATGATCAGATCGATGTCGGCCGGTTTGCGGCCAGCAGCCTCCAGCGCATGCCTGGCAGCGGCAGTGGCCAGGTCGCTGGCCTGCTGATCCGGTGTCGCGAAATGACGAGCGCGGATGCCGGTTCGCTCGACGATCCATTCGTCGGATGTCTCCACGCCGCTCGCCGCCAGCCGATCGACCAGCTGCTGATTGCTCAGCCGCTCGCCGGGCAGAACGCTGCCGGTTCCGGTGATACGCGAAAAACCCATGGATGTTGCTTTGTGTTCTGTTTCAGGCAACCGGCTGCGCCGCGGCGACGACATCCGGATCACGTGGTCGGCCTGCGGTCTCCGGCATTGCCATCAGGATGTTGCGGATTCGATCATGGACGCGGTCCAGCAACTGATGTTTCGCTGCATCATAAGCGCGATTCAGCGCATGCTCGAATGCAAAGGCGTCGGCCGAACCGTGGCTCTTGAAAACCAGTCCACGCAAGCCCAGCAAGGCCGCGCCGTTGTAGCGTCGGTGATCGACCCGCGACTTGAAATGCCTCAAGACCGGCAGCGCCACCAACGCCGCCAGCTTGCAATACAGGTTGCGCGTGAATTCCTGCTTGATGAAATCCGACAGCATCGCCGCCAGTCCCTCCGAGGTCTTCAGCGCCACATTGCCGACAAAACCATCGCAGACGACGATATCGGTCGTGCCCTTGAAGATGTCGTTGCCTTCCACGTTGCCGAAGAAGTTCAGGTGGCCCCGCTCGGCAGCCGCCCGCAGCAGCTCGCCCGCCTGCTTGATGGTGTCGCTGCCCTTGATGGCCTCTTCACCGATGTTGAGCAGGCCGACACTCGGCGACTCGCAACCCTCGACCGCCGAAACCAGCGCGCTGCCCATCAGCGCAAATTGCAACAGGTGCTCGGCCGTGCAGTCGACATTGGCTCCGAGATCGAGCACGGTCGTGAATGCGTCACGCTCGTTCGGCAACACGGTGGCAATCGCCGGACGGTCGATGCCGTCCAGGGTCTTCAGCAGATAACGAGCCAGCGCCATCAGGGCGCCGGTATTGCCGGCCGATATACAGGCATCGGCGGCGGCCGGCGCGCTGTCGCTGGCGCGCACCTGCATGATGGCCACCCGCAGCGACGAATCCTTCTTGCGCCGCAGCGCGGTTTCGATCGGATCATCTGATTCGACCACGTCGCTGGCCCCGACGATGCGGCATCTGGGCCAGCCCTTGGCCGATTCCAGTGCCTCGGGACGACCGACCAGAATCAGTTCGGCATCCGGATGGGCGTCGAGGAAAGCCTTGCAGGCTGGCAGCGTGACCGACGGGCCGTGATCACCGCCCATGCAATCGACGGACAGCCGGACGAGCGACTTCTGGGTAGCAGCAGGTTTGACGGAGCGCGGCGATGACTCGGCAGTCATCCGGGAAACCCCGAAGCCGCCGGCGCGCACACGCTCTGTGAAGGCAAAGGCATGACTCGGTGCGCCAGGCGCTCAAGGCCGGGCGCCCAGTTGCAGGCGCCTGAACGACGCCTTGACCGGTTCAGGCGTCGGCCTTGCTCTTGAGAACCTTGCGCCCGCGGTAGAAGCCGGTCGGGCTGATGTGGTGGCGCAAGTGCACCTCGCCGGTTGTCGGCTCGATCGCGGTACCGGGCGCGGCCACGGCATTGTGCGAGCGGTGCATGCCGCGCTTCGAAGGGGACTTCTTGTTTTGTTGAACGGCCATCGGATTCTCCTGGTGCTGCCCCGGACACCATCGCCGAGGCAAGCGGCGCACACTTGCACCAATGAAGGCGAAGGCACGCTCTGAAAAGCCTGTGATTCTAGCATGGGAGGCGAACCCTGTCCGACCAGCCGGTCAGTCCGCGGTCTTGCGAAGCTTCAATCCGGCCAGCGCGGCAAACGGCTTGTCGCCGGGCGCCGAATCGATGGCGGCAGCCACCGGGTCGGGTGGTGCCTGAAGTGGCTGCGGGCAGCCCCCTTCGTGCCTGGGAATCAGCGGCAACGCCAGCAGCAACTCGTCTTCGATCAAAGCAGGCAGGCTGAACGAGCGCGACTCGACCAGCAGATCTTCCTCCGCGTCGGGGTCCAGTTCGGCAGCCGTTTTCTCATCGTTCACGAAGCGGAAATCGGCATTGACCCGCAGCGGCACGAAAACCGCCTGCAGGCAGCGCTGACAGGTCAGGCGCACCACCGTGTCGGCATCCAGGTGCAACCAGGGCTGGTTCGGCGCGCCCCGCACCGGCCGCGACTCGCCGCTGGCCCGCCACGCGACCGACTCATCGGCTGCCGGCGGGGATTCGGGGTGCGTCATGTCAAGCAGACGGGGAAGCTGGCGCAACGGCAACTCCCCTTCCAGTTCTGCAGAGCGGTCGGCAAAAGGCCGGATGTCGAGGTGCAGGGGATCAAAGGTTCTGCCATGCATGCCGGCAGTGTAAGGGGCCCGCAGCGGTCGCCTGACGGCGCGGCCTGTTGGACAATCAGGCATGGTTGAAACCCCTATCCTGATCCTCGCCTCGACATCGACATACCGGCGCGAGTTGCTGTCGAGGTTGCAGATTCCCTTCGACGTGGTTTCTCCGCAGGTTGATGAGACTGCCGAGCCTGGCGAGTCGGGCCCGGCGCTGGCGGTCCGCCTGGCACTTGCCAAGGCACGGGCGGTTGCAAGCCGCTTCCCGCAAGCCGTGGTGATCGGTTCGGACCAGGTGGCTGACCTGCACGGCCGCATTCTCGGCAAACCCGGCAACCACGCAAACGCCGTGGCCCAGTTGCGCGCGATGCGGGGCCAGACGATCCAGTTCGAAACCGCGGTCGCCGTGGTCTGCCAGGCCCTCGACTTCGAACAGACGGCCAGCGAGCCGGTCGAAGTCCGGATGCGTAACCTGAGCGATTCCGAAATCGAGCGTTATCTGCAACTCGAGCCGGCCTACGATTGCGCCGGCAGCGCCAAATGCGAAGGCCTCGGCATCAGCCTGATGACGGCCATCCGCTCGGACGACGCCACCGCGCTGGTCGGCTTGCCCCTGATCAAGACGGCCGCGCTGCTGCGCCGAGCCGGAATCGACCCGCTGGCGGATCGCCCGGTCAGCGCGGCGAGCAATCCATGACCAGTACGCCCACCGGACGTCTCTATCTGATGCCGAACACGCTCGACTTCGGCCTGACCGCGGCACACACACAAGCTGAACTGGACGACCTGCTCCCGGCCGGCGTCATCCGGATCGCCGCACGGCTGGGCTACTGGGTCTGCGAAAACGCCAAGACGACCCGGGCGCTGCTGAAACGTGTCGACGCCGTCGTGCCGCTGGCAGCACCGCTGCAATCCCTTTCGATCACCGAGCTGCCCCGGCCTGCGAAAGGCGGTGCGGCGCGCCATCCGCCGCCACGCGAAAATTGGCAAGCATTGCTGGCGCCGGCCGTGGCCGGGCACGACCTGGGCCTGTTGTCGGAGGCCGGCCTGCCTGCAGTGGCCGACCCGGGCGCCGCGCTCGTCGGGGCGGCCCATGATCTCGGGCTAGAAGTGATTGCGCTGGCCGGTGCCAGCTCCCTGCTGTTGGCGCTGGCAGCCAGCGGGTTGCAGGGCCAGAGTTTTGCGTTCGTCGGCTATCTGCCGATCGACGCTGCAGCACGCGCGCAGCGGATTCGCGAGCTAGAGGCAACTTCCCGACGCATCGGCCAGACCCAGCTGATGATCGAAACCCCGTATCGCAACCAGGCCTTGCTGGCCGCCCTGCTCGCCGCGCTGCAGCCGACCACGCGGCTGGCAATCGCCTGTGGCCTGACGATGCCTGGCGGTTTCAATCGAAGCGCGACCGTGGCTGAGTGGCAGAAGCGTGGCTGGACCCTGCCGGCCGACGTGCCGGCGGTCTTCTCAGTGCTGGCTGGTTAGGCGCCCGGACAAAACGGGCGCCGCTCAGGCGTCACTGGTACTGGTTTCGACGGGCTTGGCACCGAACAGCGCCGCCACCTTCTTCTTCGGCTTGATATTGGCCGAAATGCCGCGCGCGACCGGCGCGGCGGCAGCCGTCTTTTCCCAACTCGGTCGGGCGTCAGCGGCCGGCGCTTCGTACGGCTTGTCGAAGAACGGATCGCGCGACGGTTGCTGGGTGCTGCGCGCGGGCATCCGGGGCGCGGCTTCGGCGACCACATCCGGGCGGGCACGTTCGCGGTACTCGCGCCGCGGCGGTGGCTGCTCGTCGAGTTCGAGCGGCTCGAGCTCGATCTTCTTCTTGATCAGCGCCTCGATGTCGCTCACCAGACGCGTATCGTCGCGTGTCACCAGCGTCACAGCCAGACCGGAGGCACCGGCCCGGCCGGTGCGTCCGATGCGGTGCACGTAATCCTCGGCATTGAACGGCACGTCGAAATTGAATACCGCCGGCAGATCGACGATATCGAGCCCGCGCGCGGCCACGTCGGTGGCGACCATCACGTCGACCGATCCGGCCTTGAAGGCGTCGAGCGCCTTCAGACGTTCGTCCTGCGACTTGTCACCGTGCAGCGCCGTCGTGCGCAAACCATCGCGCTCGAACGAGCGTGCCAGGCGCGCGCAGCCGAGCTTGGAATTGACGAACACCAAGGCCTGCGTCAGCCCACGGTCCTTGATCAGTTTCAGCACCGCGGCGCGTTTGTCGTCGGTCTGCACACTGAAGAAGCGCTGTTCGACATTGGTGGCGGTGGCATTGGGTCGCGCCACCTCGACCAGCACCGGATCCTGGAGATAACTTTCGGCCAGGCGCCTGATCTCGGGCGAGAAAGTGGCCGAGAACAGCAGCGTCTGGCGCTGCTTCGGCAGGTAGCTCAGGATGCGCTGCAGGTCGGGCAGAAAGCCGATGTCGAGCATGCGATCGGCCTCGTCCAGCACCACATACTCGACCTGGTTCAGCACGCAGTTTTTCGCCTCGATGTGGTCGAGCAGCCGGCCTGGCGTCGCGATCAGCACCTCGACGCCGGCCTTCAGCTCGGCGGTCTGCGGTTTCATGTCGATGCCGCCGAACACCACCGCCGCGCGTAGCTTGGTGTGCTGCGAATAGGTCTTGACGTTGTTGGCAACCTGATCGGCCAGTTCACGGGTCGGCGCAATCACCAGTGCACGCACCGGATGGCGCGCCGGCGACACACTGGATGTCTCGTGTCGCAACATCTTTTGCAGCAGCGGAATCGAGAACGCCGCGGTCTTGCCGGTTCCGGTCTGCGCCGCACCCATCACATCGCGGCCGGCCAGCACGACCGGAATCGCCTTGGCCTGGATCGGCGTCATCATCAGATAACCCGACTCGGCGACTGCGCGAAGCAGTTTGGGGTCCAGCGGCAGGGTGTCGAATCGAGCAGGCGCGGGAACAACTGCTGCGGTCTCGGGCGTTGCGCCGTCGACCTTTTGTGGAGCTTCAATCATGCTTGATTATCGCGCCTGCAACATTTTCGCGGGTCGGGAGGCCCCAGTGTCCTTGTCTGGCCCCCCTAAAATCGATCGGTTCAGCTGATCTGCGGGGCGCTTCGCCCCTGCCGCTTTTTGAGCGTTTACCCCGTATTTTCCAGGACACCCATGATCCTCGTCACCGGAGGCGCCGGTTTTATCGGCGCCAATTTCGTCCTCGACTGGCTGGCCCAAGGCGAAGAGCCGGTGGTCAATCTCGACGCGCTGACCTACGCCGGCAACCGTGAGAGCCTGGCGTCGCTGGATGGCGATTCACGCCACATCTTCGTGCACGGTGACATTGGCGACCGCGCGCTGCTGGACCGGTTGTTCGCCGAACACCAGCCGCGTGCGGTGCTGCATTTCGCCGCCGAAAGCCATGTCGACCGCAGCATCCACGGGCCCGGTGCCTTCGTTCACACCAATGTGCAGGGCACCTTCACGCTGCTGGAGGCCGCGCGTGGCCACTGGATGAGCCTGGGCGACGCCGACAAGGCGGTTTTCCGTTTTCATCACGTGTCGACCGACGAGGTGTACGGTTCACTGGGCAAGAGCGACCCGCCGTTCACCGAGAAAAACCTGTACGAGCCGAACAGCCCCTATTCGGCCAGCAAGGCCGCCAGCGATCACCTGGTGCGCGCCTGGCACCACACCTACGGCCTGCCGGTGCTGACCACCAACTGCAGCAACAACTACGGCCCGTTCCACTTTCCGGAGAAGCTGATCCCGCTGATGATCGTCAACGCGCTGGCCGGCAAGCCGCTGCCGGTCTATGGCGACGGCCAGCAGATCCGCGACTGGTTGTATGTGAAAGACCATTGCGCCGCCATCCGCGAGGTGCTGGCGCGCGGGCGGGTTGGCGAGACCTACAACATCGGCGGCTGGAACGAAAAGCCCAACCTCGAGATCGTGCACACCGTGTGTTCATTACTCGACGAACTGCGCCCGGACGCTGCCGGCGGCTACGCGCGCCTGATCACCTACGTGACCGACCGACCCGGCCACGATCGCCGGTATGCGATCGACGCCCGCAAGCTGGAACGTGAGCTGGGCTGGAAACCGGCCGAGACCTTCGAGACCGGCATTCGCAAGACCGTGCAGTGGTACCTCGATCATGCCGACTGGGTGGC
>JANNNE010000002.1:0-21816 GCA_031398385.1 Ideonella sp.
GCTGCCGGCCCTACGACGACGGCAACTACCAGGAGCAAGGGCCCACCAAGAGCAAGCGCCTGGCCAAGGCCGCGCTAAGGAACCTGCCTCAGGCCTTGCGCCAGAGCCGCCAACCGCCAGCCGGCAAACGAACCAGGTTCATCACGTTCCCGGCCAGGATCAGGCCGACGCCTAGGGCCGTGAAAAGATCCAGCCGCTCGGCATACACCAGCCAGCCCACCAGCGCTGTCAGCGGCACGCGCAGAAAGTCCATCGGCACGACCGCTGTGGCATCTGCATGTTGCATCGCCCTGGCGAAGCAGTAGTGCGAATAGGTGCCGCAGAAGGCCACCACGACCACCCAGCCCCAGGCCGCCGGCGATGGCCATTGCCAAACCACCAGCGCCGGGATCAGCCCGATCGCGCTCTGCACCACCAGCATCCAGAAGCTGATCGCCACCGCCGCGTCGGTGCGGGTGAGCGACTTCACCAGCACGATCGAGACCGCAAACCCCAGCGCGGAGGCCAGCGCGATCAGTTGGCCGGCATTCAGTTGGCCGGCGCTGGGCCGCACGATCACCGCCACGCCCACCAGCCCCAGCAGCACGGCGAACCACTTGCGGCCGCTCATGCGCTCGCCGAGAAAGAACACCGCCAGGACCGCCGACCAGATCGGCATCGTGAATTCGATCGACACCACCTGCGCGAGCGGAATCAGGGTCAGGGCGACGAACCAGCCGTACTGTGCGGCATAGTGGACCGCGTTGCGCAACACATGCTGGGGCAGCTGTCTGGTCCTGACCGCGTTCAGGCCGCCCGCGGCGCGCACCAGCGGCCACAGCATGGCCATGCCCAGGGTGGAGCGCAGCAGCATGACCTGGAACACCGACAACTCGCGCGCAGCCTCGCGCCCCGCAACAGCAATCACGAGCATCAGCGTCAGCCATCCGGCCATCCAACCTGCGGCACGAGCGATCGAGGGGTTGGCGGCGGCGGCGTGCATCGGGTGGAGCGTAGCTGATCCGCCGCGCTGCGATCTTTGACTGGACGCCGCCGGCCCGGTTGCACGCCAGCGACCCCGAAGCGCTGGTTGACCTTGCCGTCGTTGGCGCGGGCGTGTTGCAGGGCCGCATATCACCGACTAGAAGCGGTACAAGCGCCGGTTGTCAGATTTATTGGACACACGTAGTATCGGGCAATGCTGACACCTGTCGCTCATGTCCCGGTAGGGACCGCCGCCCGCCCGCCCGCCTCGGCCCACGCCATCGTCATCGGCAGCGGCTTCGGCGGTTTGGCGGCTGCCGTGCGGCTGGGCGCGCGGGGCTACCGCGTCACGGTGCTCGAAAAACTCGACGCCCCCGGTGGCCGGGCTTATGTGCATCGGCAAGACGGGTTCACCTTCGACGCCGGGCCGACGGTGGTGACAGCGCCGTTTCTGTTCGAGGAGTTATGGACCTTGTGCGGCAAGCGCATGGCCGACGATGTCGACCTGCGGCCGGTGGCGCCGTATTACCGGATCCGTTTCGATGACGGCGAGTGTTTCGACTACAGCGGGGACGCCGAGGCGATGCGGGCCGAGGTGGCGCGGCTGGCGCCCGGCGACGTCGCGGGTTATGAGCGTTGTCTGAAAGCCAGCGAGGCGATCTTCAAGGTCGGCTTCGAGCAGCTCGGCGACAAGCCCTTCGATTCGTTTGCCGACATGGTGCGCGTGCTGCCCGATCTGCTGAAGCTCGAGGGCTACCGCACCGTCTACTCATTGGCCTGCAAGCATGTGAAGGACGCGCGGCTGCGCGTGGTGCTGACGTTCCAGTCGCTGCTGGTCGGCGGCAACCCGTTTTCCACCACCTCGGTGTATTGCCTGATCGCGTTTCTGGAGCGCCGCTGGGGCGTGCACTTTCCGATCGGCGGCACCGGCAGTCTGGTGCGCGGGCTGGTCGGGCTGATCGAGGGCCAGGGCGGGGTGGTGCGCTGCAATGCAGGCGTTGCGCAGATCACGGTGGCCGATTGCGCGGCCAATGGCGTCAAGCTGGAGAACGGTGACTGGCTGGCCGCCGACGTGGTGGTGTCCAACGCCGATTCGGCCTGGACCTACCGGCACCTGGTGGCTCCCGAACATCGCCGTCGCTGGACCGATCGCCGCATCGAGAAAGCGCGTTATTCGATGAGCCTGTTTGTCTGGTACTTCGGAACCGGGCGTCAGTACCTGGACGTCGCGCACCACACCATCCTGCTTGGCCCGCGTTACCGTGAGCTGCTGACCGATATCTTCGACCGGAAGGTACTGGCGGAGGATTTCAGCCTCTACCTGCATCGTCCCACCGCGACCGATCCTTCGCTCGCGCCGGCAGGCTGTGATGCGTTCTACGTGTTGTCGCCAGTACCGCATCTGCAAAGCGGAACCGATTGGGCGACCCATGCCGAGCCGTATCGGCTGGCGATCCAGAAGCGGCTGCAGGACACCTTGCTGCCCGGGCTGGTCGACGAAGTCGTCACCTCTCGCCTGCTCACGCCGCAAGACTTTCAGGATCGTCTCTCATCATTCCGCGGCGCCGCGTTTTCGCTCGAGCCGGTGTTGACCCAGAGCGCCTGGTTTCGCCCGCACAACCGCAGCGAAGAGCTCGATCGCCTGTACTTGGTGGGCGCCGGCACCCATCCCGGCGCCGGCCTGCCCGGTGTGTTGTCTTCAGCCCGTGTCCTGGATTCGGTGGTTCCCCATGCAGACTCGCTCGTTCGATCACGGTCAGGTTCGGCCCACGCTGTTCGGGTGGCGCCCGCCTGAAGCACAGACGTCGAGCGCGCAGGCCGATCTGGCTGCGTGCAGGCACGCCCTGCGCAACGGCTCGAAAACCTTTCTGGCGGCGTCGCTGCTGTTGCCGCGCGCGGTTCACGAGCCGGCTGCGGCGCTGTATGCGTTCTGCCGTCTGGCTGACGACGCGGTCGACGCCTGCGGGCAGCGCGATGCGGTGGCACGCCTGCGCGAGCGGCTGCGGCTAGCCTATGCTGGTCGGCCTCAGGATGATCCGGCCGACCGCGCGCTGGCTCAGGTGGTGGCGCAGCATCACATCCCGTCTGCCTTGTTCGATGCGCTGCTGGAGGGCTTCGAATGGGATCTGCAGGGCCGCCGCTACGAGACGCTGGAGCAGCTTCACCATTACGCGGCGCGGGTGGCCGGCGCGGTCGGCGCGATGATGGCGCTGCTGATGGGTGTGCGTTCGGCCGAAGGGCTGGCGCGCGCCTGCGACCTGGGCGTGGCGATGCAGCTCTCGAATATCGCGCGGGATGTCGGCGAAGACGCGCGCATGGGGCGGCTCTATCTGCCGCGCAGTTGGCTGAGCGAAGCCGGCCTGGATCCGGATAACTGGCTTGCGCAACCCAGCTTCAACCCGGCACTCGGCACGGTGGTGCGGCGGCTGCTCGACGAGGCCGATCGGCTGTATGCACGGGTCGATGCGGGAGTCGCCTGCCTTCCGGTGGCGTGCCGTCCGGGCATCAACGCGGCGCGCTACCTGTACGCGGCGATCGGCCATGAGGTGGCGCGGCGAGGGCTCGATTCGGTCAGCTCGCGAGCCCGTGTGTCGGGTCGGCACAAGGCCGCGTTACTGATGCGTTCACTGGCGTGTCTGGCGCCGGCAGGGCGTGGCACGCCGCTGCCACCGCTGGCCGCCAATCGTTTTCTCGTGCAGGCGGCGCTGGCGGTCGCACCGCCACAAGTGCAGCGGTCGACGCGCCGTGGCCTTGGCGAGCGGCTGGCCTGGACCGTCGATCTGTTCGCGCGCCTGGAGCAGCGTGACCGACAGCGCCGGGCCGGCGGCCCGGCACGCCACGACCTCGCCGCATGAGTTCCGGACTGCTCGTCACGCTGGAGATCGTCCTGGTGCTCGGGGTCGTGATCGGGCTTGCGGTGTGGGAGCTGTGGCAGCTGCGGCGCGATCGCAAGCCGCCGCGCAAGTGAGCGGCAGATCCGGTGTCGGTGATCGGCCGTTGGCGGACATGACCCGGCCCCACCGCGTGGCCTCGCCGGCACCGCGGCGCGTATTGGTGCTCGGCGCCACGGGAACCATTGGCCGGGCGACGGTGCGCGCACTGGTTGGCCGCGGCCACGAGGTGGTCTGCTTCGTGCGCCCGCGCTCAGAGAGCGCAGCAAGTTCACTGGCTGGCGCGCAGCTGCGTGTCGGCGATGTGCTCGATCCGGCCTCGCTGCAGCGCGATGGTTTTCGGGGCGAGCGTTTCGACGCGCTGGTGTCGTGCCTGGCTTCGCGCACCGGCGTGGCAGCCGATGCATGGGCCATCGATCACCAGGCACATGTGCATGTTCTGGAGGCTGCGCAGGCAGCGGGGGTGTCGCAGTTCGTGTTGCTCTCGGCGCTGTGTGTGCAAAAGCCCAGGCTGGCCTTTCAACACGCCAAGCTGGTCTTCGAACAGGTGTTGATGGATTCAGACCTGACCTATTCGATCGTACGGCCGACCGCGTTTTTCAAGTCGCTGTCGGGGCAGGTCGAGCGCGTCCGGCGGGGCAAGCCTTTCCTGATGTTCGGCGACGGCCGGCTGACCGCATGCAAGCCGATCAGCGACGATGACCTGGCCCACTACCTTGCGGATTGCCTGGACGACGCCAGTCTGCAAAACAGGGTACTGCCGATCGGCGGGCCGGGCGAGGCCATCACGCCGCGCCAGCAGGGCGAGCGTCTGTTCGCGCTGCTGGGACGGCCGCCGCGGTTCAAGCAGGTGCCGGTCGCGTTGCTCGACACCATCGTCAAGGCGCTGAGTGTGGCCTCGCGGGTGCTGCCGCCCTTGGCCGCCAAAGCCGAGCTGGCACGCATCGGCCGCTACTACGCCACCGAATCGATGCTGGTTCTCGATCCCGCCAGCGGGCGCTATGACGCAGCGGCTACGCCGTCGACCGGCAGTGAAACCTTGTTCGATTTTTATGCGAGCTTGCTCGGCGGAACAGTCACCCTCGAGCGGCGGGAACATGCCGTGTTTTGAGCAAGCTCCCGTGCCCATTTCCAACGGCCAAAAGGCCCGGACCAATTGACCATTCGCCAGCAGTTGAAGCAGGGCATTGGGGCTGGCCGGAAGCCGCAGAAGCAGCGTCTGGGCACTCCGGCTGGCGGGCTCAGCCGCCCCGACGCGGCATGCGGAACGCCAGCATGGCCTGCACCCAGGGGCTGTCGAAGCGGGTCAGCGACAGGCTTTCATGGAACGCAGCGACCGGCTCGCCCATCCATTGCGTTTCCAGCAGCGAGCGCGCATAGAACGGCGCGTCGGTCAGGGTCTGCAGGCGGCGGATCTCGGCGCCCGTGTCGGCGCGGGCACCGCGCTGGATGCGCCAACCCGTGCCTGGCAGTGACACGCGTGGCGGGCCGGTGACCTCGCGGACCACGCCATCGGGCTCGAAGCACAGCCCGAACTGCCGCCGCACGGCGTGCAGCGGTTCAACGTCGTAGAACACCGCGCTGCGTCCACCTGACAGATGCGCGCGTGACCAGTCCCAGCGCGAGAAAGCCTGCTCCAGTGGCGCGTCGCCCTGGTTGGAATCCAGGTAGCCTGATCCCGACCAACGCTGTCCCTCGATGTCGACATCGACCCTTGCTGCCGGGGCGATCGGCCGCCAGCGGTGCAGCGGCGCCAGCTCCACCTGGTGCTGGTAACGCAGCGGCGCGTGCAGGGTGACGCGGCCGCGGATGCGCGATGGCAGCGGCACGCTCCACTCATCGAGATCGATCTGCAGCCGGTCGCCCGACCAGTGCAGCTGACTGGGTCCGATGCGCAAGGTCGAGGCGTCGCGCTGAAGCTGTCGGCGTCCGCGTTCGGTCATCGCCCACTTGTTGCCGTTGCGGCCGTACAGCGCGATGTTGATGGCGCAGTGGTTCTGCGGATCAGCGGCACCCGACGGTGTTCGGCGACGCGCCATCGCGTAGTAGGGCGAAAACACGCTGCCGATGAAGGCGATGATGGTCAAGCTATGTGCGCCGTCCTCGCTCAAGGCGTCGAGGTACCACCAGGCGTAGCCGCCGGGCTCGACCGGGATGTCGAAGCCGGGGCCGGGCGTTCTGGCAGGACCGGCATGTGGCGATCGGCGATCACGCTCGCCGCCGCCTGGCGGCCCGACAGTGCCGCCATCGGGACCCCCGGCCCCGGATGGACCGAGCCGCCCGCCAGATATAGCCCTGGCAGCCGGCTGCGCGAGCCCGGACGGCTGAACGACGACGCCCAGCCGTGGGATGCCCGGCCATACAGCGCCCCGCCCGTGGCCGGGAACAGCCGGGCGAAATCCTGTGGGCTGGTCCGCTGCGTGGCATCGCTGCGGTGCTCGATCTGCAAGCCGCAGCGCGCCATCAGCTGGAAGGTCTGGGCTTCGCATCGCGACAACTCCTCGGGGGTGGGTGGGCGGGTGTCGCCGGTTGGCGGCGCATTGACGATCAGCAGCAGGCGCTCGGCGCCGTCCGGTGGCGTGGCGTCCGGCGTGCCGCCACGGTCTTGCGCGCAGACATAGACCGTCGGTTCGGACGGCAGCCGCTGGCGGCGCATCAGGTCGTCGAATTCGGCGCCATAGTCGTCGGAGAAGAATACGGTGTGGCGGGCGAGCGGGAAGCCGCGGGTCGGCGCCAGCAGGTTCCAGGTCAGTGCCGACAGCGAGCGCTGTGTCGGGGCGACGTAGCCAGTCGCCTTCTGCACCGATGCCCCGAGGCAGCCGTCTGCCAGCGCCGCCGCATCGCCGTTGAAGATTACTGCGTCGGCAGCGATTTCTTCGCCGTCGGCTAGGCGCACGCCGCTGGCGCGGCCGTCGCGGGTCAGGATCGCATCGACCGGCGCGTTGAACCGCAAACGCGCGCCGCGCGCAGTGGCCAGCGTGGCCAGTGCCAGCGCAACCCGATGCATGCCACCGTCGACCGCCCACACGCCGGCCTGCTCGACATGAGCCACCAGCATCAGGGTGGCCGGCGCCAGCCACGGCGACGCACCGCAATAGGTGGCGTAGCGTCCGAACAACTGACGCAGCCGGGAATCCTCGAAGTGGCGGCCGAGCTCGCTCCACAAGGTGTCGAACGGCGAGATGCGAATCAGATCGGGCAGCTGGCGCCAGCCGACGCGCGCAGCCAGCGACAGCGGCGTCGGCCTCGAGCCGCGCAGGAACGACGACTCCAGCGTGTCGTAGATGGCCTGTGCCCGATTGCAGAAGGCCAGGTAGCCGCGTTGTGCCGTGCGCCCGGCAAAGCTGCCGATGGCGTCGGCCGAGCGCTCGCGATCGGCATACAGATCGAGTGTCCGCCCGGCACTCCAGGCGTGGCGCGCCAGCACCTCGAGCGGCTGCAGGTGCAGGTGATCGTCCAGCGATTCGCCGACGGCGTCGAACAGTTCGTCGAAAACCCAGCGCATGGTGAAGACGGTCGGCCCGGCGTCCATCGCTGCGCCGCCGACCACCAGTTCGCGCAACTTGCCACCCGGCTGTGGGGCCTGTTCGACCACCAGCACCTCCAGGCCGCGAGCGGCCAGTTCGAGCGCACTGACCAGCCCTCCGATGCCGGCACCGACGACGATCACGCGGTTGCGGGTGCTCATGTCACAAACCGATGAGTGTCAGGTTGACGTGTCACTATCATGTGTCTATGCTACGTTACAGTCGTCGATGACATCAAGACTCGGACCCTACTCCCTCAGCTACCACGCCGGCAACGGCGGATCTCCATGAAACCCATCACGCGGATTGAACAAGCCCTGGCCACGGCCATTTCGTCGGCGGAATCGCCCGACTGTCCGCCGAAGCTGGCCGGTGCGATACGGCACGCGGTCTTCCCCGGTGGCGCGCGGATCCGGCCACAGCTGTGCATCGCGGTGGCGCGGGCCTGCGGTGATGATGACGAGCAGCTGTCCGAGGCCGCGGCAACCGCCATCGAGCTGCTGCATTGCGCCTCGCTGGTACACGACGATCTGCCCTGCTTCGACGATTCGCCGCTTCGGCGCGGGCGCGCCTCGGTGCACTTCGCCTACGGCGAAAGTCTGGCCGTGCTGGCCGGCGATGCCTTGATCGTGCTGGCCTTCCAGACCCTGTCGGCCAACGCGGGCCGCTCGCCGCAGCGGCTGGCGCCGTTGATCGCCACCATCGCCACCGGTGTGGGCATGCCCGCCGGCATCGTCGCCGGACAGGCCTGGGAAAGCGAGCCCCGGGTGTCGCTGAGCGATTACCAGCGTGCCAAGACCGGCGCACTGTTCGCTGCCGCGACCATGGCCGGCGCACAGGCCGCCGGCGCCGAAGCCGCGCCATGGCGCGCGCTGGGCGAGTGGTTGGGCGAGGCTTACCAGGCCGCTGACGATATCCGCGATGTGGTCGGCGACCCGCTGGTGATGGGCAAGCCGGTGGGCCGCGACGTGGCCTTGCTGCGACCGAATTCGGCGAGCGAGCTCGGCCTGGAAGGTGCGATCGCCCACTTCAACCGGCTGGTCGACTGTGCGGTGGCTGCCGTCCCGGACTGCGCCGGTGCAGAGGGCTTGCGGTCGCTGGTGCGGCTGGAGGCCGAACGGCTGGTGCCGCGCGCGTTGTCGGACGATCTGGTTCGCATTCCGGCCTGACGCATCGGAGCGCCGGCTGCGGTCGTTCGGACATCGATGTGACCGGCATGCAGGCCGACAAGACCTTGACTCGCTGGTCGGCCTGGGTCGACAAGACCCTGGCCTGGCGCGATCGCCTGCTGGCCAGCCGGCTGTTCCAGCGTCGCGCCGCGGCTTTTGTGCTGACCCGGCCGGTGGCCCGGCGGCATGCGGGCGACCTGTTCGATCTGGTGGCCGGCTTCGTCTATTCGCAGATCCTCTCGGCCTGTGTGCAACTGCGCTTGTTCGATTTGCTGGCCGAACGGCCGCAGACCTGTGGACAGCTGGCCGGACGACTCGGCTTGCCGATCGAGTCGACCCGCCGCCTGCTCGATGCGGCGGTGGCGCTGCGGCTGCTGCAGCCGCGCAGTGGCCAGCGCTTCGGACTCGGCGAGCTGGGCGCGCCGATGGTGGGCAACCAGGCCGTTGCGGAAATGGTGCGGCACCACGCCGCCTTGTATGCCGACCTTGCCGACCCGGTGGCGTTGCTGCGCGCCTCGGGCGCCGAGCGCGCACAGGGGGCGCTCGGCCGCTACTGGGCCTACGACGCGGCGGCGAGCACCCAGGCGGCTGCGGATCCGCGCGTCGCGACCTATTCCAGCCTGATGGCGGCGTCCCAGCCGCTGGTGGCCGACGAGGTGCTGGACGCCTATTCATTGCGGAACCACCGCTGCCTGCTCGACATCGGTGGCGGTGTCGGCAGTTTTCTGTTGAGCGCGCAGCGCCGTTGGCCTTCGCTGCAGCTGATGCTGTTCGATCTGCCGGCAGTGGCGCAGTGCGCGCGCGCCCGCTTCGCCGATGCCGCGTCGGACAGCGCGGCGCCGGTGCAGGTGCATGGTGGCGACTTCTTGCGCGATCCCTTGCCGCGGGGTGCTGATGTCGCGTCGCTGATTCGCGTCTTGCACGACCACGACGACGCGGCCGCGATGCAGTTGCTGCGCGCCGTGCGGTCCGCATTGCCGTCCGACGGACGCCTGCTGCTTGCCGAGCCAATGGCGGCCACCCCCGGTGCCGAGGCGATGGGTGACGCCTATTTCGGTTTCTACTTGTTTGCGATGGGGCGTGGCCGTCCGCGCCGGGTCGACGAGCTGGTCTCGATGCTGGTGGCGGCCGGCTTCACCGCTGCGCGCCAGATTGCCACCCGGGTGCCGCTGCAGACGCAGTTGCTGGTCGCGCGGTGCGACGGCTAGTGCAAACCCTGTGCAATCCGTTGTAAATTTACATTGACACTTTATACAGTAAGCCTAGGATGACACTTGCGATGATTGCCTGCCCTGACACCACCCGACTGCTGTTGCCCCAGAGGACCGCTTCATGAATGCGTGGGCGGTCGTGTTTCAGCAGCCGGAGCGCCTCAGTGTGCAGCGGCTCGATCTGTGCGAAGCGACCGCTGACGACGTGGTGGTCGACATCGAGTGGAGCGGCATCAGCACCGGAACCGAGCGCCTGTTGTGGGCCGGCCGCATGCCGCACTTTCCCGGCATGGGCTATCCGCTGGTGCCGGGTTATGAATCGGTCGGCCGAGTGACGCAGGCCGGTTCCGGAACCGGATTGGCGCTTGGCCAGCGGGTGTTCGTGCCGGGTGCACGCTGCTTCGGCGATGTGCGCGGCCTGTTCGGTGGCGCGGCGTCGCGGGTGGTGCTGCCGGCCGCCCGGACCGTGCGCGTCAGCGATTCGCTCGGCGAGCGCGCGGTGCTGCTGGCGCTGGCCGCCACCGCCCATCATGTGGCGGCCGGCGTGCCGGCGGCGCAGCCTGATCTGATCATCGGCCATGGGGTGCTGGGGCGCCTGGTGGCGCGCCTGGCCGTCGTGGCCGGCGGATCACCGGTCGTCTGGGAAACCCAGCCGGACCGCCGCGAAGGCGCGCTGGGCTATCGGGTGGTCGATCCGGCCGAGGATGCCCGCCGCGACTACCGCTGTATTTGCGACGTGAGCGGCGACTCTGCCTTGCTGGACACGTTGATCGCGCGGCTCGCCCCGAGCGGCGAGGTCGTGCTTGCCGGCTTCTACGACACGCCGCTTTCGTTCGTTTTTGCGCCCGCCTTCATGCGCGAGGCGCGGATCCGGGTTGCCGCGCAGTGGCAGCCCGCCGATCTGGTCGCCGTTCGCGACCTGGCCGAGTCGGGCGCGCTGTCGCTCGACGGCCTGATCACCCACCGAACCGACGCGCTGTCGGCCGATACCGCCTACCGCACGGCCTTTGGCGACCCCGCCTGCCTGAAGATGACCCTCGACTGGAGAAACTGCTCATGAGCACCGCCGCGCCGGCCGCTGCCGTCCCGGACCGGACTTCACCGGTCACGATCATGATGAAGGACCTGCGCCGCGAGGCCGCAATCGAACCACCGCCGGTGGTCGAGTCCAAGGTCACCAAGGAAACGCAGATCATCGCGATCTACGGCAAGGGCGGCATCGGCAAGAGCTTCACGCTGGCCAACCTCAGCTACATGATGGCGCAGCAGGGCAAGAAGGTGCTGCTGATCGGCTGCGACCCGAAGAGCGACACCACCAGCCTGCTGTTCGGCGGGCGGGCCTGCCCGACCATCATCCAGACCTCGTCGGCGAAAAAGCTGGCCGGTGAGGCGGTGGCAATCGGCGATGTCTGCTTCAAGCGCGACGGTGTGTATGCGATGGAACTCGGCGGGCCCGAGGTCGGTCGCGGTTGTGGTGGCCGCGGCATCATCCACGGCTTCGAACTGCTCGAAAAACTCGGCTTCCACGAGTGGGGCTTCGACTACGTGCTGCTCGACTTTCTGGGCGACGTGGTGTGCGGCGGCTTCGGCCTGCCGATTGCGCGCGACATGTGCCAGAAGGTGATCGTGGTCGCCAGCAACGACCTGCAGTCGCTGTACGTGGCCAACAACGTGTGCTCGGCGGTCGAATATTTCCGCAAGCTCGGCGGCAACGTCGGCGTGGCCGGCATGGTGATCAACCGCGACGACGGCACCGGCGAGGCGGCGGCCTTTGCCACGGAAGTCGGCATCCCGGTGCTGTCGACCATCCCTGCCAACGAAGACATCCGGCGCAAGAGCGCGAGCTACGAAATCATCGGTCGCCCCGATTCACCGTGGGGTCCGATGTTTGCCGAGCTGGCCGAGAACGTCGGTACCTCGGTGCCGATCCGTCCGAAACCGATGTCGCAAGACGCACTGCTCGGCCTGTTCTCGGCCTCGGCCGTCGGCCGCGATGTGGTGCTTGTGCCGGCGACCGAGTTCGACATGTGCGGCAAGACCGAGCTGAAGAAAGAAACGCTCGAAGTGGTCTACGACGAGGTCTGAACCGGTGAACAGCACAACCATTCCGATTGTCCCGCTGAAGGTGGCCACGGCCATCGAAGGCGATGGCATGGGGTGCCATTCCGGTGGCGAAGCGATGCTCGCGGCTGCCAAGACGGCCGGCAAGTCGGATGTGCTCGATCAGTACGCGAAGGACTATCCGAAAGATCCCAAGGCGGGCCCGCACGACCAGCCGCAAAGCATGTGCCCGGCCTTCGGTTCGTTGCGCGTGGGTTTGCGCATGCGGCGCACCATGACCATCCTGTCGGGCTCGGCCTGTTGTGTCTACGGCCTGACCTTCACCTCGCATTTCTACGGTGCCAAGCGCAGCGTCGGCTACGTGCCGTTCAACAGCGAGTCGCTGGTTACGGGCAAGCTGTTCGAAGACATCCGCGAGGCGGTGCATCAGCAGGCCGATCCGGAGAAGTTCGACGCCATCGTGATCATCAACCTGTGCGTGCCGACCGCCAGCGGCGTGCCGCTGCAGATCCTGCCGCGCGAGATCAACGGTGTGCGCATCATCGGCATCGACGTGCCGGGCTTCGGTGTGCCGACGCACGCAGAGGCCAAGGATGTACTGGCCGGGGCGATGCTGAAATATGCGCGCTCGGAAATCCAGGCCGGACCGGTGCAGCCACCCCGGACAGGCCGCTCCGACAAACCGACCATCACGCTGCTGGGCGAGATGTTCCCGGCCGATCCGGTGATCATCGGCATGATGCTCAAGCCGATGGGGCTGGCTGCCGGCCCGGTGGTGCCGACCCGCGAGTGGCGCGAGCTGTATGCCGCGCTTGATTGCGCCGCGGTTGCCGCCATTCACCCGTTCTACACCGCCAGCATCCGCGAGTTCGATGCGGCCGGTCGCACGGTGGTCGGATCGGCGCCGGTCGGCCACGACGGCACCGAGGCCTGGCTGCAGGCGATCGGTGATGCGACCAATGTGTCGCAAGGCCTGATCGACGCGGCGAAGAACCGCATGTTGCCTGCCATCAAGGGCGCACTCGCCAAGATGCCGATCCGCGGGCGCATCACGCTCAGCGGTTACGAAGGATCGGAACTGCTGGTCGGCCGCCTGCTGGTCGAGAGCGGCGCCGACCTGCGTTATGTCGGTACCGCCTGCCCGCGCACGGTCTGGAGTGACGCCGATCGGCAATGGCTCGAATCAAAGGGCGTGCACGTGCAGTTCCGCGCCTCGCTGGAACAAGACCTGGCTGCGATGCACGAATGGCAGCCGGATCTCGCGATCGGCACCACACCGGTGGTGCAGGCTGCGAAAGAGCTGACGATTCCGTCGTTGTATTTCACCAACCTGATCTCGGCGCGTCCGCTGATGGGCCCAGCTGGTGCGGGCTCGCTGGCGACCGTGATCAATGCGGCGATCGGCAACAAGGCGCGCTTCGAGCAGATGAAGGATTTCTTTGGCAGCGCCGGTACCGCACATGCCACCGGCGTCTGGGAAGCGGCGCACGGCGTACCCCAGGATCGACCCGCCTTCAAAGCCGACCAGCGCCGCCTCGCCGCGAAAGCGGCGAAGAAGCGCAAGGCCGAGGAGATGATCTGATGCTGGTCCTCGACCACGATCGCGCGGGCGGCTACTGGGGTGCCGTCTATGTGTTCACGGCCATCAAGGGCCTGCAGGTCGTGATCGACGGCCCGGTGGGTTGCGAGAACCTGCCGGTGACCTCGGTGCTGCACTACACCGACGCGCTGCCGCCGCACGAGTTGCCGATCGTCGTGACCGGCTTGGCCGAAGAACAGCTCGGCCGCGAAGGCACCGAGGGCTCGATGCGCCGTGCCCATGCCGCACTCGACCCGGACCTGCCGTCGGTGGTGGTGACCGGATCGATCGCCGAGATGATCGGCGGCGGCGTGACGCCCGAAGGTACCAACCTGATGCGTTTTCTGCCGCGCACCATCGACGAAGACCAGTGGCAATGCGCGAACCGCGCGATGTTCTGGTTGTGGTCCGAATACGGCATGAAGAAGGTGCCGGCGCGCAAGCCCTTCAGCGAGCGCCCCGAGGACGAGAAACCGCGCGTCAACATCATCGGCCCGAGCTACGGCACCTTCAATTCACCGAGCGATCTGGCCGAGATCCGCCGCCTGGTGCAAGGCATCGGCGCCGAGGTCAACATGGTGTTTCCGCTCGGCTCGCACGTGGCCGATGTGTCGCGGCTGGTCGAGGCGGATGTCAACATCTGCATGTACCGCGAGTTCGGCCGCATGTTGTGCGAGGCCCTGGAGCGGCCCTATCTGCAGGCGCCGATCGGCCTGCACAGCACCACCGCCTTCCTGCGTAAGCTCGGCGAACTGCTAGAACTCGACCCCGAGCCCTTCATCGAGCGCGAGAAACACAGCACCATCAAGCCGATCTGGGACTTGTGGCGCTCGGTGACGCAGGATTTCTTCGGCACCGCCAGCTTCGCCGTGGTGGCCAACGAGACCTACACCCGTGGCATCCGCCACTTTCTCGAGGACGAACTCGGCCTGCCCTGCCAGTTTGCGATTGCCCGCAAGCCGGGCGCGAAGACCGACAACGACGAGGTGCGCCGACTCACAAAGGACAAGACGCCGCTGGTGATGTATGGCAGCTACAACGAACGCATGTACCTGGCCGAGTGCGGCGGCGGCGGGATGATGAAGACCAGTTTCATCCCGGCCTCGTTCCCGCTGCCGATCATCCGACGCCACACCGGCACGCCGTTCATGGGTTATGCCGGCGCCACCTACCTGGTGCAGGAGTTCTGCAACGCGCTGTTCGATGCGCTGTTCCACATCCTGCCGCTCGGCACCGAGCTCGACCGGGTCGATCCGACGCCGGCGCGCGTGGCCGCCGAGGCGCCGCGGCCGTGGGACGACGATGCCCGCGAACTGCTCGACCGGCTGGTCGACAACGAGCCGGTGCTGGTCCAGATTTCGGCCGCCAAGCGGCTGCGTGACCGCGCCGAGCGCGACGCCAGGCGACACGGTGAAGACCGCGTGAGTGCCGAGCGCGTGGCCAAGGCGCGCGATGCGCTCAGACAAGGGGAGCCCGCTTGAGCAAGCGTTCCCATATCGATTGCCGCAACAGCTTGTTGCGTCAAACCCCGCCGCGGGGGCATGTCGCGGTGATGGCCGGATGGCCACAAGCGGGCTTCACGGCCCAGAAGGAGTAAGGACCATGGTTGACAGTAGGCAGGGCTCCCTGTCCGGGTTGACGGAACAGGAAGCGAAGGAGTTCCACGGGATCTTCATGACGAGCTTCATCATCTTCACGTTGATTGCGGTCGTCGCGCATTTCCTGGCTTGGCAATGGCGGCCGTGGCTGCCCGGCGCCAGCGGGTACGCGGCGATTGTCCATGACGCGAAGGATGTCGCCTTGGCGGCCATCAGCGCGGCCTTTTCAGCATAGGAGGAAATGACATGTGGCGCATTTGGATGCTTTTCGATCCGCGCAGGACGTTGATCGCGTTGTTCACGTTCCTGTTCGTGCTGGCTCTGGTGATTCATTTCATCCTGCTGAGCACCGACCGCTTCAACTGGCTGGAAGGTCCGAAACGGACCGCCATCGCCGGACAGATGTCGCCGATGCCGGCGGCAGCCACCGCAGCGCCGGCGCCCAAGTAAGCACGGGCGATCCAGTGAAACCGGACCGGGCGCGGCGTGATTCGCCGCTCCCGCCCGCTGCAACGTACTCGAAGGAGCGCGTGCCGCCGCTGGCGGTCACGCTCCGATCCTGGGGGCCATCATGGCGATGCTGAGTTTCGAACGCAAATACCGTGTCCGTGGTGGCACGCTGACCGGAGGCGACCTGTTCGACTTCTGGGTCGGGCCGTTCTATGTCGGATTCTTCGGCGTCACGACGCTGTTTTTTTCGGCGGTCGGCACGCTGCTGATCGTCTGGGGCGCGTCGCAGGGTCCGACCTGGAACCTGTGGCAGATCTCGATCGCGCCGCCGGACCTGAGCTACGGGCTGGGGATGGCGCCGCTGATGGAGGGCGGCTTGTGGCAGCTGATCACGGTGTGTGCGATCGGCGCATTCGTTTCGTGGGCTCTGCGAGAGGTCGAGATCTGTCGCAAGCTCGGCATCGGCTACCACGTGCCGTTTGCGTTTTCGGTTGCGATTCTGGCCTACCTGTCGCTGGTGGTGATCCGCCCGGTCTTGCTCGGCGCCTGGGGGCACGGCTTTCCGTACGGAATCATGAGCCACCTCGACTGGGTATCGAACACCGGCTATCAGTACCTGCACTTCCACTACAACCCGGCCCACATGCTGGCGGTCAGCTTCTTCTTTGCGACCGCCTTTGCGCTGTCGCTGCACGGCGCGCTGATCTTGTCGGCCACCAACCCGGCGAAGGGCGAGACCGTCAAGACCGCCGAGCACGAGAACACCTTCTTCCGCGACACCATCGGCTATTCGATCGGCACGCTGGGCATTCACCGGCTGGGCCTGTTCCTGGCCTTGTCGGCCGGTTTCTGGAGCGCCGTCTGCATCGTGATCAGCGGGCCGTTCTGGACCCGCGGCTGGCCCGAATGGTGGAGCTGGTGGTTGAACCTGCCGATCTGGTGATGACGATGAATCACCCGAAAACACCTGCGGCGCTCGCCCTCCAGGGCGAGGCGCCAGCGGACCAGCGAAACCGGGTTCCGCGGCATCCACCTGAAGCGGCAAGACGGCTGAGCCGACAGCGGCACGCCTGAACACCTGATTGAACATGCGACCCGATCGAAGCCAGAGGAGACAGTGATGGCTGAGTACCAGAATATCTTTACCCGTGTACAGGCAATGGCGCCGGCCTATGCCGGCGTGCCGCTGGCGGAGGGCGATCGCGAGCGTGAGGGTCCGCCGCTGCACGTGCATTGGCTCGGCAAGCTCGGCGACGCACAGATCGGACCGATCTACCTCGGCTGGTTCGGACTGGCGTCGGCGCTGTGCATGTTCATCACCATCGAGATCATCGGCCTGAACATGCTGGCGTCGGTGAACTGGAGCCCGATCGAGTTCGTTCGCCAGCTGCCGTGGCTGGCCCTCGAACCACCACCAGCCGGCATGGGGCTGGCGCTGTTTCCGCCGTTGAACCAGGGCGGCTGGTGGCTGATGGCGGGCTTCTTCATGACCAGTTCGGTGCTGTTGTGGTGGGTCCGCATGTACCGCCGGGCGCGTGCACTCGGCATGGGCACCCATGTGGCCTGGGCCTTTGCGGCAGCGATCTGGCTGATGCTGGTGCTCGGTTTCATCCGACCGCTGCTGATGGGCTCGTGGGGCGAGGCGGTGCCATTCGGGATCTTTCCGCACCTCGACTGGACCGCGGCGTTCTCGATCCGCTACGGCAACCTGTTCTACAACCCGTTCCACATGTTGTCGATCGCCTTCCTGTATGGCGCGGCTCTTCTTTTTGCGATGCACGGCGCGACCATCCTGGCCGTCAGCCGCTTCGGCGGCGAGCGCGAGATCGAGCAGATCGTCGACCGCGGCACGGCATCCGAACGCGCAGCGCTGTTCTGGCGTTGGACGATGGGTTTCAACGCGACCATGGAGTCGATTCACCGCTGGGGCTGGTGGTTCGCAGTGCTGTGTCCGCTGGTCGGGGGCATCGGCATCCTGCTGACCGGCACCGTGGTCGACAACTGGTATCTGTGGGCCGTGAAGCACCATGTCGCACCAAGTTATCCGGCGGTCTTCGCGCCGGTCATCGATCCGGCCACCTTGCAGGGAGTCAAGCCATGATGCGTTTCGTCACTGCCTGTAGCGGCCTGGTCGTCGCGGTGCTGCTGGCCGGCTGCGAGCGGCCGCCGATCGATTCGGTGCAGCGCGGCTACCGCGGCACCGGGATGGCCCAGGTGTACAACCCGCGCCTGCTGGAAGCGCAGGTGGCAGTCAACACGCCGCCGGTCGATTCGCCGATGGTGCCGCCCGGCGGGCCGCCATCATCGACCGTATTCAAGAATGTGCAGGTGCTCGGCGATCTGGGTGTCGGCGAGTTCACTCGCCTGATGACCTCGATGACCGCGTGGGTCTCGCCACAGCAGGGTTGTACCTACTGTCACAAGGCGGGCGAGGATTTTTCGTCCGACTCGTTGTACACCAAGGTGGTGGCGCGGCGCATGTTGCAGATGACCAGCCACATCAACACGCAGTGGAAGACGCACGTCGCTGACACCGGCGTCACCTGCTACACCTGCCATCGCGGCCAGAACGTGCCGGCCAACATCTGGTTTGCACCGCCCACCGAGCGGCATGCTGCCGGCATGCTCGGCAACCGTGCCGGCCAGAATGCGCCGTCGCCAGTTGTCGGGCTGGCATCGTTGCCCGGCGATCCGTTTTCCGCATATTTCAACCAGACGAGCGATATCCGGGTGGTGGGTACCAGCGCGCTGCCAGCGGGCAATCGCGCCTCGACCAAGCAGACCGAGTTCACCTACGGCCTGATGATGCACATGTCGCAGTCGCTCGGCGTGAATTGCACCTACTGCCACAACTCGCGTTCGTTCGCCGATTGGGAGTCGAGCACACCGCAGCGCAACACGGCGTATTACGGCATCAAGCTGGTGCAGGACATGAATGCGCAATTCCTGAGCCCGCTGACCGGCGTCTACCCGCCGAACCGGCTTGGGCCGACCGGCGACGTGCCGAAGGCCAACTGTGCAACCTGCCACCAGGGTGCCTTCAAGCCGTTGTACGGCGCCAAGATGCTGAAGTCGCATCCGGAGCTGGCGAAGATCGGCAGCGCAGTGGTCTCGACTCCAGCGGCCGCTCCCCCGGCGGAGCCGGCTGCGTCGGTGCCGCAAAGCTGACGCCGCTGCACCGTATCGCGCGCTCCGGCACGGCGGTCGCTCGACTCCTCCCTATGATGGGACAACCCCGTCATGGAGTGATTCTTGACCGCCGCCCTCGCCGAACGATTGAAGACTGAAACCCGTGCCCTGCACCGTGCGGCCGAGCGCAGTGCGTTCATGGCGGCGCTGCTGCGCGGTGACATGCAGCGCGAGGGTTATGGGCTGCTGTTGAGCAACCTGCATGCGCTGTATTCGGCGCTGGAGCTGGCACTGGGTCGGCATGCCTCGCATGTGATGATCGCGCCGGTTTTCCTGCCGGCGCTGTGGCGCACCCAGGCGCTCGAACTCGACCTGCAAGCCTTGCACGGCAGCGCCTGGCGCGGCCGGCTGGCCTTGATGCCGGCCACCCAGGCACAGGTTGTGCGCCTGCAGGCACTCGATGCCGACGCGCCCGAGCGGTTGCTGTCGCACGCCTATGTGCGCTTTCTGGGCGATCTGAGCGGGGGTCAGATCCTGCGCCGGATCGTCGCCGGCAGTGCCGGGCTCGGCGCGCAGGATGCGCTCAATTTCTACGACTTCGGTGACGCCGCCGCCGCCCGTGCGCTGACCCTTGCGTTTCGTACCGGCATCGATCGGCTGCCATCGAACCCTGCGCAGGAAGAGGCGATCGTCGACGAAGCGAAGCGGGCATTTGAATGGCACCTGCAGCTGTTCGACGAGCTGGCGTCGGCGAGCGGGGCAGGTTCGTACCAGACGGTTTGACCGACGCGCCTGACCGACGTGCGGGAAGGTTCGTGCTGAGCGTGCCGTTGTCAGGCGGCCCGGGGCGTCGCCTGCCGCTGGGTCGGGATTCGATCCAGCCGCTCGGCGATCGCGCGGCTGACTTCGGCGCGCAGCCCCATCGCAAATGCCGCTTCGGCCACCAGGAACAACGGCCCGATGATCAAGCCCATCAGGTCGTCGACGAAGGCCGGCTTGCGTCCCTCGAAGATATGGCCGACGAACTGGATCACCCAGCCGACCACGAACAGGCCGATCCCCCAGCCGAGCCACAACGCGGTGGATTGCGCGGCCGCCCACTGGCCGACCCACAGCGACAAGACCAGCAGCAGGGTCATCGCCAGTCCGAAGCGAAGATCGAGCACCAGGTAGTAGATCGAGGTCGCGATCACCAGCGCCAGAGCGGGTGACAGGGCCACGCCGCCAAGGTCGTCGAGCACTACCATCGGCCGCGACAGCAGAATCGCCACCGCGACCACGATCATCGGAATGCCGATGAAATGCGTGGCGACGTTGCGGCTGTCGCGGTGATAGTCGGCGTATTGGCTCAGCTGATCGACCAGATTGCGCATGCCCGCTCCTGTCGCCGTTGGTGGCGCAGCCCCGATGGTGACCGAACCTGCCCGGATTGTCAGCCGGTGTGACCCCGGGGGCCGCTGGTGAATCGCATTCGGCTACGCTTGCGGCTTGATCGTCGCCACGGGGTCTTGCGCCCCGCCCATGCCCGTGACCATTGCCCGCACCACCTTGAATCGCCTGTTGGCCAGCACCGGACTGGCCGCATCCGTCGCCCTCGCCCCGACCCTGACCATGGCCGCCAAACCCGACACCCGCATCCGTGCAGAGATCCCGGCCGAGTACCGCTGGGATTTTTCGAGCATCTATCCGAGCTGGGACGCCTGGGAGGCGGGCCTGAAGACGATGGAGACCAAGATGAGCGATTTCGCCGCGATGAAAGGCACGCTGAAAGGCGGGCCGGCGGCGATGTTGAAGGCCTACCGTGCCTTCGATGAAATCGGCCAGTTGCAATATCTGGTCTATCGCTACCCGCAACTGCAACGCGACGTCGATACGCGCGACCAGACGATTGCCGGGCGCTTCCAGCGGGTCGGGGCGGCGTTTGCGAAGTTCGATACCGCCACCTCGTGGTTCACCCCGGAGATCCTGACGATTCCCGAAGCCACGATGCGCGGATGGATCGACCAGACTTCCGAGCTCAAGCCCTACGCCTTCACCATCCTGGATGTGTATCGCAAGCAGGCGCACGTGCTCGACGAAAAGGGTGAGCGGCTGCTGTCGCTGGCTGGCCGCTTCAACCAGACGCCGCGCGAGGGCTACCAGGAGCTGTCGACTTCCGACATCAAGTACCCGACCATCACGCTGGCCGATGGCAAGACGGTCACGTTGACGCCGGGTGCGTATGGCGCGCTGCTCGAGAAAAATCCCAACCAGGCTGACCGCGCCCAGGCCGCGGCCGCGCACGTTGGCACCTATGGTGCGACCGCCAATACCTACGCCGCGTTCTACAACGCGATCCTGCAGCGCGACTGGTTCATGGCCCAGGCGCGCAATTTTCCGAATACGCTGGACGCCGCCTTGTTCGATAACGCGATTCCGCGGGCGGTGGTCGAGACCCTGGTCGATGCGACCCGCGCCGGCACTGCGCCGCTGCAGCGGTACGCCAAATTGCGCCAGCGTCTGCTGAAGCTGCCGAGTTATCACTTGTACGACGGCAGCGTGCCGATCTACCGCAGCGACAAGACCTGGCCCTACGAGACGGCGCGTGAGCTGGCGCTGGCTTCGGTGGCGCCGCTGGGTGAAGACTATGTCGCCAAATTCCGCAAGTTTGTGGCGCGCGGGCGCATCGACGTCTATGAAAACGAAGGCAAGCGCAGCGGGGCCTACAGCGCGGGCGTCTACGGGGTCGGCCCGTTCCAGCTGCTGAACTACAACGACACGCTTGACTCGGTCTTCACCTTCGCGCACGAAGGCGGACACGCGATGCACACGGTGTTGTCGTACGAAAGCCAGCCCTTCGTCACCTCCGACTACACGATCTTCGTGGCCGAGGTGGCATCGACCACCAACGAACGTTTCCTGCTCGAGCACCTGCTGCAGAAGACCACCGATCCGAAGGAGCGCTTCCTGCTGCTGCAGCACGCGGTCGACGCCATCGTCGGAACCTTCTATACGCAGGTGATGTTTGCCGATTTCGAATTGCAGGCGCACAAGCTGGCCGAAGAAGGCAAGCCGGTCACGACCGAGGTGCTGAATACGATCTACGCAAACTTGCTGGAAAGCTACTACGGCGACGCGCTGACGGTCGACGATTTCTACAAGTGGACCTGGGCACGCATCCCGCACTTCTTCAACACACCGTATTACGTCTATCAGTACGCGACCTGTTTTGCCTCGTCGGCGCAGCTGTTCAACAGCA
>JANNNE010000013.1:0-3113 GCA_031398385.1 Ideonella sp.
AACCCCGGCATTTCCGGCACCGTGAACAAGGCGCTCGCATTGCTGTCCTGCAGTTCGAGCTTGATCATCTCGACCTGGGTGTTCGACAACACGTCCATCAGGTAGGTGACATTGAAACCGATCTCGATCGCATCGCCTTCGTAGTCGACCTCGAGCTCTTCCTTGGCTTCTTCCTGCTCGGCATTGCTCGATGCGATGCGCAGGCTGCCCGGCTCGAGGTTGACACGCACGCCCTTGAACTTCTCGTTGGTCAGGATCGCGGCGCGCTGCAGGCTCGACAACAGCGGCTGCCGGCCGACCATCAGGTTGTTCTTGTGGTTCTTCGGGATCACTCGGTTGTAGTCGGGGAACTTGCCCTCGACCAGCTTGGTGACGAACTCCATCCCCGAGAACTTGAACTGCGCCTGGTTGTTGGCAAATCGCATGTCGATCGGGCCTTCCTCGTCGGTCAGCAGGCGTTGCAACTCGAGCACCGTCTTGCGCGGCAGGATCACCTCCTGCTTCGGAATCTCTACCTCGAGCTTGGCCTGCGCCAGCGCCAGCCGATGGCCGTCGGTGGCCACCAGGATCAGGTTGCTGCCTTCGGCCACGAACAGGATGCCGTTGAGGTAGTAGCGGATGTCGTGCACCGCCATCGCGAAGTGCACCTGGTTGATCAGGTTCTTCAGCGTCTTCTGCGGCACGCTGAAGGCCGGGCCGAATTCGGCCGCCTCCTGCACCAGCGGAAAGTCGTCTGCAGGCAGCGTCTGCAGCGTGAAGCGGCTCTTGCCGCCCTGCAGCGTCAGCTTGTTCTGGTTGGCCGACAAGGTGACCATCTGATCGGCCGGCATCGAGCGCAGGATGTCGATCAACTTGCGGGCTCCGACCGTGGTCGTGAAGCTGCCGGCATCACCACCCAGTTCGGCCTGGGTGCGAACCTGGATTTCCAGATCCGAGGTGGTGAGTTCGATCTGCCCGTCGGTCTTGCGGATCAGCACATTGGCCAGTACCGGCAAGGTGTGTCGGCGTTCGACGATGCCGGCGACCGATTGCAGCGCAGCGAGAATTTTTTCCTGAACTGCTTTCAAGACAATCATTTGAACCTCTTAATCTAGTAGTCTTGGTAGAGGAGACCGAAATCTGTGGAGAAGCCTATTTTCTCCTTTTCCATCAAGCAGTTAACTCACGATCAACCCTGTGTGCCGAAGCCCGGTTGCGGCGGGACTCACCAGCAACAACCTGGCGCCCGTGACGAACGCTGTGGACAAGCCGTCGGTTGCCAGAAAGTTGTCCCCAGCCTTGTGCATTGACAGGCTGGCACCGACACGATGCAGATCGAAGGTGCGGAATCGCGGTACACCCGTGCGCGACGAATTCGACGGGTTCAGGGTCAGCCTTTCAGCGTCTGTTCGAGCACGTGCAGCTGCTGGTTCAGCTCGCTGTTCTTCTGGCGCTCGGCGGCGATCTTGCGCACCGCGTGCAGCACCGTGGTGTGATCGCGCCCGCCGAACAGTTCACCGATCTCGGGCAGGCTTTTCTGGGTCATTTCCTTGGCGATGTACATCGCGATCTGACGCGGACGTGCAATGCTGGCCGGCCGCTTCTTGCTGTACATGTCGGCGACCTTGATCTTGTAGAAATCGGCCACCGTCTTCTGGATATTCTCGACCCCGACCTGGCGGTTCTGGATCGACAGCAGGTCTTTCAGGGCATCGCGCGCCAGGCCGATGTTGATTTCCTTGTTGCTGAAGCGCGAATACGCCAGCACCTTGCGCAGCGCACCTTCCAGGTCGCGCACATTGGCACGCACGTTCTTGGCGATGAAGAAGGCCACGTCTTCGGGCATCGGCGTGCCTTCGAGCTCCGACTTGCGCATCAGGATGGCCACCCGCATCTCGAGTTCGGGGGGCTCGATCGCCACCGTCAGGCCGGCGTCGAAGCGGCTGGTCAGGCGTTCATCGATATCGGCCAGTCCCTTCGGGTAGGTGTCGCTGGTCATGATGATGTGGGCCCGCTTGGCCAGCAGCGCCTCGAAGGCATTGAAGAATTCTTCCTGGGTGCGCTCCTTGCCGGCAAAGAACTGCACGTCGTCGATCAGCAGCAAGTCGAGCGAGTGGTATTTGGCCTTCAGCTCGTCGAAGGTCTTGCGCTGGTAGTTCTTCACCACATCGCTGATGAACTGCTCAGCGTGCAGATACAACACGCGGGCATCGGGCCGGTCGGCCAGCAGCGAATTTCCCACCGCATGGATCAGGTGCGTCTTGCCCAGGCCGACACCGCCATAGATGAACAAGGGGTTGTACATGTGGCCCGGCGCGCCGGCCACGTGCAACGCAGCGGTGCGCGCCATCTGGTTGGCACGCCCGGGTACCAGCGTATCGAAGGTGAGCGCGGTGTTGAGGCGGTAGCGGTTCTGCTGGCTGTCGAATGCGGTGCTGCCGGCGGGTGCCGAACCATTGATGCCGTGACCGCTGCCATTGCGGGCAGGTGGCCGGCCAGCCGCATGGGCGGCTGCAGTCTCGGCGCCGACTGTCTCGGGAACCTCACCGACGCGGTCGCTGGCGCCGGCACCAGCGCGACCAGTGGCGCGGGCGAGGTTGGCAGCGGGTCGCGCGGCCGTACCGCCATCGGTGCTGAACGACAGCAGGATTTCCAGGCGCACCGGTTTGCCGGCCAGCTCGGTCAATACCGACTCGATGCGGGGCGCATATTGGCTGCGGATCCAGTCGAGCTTGAACCGGTTCGGCACCCGCAGCGTGGCGACCGCACTGGGGGGAGAATCGGCAGCGCCATTCACCGAATCGATGATCTCGGCCGGTGGCAATGGGCGGATCCAGGTGTTGAACTGGAGTTCGGGCAGTTCGGCAGCGAGGCGCTCGCAGCCGCGTTGCCAGAGGTCAGCGCTCATGTTGTGGAAAAGTCCGTGGGGCAGACACCGCATTGTACGTCCGATGGACCCCGCGCCACGGGTTATCCACAGTTCCAAAGCCGCCAAACCTCGACGGCTCGTTGTGGTTCCATTCCCAAGTCTTTGACTGGATTGCATCTTTTTGTTCTAATGCTCGGTTTCCCCGATGCGCCTTGATTTGTCGCGGCGTGGCCTTTGTGAGCTTCATATCGGCTGCCGAGCAGGT
>JANNNE010000106.1:0-1907 GCA_031398385.1 Ideonella sp.
CCAGACCGCCTGTCGACCGATCCGCGCAGCCCGTTCCACGATCCGGCGATCTTCGAACATCCGATCGGCATCCGCTTCAATGACAAGGAGCGCAGCGATGTCGAGGAATATTGCGTCAGTGAAGGCTGGATCAAGGTGGCCGCAGGCAAGGCCCGCGACCGCAAAGGGCAGCCGCTGACGATCCAGCTGAAGGGCCGGGTCGAGGCGTTCTACCGCTGATGGCGGCTCGACGGCGCGGGCTGTCCGTTCAGATGGCGTCGGGGCATCAAGGGCCGAGGCGACGCTGCATCGCCGGCAGCCGGGCCAGCACGCCGATCACGGCCACCGCGAACAGCAGCCTGGCCCACAAGATGCCCGCCAGATCGGCGCCGATCAGCAGGATCAGCAGCGTATCCTCGATCAGGCTGTGCGCCAGACCCAGAAAGCCGATCGCAAGCCACACATCGCGGCGGCTCAGGCTGCCCGAGCGCACCTCGCGCAGCAGCAGGCCGGCCCCGAAGGTGATTCCGAGCGTGATGCCGATCACCGTGATGTTGGCGGCCTGGCGACTGATGCCGGTCAGACGCAGCAGCGGAAACATGGCCAGGTGCACCAGCCGCTCGATGCCCAACACCCGCATCGCCTTCAGCATCGCCATCAGGCCCGCCAACACGGAAAAGACGGTCACCAGCATCGTGGCCTGATCAAGCAGCCAGTGCGGGAGGTCGTCGGTTGGTGCATCGGGTTGCCAGGCGGGAACAAAGGGCTGCTGCAACCAGCCGCCACTGCGGTAGGCCAGATTCAGCAACGCACCCAGCAGCAGCGAGCCACCGATGCGAAGCGCCAGCGTGACCCGCCATGAAATGCCGGCGGACTTGGCGATCGCACCTTCGACCGGCAGCGAATGGCAGATCAGCATCAGCGTGCCCAGCACGGTGACCTGGGCCACCGTCATCTGCATCTGCGGAAGCAGCGTGAAGAACAGCGCCAGCCCGGTATACATGTTGGTCAGCATGATCGAGGCCCAGACGATGCCGGTCTGTTCGGGCAGGCCGACCAGCGCCATCAGCGGTGACAGCAGCGCGCCGATCAAGCGGGTGCCGCCGGCCATGTCGAGCAATTTGACGATCAGCAGCGCCGGCACCATCACTTTGACCATGCTCCAGTAGGCCTGCAGCACATCCAGGGCGAAACGCCTGATCGCGTCGCGAAGATGGTGGTAGTCGAGAACCGGCATCGAATTCGGCAAGGTGTTGGGCGGCGATCTTAGGGCGACACTGAATGGTCCGACGGGCCGACTGTCCGACGGTTCCAGGGGTCTCGGCTGTCAAACGGCCGAACAGGCGGTCACCGCGATACCGTGCTTCCGGCGGCCGGGCTTCGCCGCCACGGTCGATCGGCGATCAAGCCCCTGCGCCTCACACGTGTCACCGCCCCGCGTTAGGATCGACCAAACCATTGTCACGAGGTGATTCCATGACGACCATCCGGAATGTTGGCACGCTGCTGTGGATGCGGGTCGCGCTGGGCAGCTTGCTGGTCGCGTTGTTCTCGATGCCGGCGCTGGCACACCACGGCTGGGCCTGGGCCGAAGACGGCAACTCCGAACTGACCGGCGTGATCGTGGCCGCCAAGCTCGGCAACCCGCATGGCGAGTTGACGGTCGAGGCCGACGGTGGCAAGTGGCTTGTGGAGGTCGGTCAGCCCTGGCGCAACGAGCGTTCCGGGCTCACCGACAACATGCTGGTCAAGGGCGTCAAGCTGACGGTTTCCGGGCACCGTGCGGCCGATTCGAACAAGAAGCTGTTCAAGGCCGAGCGGGTGACGATCGGCGAGCGCACCTTCGATCTGTACCCGGATCGCAAGTGAGCCTGAAGTCGGCGTCTCCGCGCATGGCTGCGCCCGACCGGGCCTGAATGATCGAGGCG
>JANNNE010000112.1:0-31787 GCA_031398385.1 Ideonella sp.
GTTTCCAGGAGGCGCCAGACCGGCCATGATGTCCTGACCCGGCGCAGCAACGTCAGGCTTCAGGATGTTGAAGCTGGCTGCATTGGACGGTCCGCGCGACGAGAAGCCGGCGATGAACGGTGCCGGATTGCCACTGGATGCACCACCCTTGCTGATCGCGCCGGTACCGGTGGGAACCGGTGAGCCGACGTAGGTGCGAATCGCAGTGCGCACGGTGTTCGGCAGGTGCACGGTCGGAACCGAATGGAAGTCGGGGTTCACGCTGTTGGCGGTCGGATTGATCAGCACCATGCCGACGCCGCCGGCTTCCTGCACCGCGAAGCTCTTGTTGACCCGATCGGTGGTTCCGCGGTCGCAGACGACGATCTTGCCGGCCACCTTGGCTGGATCGAGCGCGTTGCCACCGGTGTCCCTGGACGAGAAGCACAGGTTGGCATCGTTGAGCGTGCGTCCCGGGCGGATCGCGTCACTCGACAGGATCATCGGTGTACCGGGCGGAACCGCTGCCACCGCCGCCGAGGCGCCGGTATGGACCGTGCCGTTACCCAGCGTCAGCGTACCGGTCAGTGCGCGATCGTGGGTAGCTGCCGCGACCGTGGTGATCCACGGGCTCGGATGGGCAACTGTTTGTGTTGTGGGGCCACTGTTGCCTGCGGATGCAGCGACGAAGACGCCAGCGGTTGCAGCGCGGCGGAATGCGGCTTCGACCGGATTCTGGAAATCGGTCGTTGTGCCGCTGATCGAATAGTTGATCACGTCGACGCCATCGGCGACTGCCTGGTCGATGGCGGCCACGCTGTCGGACGTGGCGCAACCGGCATTCGGTGTTCCACCAATGCCCCAGCAGACCTTGTAGGCGGCAACGCGAGCACGCGGCGCCATGCCACTGATCGGTGCGAAGCCGAACGGTGCCCATTTGCTGGTCGGCGGAATCGGGATATTTTCATTGCCACCGGATGTCGACGCGGTGTGAGTGCCGTGGCCGTCGTAGTCGCGGGTCGAGGTGAATTCGTACGGGAACAGTCCGAGTATGCCGGCGTTGCCGCCGAATCCGGCGTTGTAGAAACGGGCGCCGATCAGCTTGTTGTTGCAATCGGCAGCGCCCCAGCTCGGGGCGAGCGTACAGCCGCCCTTCCATTTCGGCGGCGGTGCGCCGAAGCCGGCGCCGGCAAAGCTCGGATGGCCGGGGGTGATGCCGCCATCGATCACGCCGATGATGATGTTCTCGCCCTTGGCACCGGTGCTGTTCCAGAAGCCGCCGGCTCCGCTGAGACCCAGGAATGCCGGTGTGGTCGATGTATCGAGCTGGTTCATCTCGTCGGGTCTGACCGACAGGACACCCGGCATCTTCGACAATTTTTCAGCCTGTTGAGGTGTCATCTTCGCGGCCACGCCGTTGAAGACATAGCCGTAGCTGTGAATCTTGTCGCTCGCGCCGACGCTGGCAAGCGCTGCGTCCTGGCTCGCGCGGAGCTGGTTCATGTAGTTGATGACCGCCAAGGAGTTGGGGTCGATCTTCTGGCCATCGGCGGGCTTGGTCGACGTATTTTCGACCACTGGTGGTGCCGACATCTCGACGATATAGACCCCGTTTGGCGAGGCTGGAGCGGCTGCCATGGCCGATGTGGCCAGCGAGCCGATCGCGAGCACGATGGCCGGTAGGCCAAATTGCCCGAGACTATTCAATCTGCGCATCAACTTCTCCCCGATCTTGAATGAAATTCGCTTGTTATGGCGTGTGATTGGCAGCGACCAGGCAGCAATTCCGATGCTGCTGCCGGCATGTTGCGGATAGCGTTGTAACCTTTGGTTCGTCAAACGGCAAGCGGGGAATGCCCTTCATGTCAAATCACATGTGGTTTGCGCGACATCACGCCGCTTGCCCGTCACGCAACAGCCGGGCGACGCTGCCCGGCAGCAGAATGCGCCGATCGACCTGGCGAATATTGGTGTGGCCGCAAAAGGCCATCGTCACATCGAGCTCCTTGTGCAGAATCTCGAGGCATCTCGTCACACCTTGCTCGCCCATCGCGCCCAGGCCATACAGAAACGCACGGCCGATCAGCGTGCCGCGCGCGCCGAGCGCCCAGGATTTCAGAACGTCCTGGCCGCTGCGGATGCCACCGTCCATCCAGACTTCGATTCTCGAACCCACTTCGTCGGCAATCGTCGGCAAGGCGGCAATCGATGATGGCGCGCCATCGAGTTGGCGTCCGCCGTGGTTCGAAACCACCACGGCATCGGCGCCGCTCTCGGCAGCCAGCCGGGCGTCCTCGACATCCATCACGCCTTTCAGGATCAGCTTGCCACCCCAGCGTTTCTTGATCCATTCGACATCGCTCCAGTCGAGCTTGGGATCGAACTGCTCGCGGGTCCAGGTACTGAGCGAACTCATGTCGCTGACCCCTTTGGCATGACCGATCAGGTTGCCGAAGCCGTGGCGGCGCGTGCCGGCCATGCCCAGGCACCAGCGCGGCTTGGTCATCAGATTCAGGATATTGGCCAGGGTCGGCTTGGGTGGCGCGGTGAGCCCGTTCTTCAGATCCTTGTGGCGCTGGCCGAGCACCTGGAGATCCAGTGTCAGCATCAGCGCCGAGCAACCGGCCGCCTTGGCGCGGTCCATCAGCCGATCCATGAAATCGCGATCCCGCATCCAGTAGAGCTGGAACCAGAACGGTGCCTTGGTGTTGGCGGCGATGTCCTCGATCGAACAGATGCTCATGGTTGAGAGCGTGAACGGGATGCCGAATTTTTCGGCGGCCTTGGCAGCCAGGATTTCGCCGTCGGCGTGCTGCATGCCGGTCAGGCCGGTCGGTGCAATCGCCACCGGCATCGCCACCTCGGTGCCGGCCATCGTGGTGCGGGTGCTGCGGTTTTCCATGTTGACCGCAACCCGTTGGCGCAGCAGCAGCTTGTGGAAGTCGGCCTCGTTGGCGCGGTAGGTGCCCTCGGTCCACGAGCCGCTGTCGGCGTAGTCGTAGAACATCCGCGGCACCCGACGCGCGGCGAGTTGCTGCAGATCGGCAACGTTGGTGATGACAGGCATGGGGCGACTCCGAGGGCGGGTCACCATGCTAATCCACCGACTCCGGCAGGAGTCCGGACCGCGGACAGCTGGCCGAACAGCGTCGCAGCGTGGCGGCGCGGCTTTGAGGGCGGGGCGCGCCCGTTCGTCGGCCCGATCCCGGTGCAGTCGCTGTCAGTAGCGGAACTCGGCCGACAGATAGTGCCCGGTCTGCCGACCTTCGCCCGGTGTGCGGACCAGCGAGCCGAGATCGACGAATGCCGCTGTCAGTGACACCGAGCTGTTCAGCGACCAGGAGATGAACAGATCCTTCCAGGCACCTTCGCGGGCACGGCTGCCGAACGGCCCCGCCGGCTTGCTGTTGTCGGGCTCGAAGCGGTATTCGGCGCCGATCGCGAGGTCGTGGCGCAGGCGAAACGCGAGCCCGATCTCGCTGAAGATCCGATAGGTTTGGCCCGGCAACACCTGAGAGCCGAGCGGGTTGCGCAGCCGGCTGGCGTGCAGCTGGCTGCGCAGCAGCAGGCGCTGTCCGGCCAGACTGCCGGCCATGCCGAAACGCAGGCCCTCGTCGGTCGAACCGGTGTCGAATTGGGCCAACGTCGCGCCGAAACGGTTCTTGTCCTTGACCGACGCCAGTTGCAGATCGAGGGTGCCGGTGCCGGTCGTACGCGTCGGCTGGTAGGCGCCGCTTGTTCTCCATGGCGACAGTCCACCGCCGGTGGCGAGGGGAGGGACCGAAATTCCGACACCGTCGGCGAAGCTGACCAGGGCCGTGATTCGCTGTCCGGGTTCGGCCCGAACCAGCGTGCTGGCCATCAGCAGTGCGACGACTGCCGGGCAGCCTAGCCAGGGTCCGATGCGATTGCGGCGAACTGGCGAACGCGTCGAGCAGGTGCGAAAAAGATTCATCGGGCCTCCGGGCGAACCAGGCGGCCTGTCAAACGTGACAGTCGTCGATCCGTGTCTGCAATGGTGAACCCGCTGGTTAATCGCAATGCGCCGAACAAGCCTGCCTTCTGCGCCATGTTCATCGTTCGGCGGCGCCGTCGTGGCCGGCACCCTTCGCGGCGGCGCTGAATCAGAACAACGGCGCCTGTCGGTCCGCGGCGTGTTGGTTGGCTGCAGCGTGTGCGGCCAGTTGGTGCAATGGCAGCAGGCTGCCGGCACGCACGCCGAGCAGGCGCAGTCGACGGCTCAGATCGACCCGCTTCAGACACTGGCCGGCGGCGGCGCGGATGGCCGACGCGTCGCCGATCGGCGCAGGCAAGGTGATTGCGCGGCTGACGATCCTGAAATCGTCGAAGCGCAGCTTGATCGCGACATTGCGCGCGGCGTACGACTTGCGTAGCAGGTCGTCGGCCAGCTGGTTGCACAGCTGATCGAGGATGGCCGACAGCGTGCTGCGGTCGCGCACCGCGTGCAGGTCGCGCTCGAAGGTGGTTTCGCGGCTGATCGATACCGGCTCGCTGTGCGTGACCAGCGGCCGCTCGTCACGACCGTTGGCGGCAGCGTGCAGCCAGGCGCCGTAACTCTTGCCGAATTCATCGACCAGCCAGGCCGGGTCGGCGGCCGCCAGGTCGCCGATGGTGTGAATCTCGAAACCGGCCAGGCGCGCGGTCGCCTTCGGTCCGATGCCGTTGATCTTTTTCGCTGGCAGCGGCCAGATCCGGGCGGCCAGTTCGTCTTCGGCCAGCAGGGTCAGGCCGTCGGGCTTGTCGAGTTCCGAGCAGATCTTGGCCAACAGCTTGTTGGGTGCCACGCCGATCGAGCAACGAAGCCCGGTCGCTTCATGCACCGCCGCCTTCAGGCTTCGCGCGGCCGCCTCGCCGCCGTCCAGCTGGGCACCCGGCTGCTCGCTCAGGTCGATGTAGATCTCGTCGATGCCGCGGTCCTCGACCAGCGGCGCGATCCGCCGCACCGCCGCCTTGAACAGCCGCGAGTGGTGGCGGTATTGCTCGAAGTCGACCGGCAGCAGAATGGCGTCGGGCGCCAGCCGGGCGGCTTTCATCACGCCCATCGCCGAAAAGATGCCGAAAGCGCGGGCGGCGTAGGTCGATGTCGTGATGACGCCGCGCCCGACGTAGTCGCGCAGCCGAGCGAACTCGCGGCTGCCGTCGGCGGCAATCGCCGGCGCATGACGCCGCCCGCCGCCGATCACCACCGGCAGGCCCACCAGTTCGGGGTAGCGCAGCAATTCGACCGACGCGTAGAAGGCGTCCATGTCGAGGTGGGCAATCAGGCGGCGCATGCCGCAAGACTAGCAAAGAGGTTGCCCGGGACCGCCGGGCAGCCGGAGGGGGCAGACCGATCGGGGCAGTTCGGATCGGCCGCCTGGCGGACTCAGGCCTCGATCACGCCACCGAGAGAATTGCGCGGTCGGATCCCCTTCGATCCGTAGACCGTCGGCGGGTCGCAGGGCAACAACACGTCGATGGCGCGATCCAGGGCGGCCGTGGCGCGCGCGAACGATTCGCGTTGGGCGGCGACGTTGCCGCTGGTGTGGGCCAGCCGACGGCGCAGCGACTGCGGGATCGGGCCGCGTCTGGCCTGGCGCGAGAATCGGTCGACTGCGTGGGCCAGCGACTGATGCAGTTCGGTCGATTCGACTTCGATTGCCGAGAGGTCGCGCTCCAGCAGGGCTTCGGCCAGCTTCTTCAGGCGTGTCTCGACCGCGGTCAGGCTGCGTTCGAGTTCCTCGTCGACTGCGCAGGGAATTTCGATCAACCCGCTGGCCGGGGTCGACTGGACACGTTCCATAGGCTTCTCTGCACTGAGACGATTCATGAGGTGTTTTTTTCGGAATGACCGTGCAGCCGGGACCGATGCACGTGTCGAGATGGCGGCCTTCGTCAGCCGGCGAGGTCTCGACCCGGCCGGCATGACGTCGAGCGGTGTTCGATCAGTGCGGCCGGCTCAGCAGCTCTTGCGCATTGGCCAGCAGCTTGTCGGCAATCGCTTCCGGATTGACCTTGTATTGTCCCTGGCTGATCGCATTCGAGATGCGGTCGACCTTGGCCTGGTCGAAATCCGCGTTGCTGGCTTCAACCGCTGCGGTGCCGTTGAGCAGTGCAGTGGCGGCGTTCGACAAGGCGACGGTGCTGCCGGTCGACGACGCTGTGGCCGAAGCGCCGGCTTCGGCTTGTTTTGTGCGGTTGGGGGCAACCGGGGTCAGGCCCGGTTTGTCGAAAGGGTTGCCGATTTTCATCACATTCTCCTGAAAAGCAGTGTCGGTCGGATTGGCCCACTGCGACCATTCTGGTCCATTGGCTGGTTTATCGACCGGTCCGCGCCGGGCTTGAGGTCTTTTTGCATGGCGGCCGAATCGGCGGCGGGTGTCGTCTTCATGGCCGGATCTCGACCAGTCGATCGCCGGTGGCCAGGCCGCTGACGACCCGTCCCTTGTCGGTGCGCACCCGGATCGAACGGCCCTCGATGCCGTGCGACAGCGCTTCGCCGCTGCCGGTGATGGTAAAACCCGGGCCCTGCGCAATGATCTTGACCGCGTCGCCGGCAGAAAACCACTGGCGCGGCCGGATGTCGGTGGAGCGCAGGCCCTGCCCGGCGGTCAGCCGGCGGGTCAGTACCCGGCCGATGGCTTGTTCGGGATCGCTGACGATCGCTGAGCTTTCTTCTGCAAAATCGATATCGGCCTGGATCAGGTCGCCGGCCCCGATGGTCGCGCCCGGCGCCAAGGTGGCGGCCGCCACCCAGGCGGGCCCGAATACCTTGACGGTGATTGGCAGGTAGACATTCCAAGGCGACGGGCCCTGCGTGCAACGCAGTCCGATCCGGGTCTTGCCCCACAGACGAACACCGGTGGGCAGATAGGGTTCGACACGCTGGCACGGCGCCAGCTTCAGGCGCGCATCGAGCCGGCCGACTTCGATCTCGACCCGACTGACACCGGGCAGCGATTGCTGGCTGCTGTTCAACGCGAGCTGCTGCAATTGGGCGCGCAACGAATGCTCGAGGTCTGCGGGCAGCGGGCTGTCGGCGTCGGCAGCAAGGCTACCCGACCCGGTGCCGGGATCGCCGATCGTCAGCGGCTGGACCACCGTCGCAGCCGCCGCGCCTGCCAGGCAGGCGCCGCATGCCGCCATCGTGAGCGCACGACGCGTCATGTCGGACAACCAGTTGGGCACAGCAATCAGTGCGATGGAGAGGTGGTTCGGCTTGCTCGGCATGCCGCCACTGTAGGGGCCGCAGCGGGTGCTCGTGGCGGCGAATTGCAGGCGGTTGTACCTGCTTTTCCCGCTAATGTTTTGCTGCCGACTGTCCAGAATCCGTCACATCCGGTCAATGGGCCCTCGACGCTGTTCACAGCAACGCGCACCCGCCAACCGAACCGAATGCAAACCTGCCTGGAGCAGCCCGATGCTGAACCAACTCACCGCGACGCTGGAATTTCAAGGCACTGCACTGGCCTTGCGCTCTGAGCGTCAGCGCCTGCTCGCCAGCAACATCGCCAACGCCGATACCCCGGGCTACCTGGCGCGCGACCTTGATTTCAGGAATGCATTGCGCGACGCGACCAGCCAGTCTGCGCCCGGCAAGCAGTCGGCCCGCGCCAGCGCTGGCCTGGAGGCGACCCGCGCCGGGCACATCGCTCTGGGCACCAGCACGCTGGCGCTGGCTGGCGGCCTCGATGCCGATCGACTGACTTATGCCACCGCCTCGCAGACCAATCTCGACGGTAACAGCGTCGACATGGACCGCGAACGGGCCAGCTTCGCCGACAACGCGATCAAGTTCGAAGCCACGCTGCGCTTCATCAACGGCAACGTGCGCACCATGCTCGATGCGATCAAGGGACAGTCATGAGCCTTGCCTCGATCTTCAATGTGTCGGGCAGCGCGATCAGTGCGCAAAGCCAGCGGCTCAACGTGGTGGCCTCCAACCTGGCCAACGCCGACACCGTCGCCGGACCCGACGGCAAGGCCTACAAGTCACGGCAGATCGAATTCCAGACCCATCTGGTCGGCGCCCGCCCGGACGACCTCACCGCTGCGGGGGTTCGCGTATCGACGATCCGCGAAGACCAGGCGCCCGGCAAGCGGATGCACGACCCGACCCACCCGAATGCCGACGAAGACGGCTATGTCACCTACAGCAATGTCGATCCGGTGGCCGAAATGGTCAACATGATCTCGGCGTCGCGCTCATACCAGAACAACGTCGAAGTCATGAATACCGCCAAGACCTTGCTGATGAAAACACTGCAGATGGGCCAGTGAGCAGAAATGAATCGATGACCAACCATCCGACCGGACCAGACCAGGACCCATTTCGATGACAACCGCAGTCAACACCTCGAGCCCGTTCGTGAACGGAGACACTGCTGTCGGCAGCGTGACCAAGGACGACCCCGGCAGCGCCGATCGCTTCCTGAAGCTGCTGGTCACGCAGATGCAGAACCAGGATCCGTTGAACCCGCTCGACAACGCGCAGGTGACCAGCCAGCTGGCGCAGATCAATACCGTCAACGGCATCGAGAAGCTGAATACCACCGTGCAGGGCCTGTCGGGCCAGTTCATGCAGATGCAGGCCCTGCAAGGGGTGGCACTGGTCGGCCGCGATGTGGTCGTTCCCGGCAATCAGATGTCGTTCAAGGACGGGGTCGGGCAGGGTGGCTTCGAGTTGACCGGCGCGGTCGATTCGGTCAGTGTCGAGGTGCTGGCACCGAGCGGCCAGGTCGTCGACACGATCAAGCTCGGTGCACAAAGTGCCGGGCTGCACAGTTTCGACTGGCCCTCGAGCACCGCCAACGACGGCAGCGGCCTGACATTCCGCGTGACTTCAACGACCGGCGGCGTCAATAGCACGCCGACCGCGTTGATGCGTGCCGAGGTCATGGCTGTCAGCACCAGCGGCAGCAACGGCATGCAGCTGGAACTGGGCAACGGCACCACCGTGGCCTACAGCCAGGTCAAGGCACTCAACTGACGTTGCGCGTGCAGCGCGCCATCGAATTCAACCGACGCGGTGACCGCCGCATTCACTCTCCAAGGATCACCCATGAGCTTCCAGCAAGGCCTCTCCGGACTCAACGCCACCAGCAAGAACCTGGACATCATCGGCAACAACATCGCCAATGCCAATACCTACGGTGCCAAGGCGTCGCGGGGTGAATTCGCCGACGTTTACGCGGCGTCGCTGAGCGGAACGAGCGCGACCAACATCGGCACCGGCGTCAACCTGGCCGCGGTCTCTCAGCAGTTTTCGCAAGGCAGCATCTCGACCACCTCGAACTCGCTGGACCTGGCGATCAGCGGATCCGGCTTCTTCCAGGTCACCGATGGCCAGAACCCGACCGTCTACAGCCGCAACGGCCAGTTCAAGATCGACAAGGACGGCTTCATCATCAACAACCAGAACCTGAAGCTGATCGGCTACGAGGCCGACGGGCAAGGCGTGATCCAGCCGGGCCGTGCCAAGCCGCTTCAATTGCCGACGGCGGGCATTGCGCCGAAGCCGACCGAACGCATCACGTTGGAGCTCAATCTCGACTCGCGGGTGGCGCCCACCGAACAGGATCCGACCTTCCCGGCGATCGAGTTCTCGAATCCGGACACCTACAACAATTCGACCTCGGTGACTGTGTTCGATGCCAAGGGTCAGGACGTGGCGTTGACCTACTATTTCCAGAAGGCCGCAACAGTCACCGATGCGACGACCACACCGCCGACGGTGACCAATGCCGACACCTGGAACGTGTTCATCACGGCCAATGGCGAGCCGCTGTCGGGCACCATGGCTGCGCCGACGCCGTCGCTGCAAATCGCGTTCGCTGCCAACGGTGGTTCGCCCAGCTTCACCCCCGCAGCCGTGCCACCCGCCACCTTGCCGGCCATCGACATTCCCGCGTCGACCAATGACGCAGGCGCTGCAACCCTGCCGATCACCGGCGTGTCGCTCGGCTTTTCGGGCATGACGCAATTCGGCGCGAAATTCGGTGTCACCGACATCACGCAGGACGGTTACGCGCCTGGCCAGCTGTCCGGCATCTCGATCGAGCCGAACGGCATCGTGCTGGCGCGTTACTCGAATGGCCAGTCGAAACCCGGCGGTCAGATCGAGATGGCCAACTTCCGCAATCCGCAAGGTTTGACACCGCAGGGCGGCAATACCTGGACCCGAAGCGTCACATCGGGCGATCCGCTGGTCGGGATTCCCGGCGACGGCAGCATGGGCGGCTTGCGGGCCGGCGCGCTCGAAGAGTCCAACGTCGATCTGACCGCGGAGCTGGTCAACATGATCACCTCGCAGCGGGTCTACCAGGCCAACGCGCAGACCATCAAGACGCAGGATCAGATTCTGCAGACCCTCGTCAACCTGAAGTGATGGCGGCGTCGACAGTTTGAACACGACGCATGCCCTGCACTGACAAGCGCCGAAACGGAGCCGCTTCATGGACCGGATGATCTATCTGTCGATGGCTGGCGCCAGTGCCATGCTGGATCGCCAAGCCGTGTTGGCGAACAACCTCGCCAACGTGTCGACCACCGGCTTTCGCGCCGAGTTGCATGCCTTCCGATCGGTGCCGGTCGAAGGCAGTGGCGCCAGCACACGGGTCTACGCCCTGGAGACGTCGGCCGGCTACGACCCGACTCCCGGGCCGATGACGGCCACCGGCCGAGGCCTGGATGTCGCGATGAAGGGCAATTCCTGGCTCGCGCTGCAGGGCTTCGACGGTACCGAAGCCTATACGCGCGCCGGGTCGTTGACGGTGCGCCAGGACGGCACCCTGGTCAATCACGCCGGCCAAATGGTGATCGGTCAGGGTGGTCCGATCCAGGTTCCGGCCAACAGCGCGGTCAGCATCGGCAGTGACGGCTCTGTCAGCGCAGGGTCGGACACCGAGCCGACACGGGTGGTCGGCAAACTCAAGCTGGTGACGCCGAACGCGCCCTTGCAGCGGGGCGACGACGGTCTGTTCCGCGGCCCGGGTGGCGGTGCGCTGGCGGCCGATGCGACCGCAGAGGTACAGGGTGGCGCGCTCGAAGGCTCGAACGTCAGCCCGGTCAGCGCGATGGTCTCGATGATCTCGTCGTCACGCCATTTCGAGTCCCAGATGAGGCTTTTGCATACCGCCGAAGCCGACGAGAAAGCGGCGGCCCAGTTGCTGTCGGTGGGATGAGCCGCTTCGTTTCGGCTGGGCACCGGGCCTCGCAGGGACGGCGCCCGATTCAAGGATACAAAGGAGTTCAGCGATGATCCGATCACTTTCGATCGCGAAGACCGGTATGGAGGCGCAACAGCTCCAGCTGGATACGATCGCGCACAACTTGGCCAATGTCAGCACCAACGGCTACAAGCGTTCGCACGCGGTATTCGAGGATCTGATGTACCAGAACCTGCGCCAGGCCGGCAGCAACAACGGCGGCGAAGCCACCTTGCCGACCGGCCTGCAGGTCGGACTCGGCACGCGCGCCGTTGCCACCGCTCGCCAGTTCAGCCAGGGCAACCTGCAACAGACCAGCAATCCGCTTGATCTGGCGGTGCTCGGCCAGGGCTTCTTCGAAGTGCAGATGCCCGACGGCACCGCCGGCTATACCCGTGACGGGGCGTTCCAGGTCAATGCACAGGGCCAACTGGTGACCAACAGCGGCTACACGGTCAACCCCGGCATCACGATTCCGCCGAATGCGCAGAGCATCAGCGTCGGCAGCGACGGCACCGTGAGCGTCACGCTGCCCGGGCAGGCGACTGCTCAGGCGGTCGGGCAGATTCAGCTGGCCAATTTTGTCAATCCGGCCGGTCTGGAGCCCAAGGGGCAGAACCTGTTCACCGAAACCGCGGCATCAGGCAACCCGAATCTGGGCGCTCCGGGCCAAAACGGTCTGGGTGGTCTGCGCCAGGGCTTTATCGAGACATCGAACGTCAACGTGGTCGAGGAACTGGTGGCGATGATCCAGACCCAGCGTGCCTACGAACTCAACTCGAAGGCGATCCAGACCACCGATCAGATGCTGGCCAAGCTCAGTCAGACATGAAACCCATTTCCACCACCGCCGGGACCCTGGCGAGCCTGGCGTTGTGCCTGCTGCTCGGCGCCTGCGAAACCGTCAACCCGCGACCCAAGGTCGACCTGGCGCCGACCCTGTATGCACGGCCGGAAGCCGTCGCGGCGGCGCCGGTCAGCAACGGCGCCATTTTTCAGACCTCGCAGTACCGGCCGCTGTTCGAGGACCACCGCGCGCGGCTGGTCGGCGACGCACTGACGGTGCGGATTTCCGAGAAGGTATCGGCCACCCAGTCGAGCACCAGTTCGATCGACAAAAGTGGCAGCATCAAGGCCGGCATCAGCGCCTTGCCGTTTCTCTCAGCCAACTCGTTCAACCGCGCGAGTGCCAGCGGCTCGTCGGAGAACAAGTTCGAGGGCAAGGGCAGCACCGAGAACAGCAACGACTTCTCCGGCACCATCACCGCCATCGTGACTGAAGTCCTGCCGAATGGGCACCTGGTGGTTGCTGGCGAAAAGCAGGTCGGCGTGAATCACAACGTCGACATCCTGCGCTTCACCGGCCAGGTCGACCCGCGCGCGATCCAGCCGGGCAACCTGGTGGCATCGGCGCAGATCGCCAATGTCCGGATCGAGAACCGCGGTCGCGGCGCGCAGGCCGATGCACAGGGAATAGCGTGGTTGGCACGCTTCTTTTTGAGCGTTCTGCCGATTTAAGTTTCTTCAGAATGGGCAACAGCCACTCACGCTGTTGCCATGAACTCCCAAAGTCAAACCCCTCAGTCCGATCGAGCAGGCCGCGCTGCCGACATCCTGCTGCGCGTGCTGATCACGCTGGCGGTGGTCGTCGCCACTGCAGCGGTCTGGTGGCCCACCTCGGCGCACGCGATCCGCATCAAGGAAGTGGCTTCGGTGCAGGGGGTGCGCAGCAACCAGCTGGTGGGTTACGGATTGGTGGTCGGCCTCGATGGCTCGGGTGACCAGAGCACCTCGGCGCCATTCACATCGCAAAGCATCCAGGCCCTGCTGCAACAGATGGGTGTCACGGTTCCGCCGGGCACCACGATGCAACTGAAAAACGTCGCCTCGGTGCTGGTCACGGCCCAGCTGCCGGCATTTGCCCAGCCCGGGCAGACCATCGATGTCAGCGTGTCTTCGCTCGGCAACGCCAAGAGTCTGCGCGGCGGCACGCTGATCGCCACACCGCTGAAGGGCGCCGATGGCCAGATCTACGCGCTGGCACAGGGCAATCTGATCGTCAGCGGCGCAGGCGCCTCGGCCGGCGGCAGCCAGGTCCAGATCAATCACCTGAGTGCCGGACGGATCCCGGACGGTGCCAGCGTCGAGCGCTCGGTGCCGACGCCGCTGAACCAGGGCAACAGCCTGCAGCTGGATCTCAATTCGAACGACTTCAATACCGCCCGCGAGGTCGCGAATGTGATCAACGCGAAGATGGGCGACGGTGTGGCCCAGGCCATCGACGGGCGCGTCGTCCAGGTGCGGATGCCCGAGACGGCTGGTTCACGCGTCGCCTTCATGGCCGACATCGAGAATCTGGAGATCAAGCGGGCGACCCCTGCAGCCCGGGTGGTGATCAACGCCCGCACCGGCTCGGTGGTGATGAACAAGGCGGTCACGCTGGCAGCGTGCGCAGTTGCCCATGGCAGCCTGTCGGTGACGATCAGCACCACGCCGATGGTGAGCCAGCCCAATGCGCTGGCCGGCGGGCAAACCGCTGTGGTCGAGAAAACGGACATCACGATCAAGCAGGAACCCGGTGCCCTGATCGCCTTGGCGGAAGGCACCAGCCTGGCCGAGGTGGTGAAGGCACTCAATTCGCTGGGCGCGACGCCACAGGATCTGCTGGCGATCCTGCAGGCCATCAAGTCGGCGGGCGCGTTGAACGCCGATCTGGAGGTGATCTGATGAAACTGGCGCTTCCCCTCAGCACGCTGGAGAACCGCGGCGGCTCGATCCATCGCGGCGCGCCGACTGCCCTGGCCGGCGATGCGCGGGGCACCAATGCCCTGAAGGCCGCAGCGGCGCGTGATCCGAAATCCGCGATCAAGGATGCCGCCAAGCAGTTCGAAGCCTTGTTCATGCAGGAGCTGATGAAGAGCATGCGCAAGGCCACGCTGGCGAGCGGCATGCTCGAGAACGAAGGCACGAAGATGGGCACCGAGATGCTCGATCAGCAGTTCGCCACCCAGATGACCGGCATGCCGGGCGGATTGGCCGCTGCGATCGCGCGCCAGCTCGAGCGCCAGATGGGCGGCGGCAAGGCCCAGGTGACACCGGCGCCGGTCGAGAAGGCCGGCAGCAACGACATCGCTACACCCGAGGAACTAGCGCGTGCCGCCTCGGCTGCCGGTACCGGCCTGAAGCAGGCCGATTTCGTCAACCAGCACAGCGACGCCGCCGAAGCGGCCGAGGCGGTGACCGGTATTCCAGCCAGTTTCATGGTGGCGCAGGCGGCGCACGAATCGGGCTGGGGTCGGCGTGAAATCAAGAACGCGGATGGCAGCACCTCGTTCAACATCTTCGGCATCAAGGCGTCGCCCAGCTGGAATGGCAACACCGCCGAGGTCACCACCACCGAATATGTGCGCGGCAAACCGCGCAAGCAGGTGGCCAGTTTCCGGTCGTACGGGTCGTACGAAGAGGCGTTCAAGGACTACGCCCGGCTGATGAAGAACAGCCCGCGCTATAGCCAGGTGATCAACAACGCCAGCAGCGCCCAGGGCTTTGCACAGGGTTTGCAGCGCGCCGGCTATGCCACCGATCCCGCCTATGCCGCCAAGCTGACCCAGGTCATCAATACGACGCTGCGCCTGCAGCGAGTCTTGACCTGATTGCCGTGTCGACTGTCGAAAGACCCTGAATATGGCGGTCAGCTCCTTGATGACGCTCGGCGCGCAGGCGATGTACGCCAACTACGCGGCGCTGCAGACCACCGGCAACAACATTGCGAATGCGAACAACGACGGTTATTCGCGGCAGCAGGCCGAACTGGAAACGGCGCCGGCACAAGGCGGCGGATCCGGATTCTTCGGCCGCGGGGTCAACGTCACGACGGTCACCCGCCTGCACAACGAGTTCTTGACCCGCGAGGCCGCCGCGACCCGATCTGCCGCAGCCGCCGACGAGACCTTGAGCCGGCAGTTGCAGCAGCTCGAACTGGTATTCCAGACCGGCGAGTCCGGTCTCGGCCACGCGGTGGGCCAGTTGCTCAACTCGTTCGCCGACGTAGCCAGCAAGCCGCAAGACATTTCCTCGCGCCAGGTGGTGCTGGCGAGGGCCGACGAATTCGCGGCACGCTTTCGCACCGCCAGCGAGCAATTGGGTGCCCTGCAGGCGGGCATCACCCAGGACTTGAACGCTTCGGTCAAGACCGTCAATGGCCTGACCAGGCAGATTGCCAGCCTGAACCAGCAGATTTCGACCCTGTCTGCCTCCGGCCACAGTCCGAACGATTTGCTGGACTTGCGCGACAGCACGCTGTCCAAGCTCAGCGAACTGCTGCAGATCAACACCGTGGCTGCCGACAACGGCGCGGTCAGCGTCTTTCTGAGCGGCGGACAGGCGCTGGTGCAGGGCGCCACCGTGGCCCAGCTGACGATGACTCCGGACAGTTTCGATCCGTCGCGTTTTCAGGTCGCCATCCGCACCGGCAGCGTCGAGCATGAATTGCCGGCCAACATGTTGACCGGTGGCTCGATCTCGGCGTTGGTGTCGTTCCAGAACCGCGATCTGGTGGATGCGCGCAACCAGTTGGGTCAGCTGGCGCTGGCGGTGGGCGATCAGCTCAACCGCCAGCAGTCGCTCGGCATCGATTTGAACGGTCAGTCTGGCGGGGCGCTGCTGCGCATTGCCGCGCCGCAGGTGCTGGCGGCGACCCGCAACACCGGTGGTGCCAACATTTCGCTGAGCACGGCGGTCAGCGCCCAGGTGCGTGCCAGCGATTACGAACTGACGCGTGACAGCGTCGGCGGCTATTCCTTGCGCCGCCTGTCCGACAACCACCTGTTCGGCCCACCTGCAATGCCGGCACTGACACCTGCCGTGCTGGCAGCGGGTCTGCAGGTCGACGGCATCGTGATCCGCCTCGAAGGCGCGGTCGAGCCGGCGGTCGGCGATCGGTTCCGCCTGCAGCCGGTTGCAACCGCCGCGCGCGATATCTCGCTGGCGATGACCGATCCGCGCGGACTGGCGGCAGCATCGCCGGTCAGCGCCTCCGCGTCGATCGAAAACGCAGGCACCTTGACGATCGATCGACTGAGCGTGTTGTCGCCGATCAGCACCCCGGTCGCCGACGTGCTGCTGCGCTTCGACCGCGATCCGCTGACGCAGGCCACCACCTATACCTACAGCACCGATGGCGGCGTGAGCTTCTCGGCGACGCCGCAGACCCTGGTGCCAAACCAGCCAATCACCTTCCCGGTCGGATCCGCCAATCCGCAATGGAGCCTCAGCGTGAATGGCACGCCGGCAATCGGGGATACCGCACTGATCCGGCAAACCGCCACGCCGTCGAGCAACAACGGCAACGCGAATGCGATGCTCGGGCTGCGCGACGCGATGATGATCGGCGCACAGGTCGACAACCAGACCGGCGCGCTCACCTATGCCGGCAGCAGCTTCAGCGACGCCTATGCCGGCATGTTGTCGGAGTTCGGCGTGCGCGTGCAGACCACGAAGGCAGTGGCGCGCCAGTCTTCGGTTGTGGCCGAATCGGCGAAAAGCCTGGCCTCGAATACCTCGGGTGTCAACCTCGACGAAGAGGCGGCGCGGATGATCCAGTTCCAGCAGACCTACCAGGCCGCAGCCAAGATGCTGCAGGTTGCCCAGGCCTTGTTCGATTCGATGCTGCAGGCGACGTCGAGGTGATCGCGCCGCCGCCGAGCATCATGCCCTCATGGGAAGCCAAGCGATGAGAGTCAGTACCGCAAACAGTTACGACGTCGGTGTCAATGCGCTGCAGCGTCGCCAGGGCGAGTTGGCCGAGGCGCAGACCATGCTGACGACCGGCAAGCGCGTGAATCGGGCCAGCGACGACCCGGTCGCCGCAGCGCGCGCTGAACGCGCGCTGGCTGGCGAGGCAAGAGTGGCCGCGGGCGAACGCACGGTCGAGGCGAGCAAGTCGATCATGATGCAGGCCGAAGGTGCACTCGGCGAAGCGGGCGAATTGCTGCAGCAGGCGCGCGAGATCATGGTCGCCGCCGGCAACGCGACCTACGGCTCGTCCGAGCGCCAGAACCTGAGCCAGCAACTGAAGCAGATCCGCGACCAGTTGTTCGCGATCTCGAACCGCTCCGACGGCGCCGGAACCTATCTCTTCGGTGGTCAGGGCGCGAGCGAGAAACCGTTTGTCGATTCGCGGCCGCAGGTCGGCAACGTGCTCGAGCAGACCGGGGTTCGTTATGTTGGCGCGGCTGGCAATTCGATGACCGATGCCGGCAGCAACCTGCCACTCGCGCTCGACGGATCGGCGGTCTGGACCAGCGCACGCACCGGTAACGGCGTGTTCGAAACCCGTTCGCTCAGCGCCAGCCCGGGCGCCTGGATCGAACCCGGCCAGGTCGTCGATCCGACGCTGCTCAGCGGGGCCAGCTATTCGATGGTCTTCAATGCGGCCACCCGGGCCTTCGACATCACCAATACCAGCACGTCGACGGTGCTGGCCTCGCAGCCCTTCGTCTCGGGTGAAGCGATCGAGTTCGACGGCATGTCGATGACCATCGTCGGTGCGCCCAACGATGGCGAGACCTTCGAGGTGCTGCCGTCGGTTGCCAGGCTGAATGTGTTTGGCAGCCTCGACAAAGCGATCGCTGACCTGCAGGCCGGCCTCGGCAGTATCGCGATGTCGCAGGCCGTCAGCGACAACCTGCGCAACCTGGATTCGGTGATGGGTGGCCTGCAGGCAGCCCGTGCACGCAGCGGCGAAGCCTTGCAGCGAATCGACAATGCCACCAACCAGCTGGCGTCCGAAAAGCTGCACCACCAGACCGAGCGGGCCGGCGCGGAAGATCTCGACATGATCGCGGCGATCTCGGAGTTCGAGAACAAGCAAACCGGCTACGATGCGGCGTTGAAGTCCTATTCGATGGTGCAGCGGATGTCGCTGTTCCAGTACATCAGCGCCTGAACCCGTCCGCGGCATGTCTTCCTGCCGGCGCTGTGGCGGTGGCGGGTAGAGAAAAGAGCCGTGTTCGACATCGCACTCCTGGGTCAGGTAGCCCTCGGTTATTCGCCATTCATCGATCGCAACCGCAGCGTGCGGGCGACTCGACTGACGGTGTTCGCGCTGCGCCCGGGAGTTTCTCTGGATGCGGCTGAACTGCTGCATGCGGTGGCCGGGGTGTGGCCGGCCGGCGGCGCCCGGGTGTCGCTGAATGTCACTTCGGAATCGCTGCTGCGCGACCTGCTCGGCTCGGCGCTGCCGACCAACGTGATGGTCGAGGTGCCGGCCTTCATGGCGGTCGATGAGGCCAATGTCGAGTCGATCCGGCGCCTGCACCGAGCCGGCGTCGAACTGCTGATCAAGGGCCGGCCACTGGCCGAGCTGCCGCGCGCGATCCTGCCGTGTTTCAAATATTCGATCATCGACCTGAGCGACGACCGCCGGATCGGCGATCGGCATGCCCCGCCGAGCGGTGTGGTGCGCAGCATCTCGCACGTGCAATCGGGTGTTCGCACGCTGGCCGAGATGGAAGCCAGCTTTCGGCGTGGTGCCGCCGCGGTGCTGGGCTGGCCATTCGACGATCTGCGCGACCAGGCGTCGGACGAATCCGGCCGCAGCGCGGTTCATCCGGCCTTGCAGGTCATCGTCGACCTGATCAATCAGGTCGACCGTGGCGAAGACATCGAGCGCCTGGAACAGTCGCTGAAGCGCGACCCGTCGCTGGCCTACAAGCTGATGCGCTATATCAACTCGGCCGCGTTCGGGTTCCAGGTCGAGATCGGCTCGTTTCGCCATGCCATCATGCTGCTCGGCTACCAGCGCCTCAAGCGCTGGCTGGCCTTGTTGCTGGCTACCGCGAGCAAGGATGCAGACATGCAGCCGGTGATGTTCGCGGCGGTGCGCCGCGGCATGCTGATGGAGGAACTGACGCGAGCCTCATCGGACGAATCGGTTCGCGACGAGATCTTCATCTGCGGGGTGTTTTCGCTGCTCGACTGCATGTTCCGCCAGCCGTTCGAAGAATTGCTGCAGTCGATCCCGGTCGCCGATCGGGTGCGCCAGGCGCTGCTCGACGGCAGCGGTCCGTACATGCCGTATCTGGAACTGGTGCGGGCGATCGAGTCTGAATCGCGCAGCGATTATCTGCAGGCCGCAGAGGGGCTGATGATGGGCGAGACCGAGATCAACCGGGCGGTCCTGCGCTCGCTCGGCACGGCGGTTGAGCTGGGTTGATGTCGGAAACCCGCATGGTCTGCGCGCCGGCTGCTGACGCGATCAGCGGGGCGGTTGTCAATGAATTGATCCGTCTGCAGTGGGAGTCGCCGTTTCCGGTCTATCTGCTGGACCGCGCTTTTCGAATGGTGGACCTCAACCCAGCCTGTCTGGCGATGTTGGGCTACCCGCGCGATCAGTTGATCGGCCGTGATCCGGTCGAACTGCAGCCGCGTGAAGATCATGCGCAGATCCTGGCAGCGCGCAAGCGGCAGGTCGATGAGGCTGCGGGCGCTGCCGAAGTCGTGCCGGTGCTGTTCGAGCAGCGCCTGCTCGACGTGCAGGGTCGCGAGCGTTGGGTGCGCACGTCGAGCCGCGTGCTGCACGACGCCGCCGGCCAAACCTTCCACCTTGCGATGCTGCAGGACACGACGGCCGAACACGTCGCCCGCGAACGCGCCGATCGTTCCGCGCGCGAGCTCGACGACTGGTTCGTGCTCAGCCCGTTCGGCATGGTTCTCTACGACGAGGTCGGACTGCTGGTGCGCACCAATCCGGCATTCGAAAGCCTGATCGGACCGCTGCCGATGATGCTCGACGAGGCCCCGGCGAGCCTGCAACACCTGCTGGCCTGGGACGACCGGGCGCGCCGCGCGCCTGACCAGCGACAGATGCCGATGCTGCAGCCTGGTGGCCCGCCGCTGGTGTCGCAGGGCTGGCTCGCGCTGGCCGATGGCAATCAGCGGCACTTGCGTGCAACGGTTCGTTCGTACCGCACCTTCGAGGGCGAGCAGCGCTTCATGGCGGTGGTCGAGGATCGCAGTGCCGAGGAAGAACGCGATCTGGCCCAGGTGCAGATCGGTGCGCTGATGGATACCGCCGGTGTCGGTCTGGCCACGTTCCAGGAGTCTTCGGGCTGGGTGCGGCAGCGCATCGGCAGCGCGGTGGCGAAGCCGACCGGTGGCGCCATGCGGGGTACCGCAGGACAGGCCAAGCCGATCTCGGCCGCACTTCAATCGATCAGCCGCGACATCGTGTTGCCGGAATCTCTGTCCGAATACGAGCGCCTGCAGCATGCGCTGCGCCATGCGCAGCAGGCTGAGGTCAGATACGCGATTCGCCACCCCGAGCTGGGCAGCCGCTGGTTGTTGACACGGGTCGAGCCGGCGACGCTGACTTCGGGCAAACGCACCACTTCGGTGGTGACGCTCGACATCACCGAGCAGCAATTGACGCAGGCCCGCAGCGAGCAGTTGCTGCGCGAGGTCAGCACCATCCTGGAAAGCAGCACCGCCGGCATCGCCTATGTTCGCGGCGGCGTGCTGGTGCGGTGCAATCGCCGCTTCGAGGCCATGCTCGGCCTGCGTCGTGGCCGAGTTGCCGGCACCACGGTCACCGAGATCTTCGGGCGCCAGCCCCAGGCGCGTCGGGTACTGGCCGATGCCATGACCGCGCTGACGGCGGGCAAACGCTTCGAGACCGAAATCGAGGTCGCGCCCGATCAGCAGCGGCCGACGCGGGCCCGCAAGTGGTACGCCTTGTCGGTGCGCCGCACTGGTGCGCCCGGCGAGCAGGTCGAGGTGATTGCGGTGCTGTCGGACATCACCCGCCTGAAAGCCCAGCAGGCCGAACTCGAACGCCTGGCGCGCGACCGAGAGCTGATGTTCAGTCTGTCAGAAGTGGGCATCGCCTTTGTCCGGCAAGGCTGCATCCAGCGCGCCAATCAGGCCTTGGCGCAGCTTGCCGGCCGCAGCGTTGACGAGCTGTTGTTGTCGCCGTTGTCGATCCTGTTCAGCGACGGCGCGGCCTATGAACGCCAGTGGGCGGTCGAGGAAGCCGCGTTGCGTCAGCATGGCCGCTGGATCGGCGAGCGCCAGATCCGGCGCGTCGATGGTCGCCTGATCTGGGTCCAGGTCAGCCTGCGCCTGGTGCGCGAAGGCGATGCGGCCGCAGGCATGATCGCGGCCTATGTGAACGTCGATGCCAGGCACCGCGCCGAACAGGTGGTGGCCCTGCAGGCCGAGCGCACCCGTGCGATTCTCGATTCGGTGCTGGTCGGCATCGTGACTGTCGGGCCGGGCGGCATCGAATGGATGAACCGCTCGGCGCGCCGGATGTTCGGTGGCGATCTGGTCGACTTCATGAACCAGTCGATCGCCACCGTGGCCACACCGGACCCCGAACATCCGTTCCGCCAGACCCACTATCTGAACGAACTGGTCGAAGGCGAGGCTGAAACTTTCGAATGTCAGGTCAAGGCGCGCGACGGCAGGCAGTTCTGGGTGGTCGGAAACGTGGTCGCAACCGGGCACGACGCGACCGGACGTCAACTCACCTATGCGCTGCTGGATGTCGAGCGACGCCGTCTGGCCGAGGCTCGGATGTCGCATGCGCAGGCCTCGCTGCAGCGCCTGATCGAAGCCGCTCCACTTGCGATCAGCCTGCTCGATGCACGCAGCCTGAAGGTGCTGCAGGTCAACCAGACCGCGGCGGCCAGTGTCGGCCGGGGAGCGCACGAACTGGTCGGACTGGCCCCGGAGGAGATTTTCCCTGCAACCCTGGCTGCGCAGCGGCGTGCAGACATGATCGGGGCGCTGGCGTCGGCCGAGGTGACCCAGCGCGAGTACCGTTACGAACGCGGCGAAGACTCGCGAATCTGGGATGCACGCTACCTGCCGTTGGCAACTGTCGCCGGGCAGGCGCCTACCCAGTTGCTGCTGGTGGCCACCGACGTCACCGAACAACGCGCCGCGCAGCAAGCCAAGCTCGATGCCGCGATCAGCCAGCGCGAGATGCTGGTGAAGGAAGTGCACCACCGCATCAAGAACAACCTGCAAGGCGTGGCCGGTCTGCTGCAGCAGATCGCACAGCGCAAGCCCGAGGTGGCGCCGGCCATCGCGGAGGTGGTGGCACAGGTGCAGGCCATCGCGCAGGTCTATGGGCTGCAGGTCGGCGTCAGCGGGCCGCTGCGCATCAAGGCGCTGGTCGAGTCGATCACGGCATCGGTCCAGCGCACATTCGGCTGCCAGATGAACCTGTCGGTGGTCGGCTTGGCGCCCGGCGCCTGGGCGCTGCCGGAGGCGGAATCGATTCCGGTGGCATTGACGATCAACGAACTGCTGACCAACGCGGTCAAGCACAGCGCCGGGCTGGCGCGTGTCGATTGCACGCTGGAAGTGGGCGAGTCCGAGGTGCGGGTTGTCATCGTCAATCTGGGTCGGTTGCCGGACGGCTTTGCGTTGAGCCGCTTTCCGGGCGGGGTTTCCGGGCTCGGTCTGGTGCGGGCGCTGCTGCCGCGCCGAAGCGCGGTGTTCACGCTTGAGCAGCAGGGCGATGAGGTGCGGGCGACCGTGACCCTGGTGCCGCCCGGCGTCACCCGCCTGGATAACGCCTGAGCGTGCGGACCGCAGCCCGGTGACGCACAGCCGCCGGCTGTTCAGCGCCGGCGGATTTTGCAACAATGCGCCTTGTTGCTCGGTGACGTGACGGTCTGACAGGCTGTGACCCGGGGATTGACAGGGGCCGGATGGCGAACAAGGGCAAGATCCTCGTGGTGGACGACGACCGGCTGGTGCTGGCCACGCTGGCTCACGGCCTGTCGCAAGCCGGTTATCAGGTCATCGATACCGACAACGGCGACGACGCCATCCTGCTGGCGCGCGAGCACAAGCCCGATCTGGCGCTGCTCGATATCCGCATGGAAGGCATGAGCGGCTTCGATGTCGCGACCTACCTGCGTGATTACTGCCAGATGCCATTCATGTTTCTCTCGGCATTTTCCGACGATGCGACCGTCAGCAAGGTCAACGAACTGGGCGCGGTGGCCTATCTGGTGAAACCGCTCGATGTGCAGCAGATCGTGCCGGTCGTCGAGGCCGCGTTTGCCAACCTTGCGCGGGCCGGACGCGGTGCCGCGCCTCCTTCGACCGAGTGGACGGCGGCCAATCAGCCGGCGCTTTCGCCGACGGTTGCGATGGCTGCAGGCGTGCTGATGCACCGCTATTCGCTGTCGCGGGCGGTTGCGCTGCAGCGGCTGCAGCGCATGGCGGACAGCGACCGCAAGCCGATCGGCGAACAGGCCGAGCGGCTGCTGGCCGCGATCGAACTGTTGTCCGCTTCCGGCAACGAATAGGCCGGCCGGCGGGTCCGCTGTTCACTGCAGCTTGATCGAGAAGTGGAAGCGCGCACCGCGGTCGACTTCCGCATCGGCCCAGATTTCACCACCGTGACGACGAATGATGCGCCGCACCGAAGCCAGTCCGACCCCGGTGCCCTGGTAATCGTTGGCGCTGTGCAGCCGCTGGAAGACGCCGAACAGGCGGTCCGCGAACCGCATGTCGAAACCGGCCCCGTTGTCGCAGACGCTGAACGACTGCGGACTGCTTTCGTGGCGGCAGAAGACGATCTCCGGGTGCGCGGTCTTGCCGGTGTATTTCCAGGCGTTTCCGAGCAGATTCTCGATCACGATGCGCAGCAGAACCGGGTCACCGACCACCATCAAGTCGTCATCGATGCGCAGGCTGACTTCCCGCTCGGGGGCCTGGCGCCGCAGATCTTCGGCTACGAAACCGGCCAGTTGCGACAGGTTCACGGGTTGGCGCGCCAAGGGCTGGGTCGACAGCTGCGACAGCGCCAGCAGCGCGTCGATCATGCTGTTCATGCGCGCAGCCGCGCCCAGCACCCGGTCGAGGTGATCGTTGCCGATCCGGTCGAGCGTGCGCCCGTAGTCTTCCTTGAGGATCTTCGTGAAGCCCTCGACCACCCGGATCGGCGCTCGCAGATCGTGCGAGACCGTGTAGCTGAACGATGCATGTTCGGACTCGATCGCAGACTGGGCCAGTGTTGACTCCATGGCCGAACCAGGCGCTGTCGCGGCGGGCGGTGGCCGATGATCCGCGACCGTGGCTCCTGCGCCGTTCAGCAGCTGGTCGCGTTGATCGCGCAGTGTCTTCTCGCGCCGCAGCAGGGTCAGGCAGACCAGGGCGATTGCCAGGGTCACGAGCAACAGCAGCGCCATCATCGCCGGCCAGATCCAACCGACCGGGGCCGGCGTGGCTTCACCGGGCACCTGGGCGTGCAAAGACCGGCAGGCCATCAGCATGCCGACGCTGCCCCATCTTGCCCACCGGCCGCCTGAGCGGGCGGCTGACGATTTCGCCATGCCGCTGTCGGACGTTTGCACGTCAGCCGGGGAAAGCGCCAGACCGTTTGCCATTGCGCTCATTGTATGTAGCAGCAGGGTCGCCCTGTGCTCGTCCTGACGGTATCCGGCCCCAGGCCGCGGCCCGCGCATGGCCCCAGAACTCAAGTCCGGGCCCGGTTCGGCCGACAATCTGGTGTTGGAACAAGGCGCCCAAGATGATTCATGCACCCTCCTGTCACGGGATCGGTCCTCGCAGGCCGGTTGCCCGGGCTGATTTCGTGTCGCTGTTCACAAGTGGTGACCGGCAGCTGCCGGAGCATCGATGCTGAAGCGATCGACGACCTGTCGTGCGCCCATCGATGGCGAAGCGCAAGGCGGGGGTGAACCTGCATCGGCGGCGGATTCGGCCGGGTCCGGGCAGCTCGACCCGATTGCGCTGCAGCGGCTGCATGAGCTCGATCCGCAAGGCAAGGGCAAGCTGTTCGAACGCGTGGTCCAGGCATTCAATACCTCGACCAACCGATTGCTGCCCCAGATGCGCCTGGCCGGGCAGACCGGCGACATGAACGGTGTGCGCCACGTGGCCCACACACTCAAGTCATCGTCCGCGAGCCTGGGGGCGACGCGGCTGTCAGCCCTGTGTGCCGAGCTTGAACACCAGATGCGCAGCGCAGTCGTCCCCATCAATGTCGATATGGAGATCGAACAGATTGCCGCCGAGATTGCGGTCGTGTTACAAGCGCTGAACGTCTTGACGGAACCGGCGGAATGAACAACAGCGCAGAATGGGTCGACGAGGATGGTCTCGCCCAGCCCAAGGTGCTGCTGGTCGATGACGACGAGGTCAATCTGCTGTTGACCTCGCAAGCCCTGCGCGAGCACGGTTTCGCCGTCATCGAGACCAACAGCGGCGAGAATGCGCTGCAATTGCTCGGGCGGGTTCACCCCGATGTGGCGGTGCTGGACGCGGTGATGCCGGGAATCGACGGTTTCGAGGCCTGCCGCCTGCTGCGTCAGATGCCGGGCTTCGAGTCGTTTCCGGTGCTGATGTTGACCGGCCTGGACGACGAGGCTTCGATCAACCGGGCCTACGAGGTCGGTGCGACCGACTTCTACGTCAAGCCGACGCAGGCCACCACCCAATGGAGTCTGCTCGCCGGACGGCTGCGCTACCTGCTGAGATCGTCGCGCACCCGGCTCGAGCTGGAGCGCAGCAAATCCAAACTGGCACGTGCGCAGGATCTGGCCCGCATGGGCAGTCTCGACTGGCGCCGAAGCCAACGCAACCTGATCTTTTCGACCGAAGGGCTGCGGGTACTCGGGTTTGCCTCGGACGAAGTGCTGAGTTTTCGCCAGCTGCTGCGCATGTTGTCGTTCGAGGACCGCGGCGGCCTGCTGAGCGTGTTGCACGAGGCCTTCAGACACAACTCGGTGATCGCCACCGACATCCCGATCACGCTGGATGGTGGGCGACTGCGCATCATCCACGCCGAGGCCGAGCCCGAATTCAATGAACACGGCAGCCTGATCGGCTATACCGGCATCGTCCAGGATGTCACCGATCGGCGCATGGCGGAAGACAAGATCCGCCACCTGGCCAATTTCGATGCGCTGACCGGGCTGCCGAACCGGCGCCAGCTGATCTGGCGCGCCGAGCGGGCACTGGAACATGCGCGGCGCCTGAATCACCAGGTCGGCCTGCTGTTGATCGACCTGGACCGTTTCAAGGTCATCAACGATACCCTCGGCCACGGAGCCGGCGACGACCTGCTGATGGAAGTGGCGCGCCGTTTGCGGTCCTGTGTGCGGCATTCGGATCAGGTGATGGAAAGTTCGCTCGAAAGCATGGCTTCGCGCTCGCACCGCACGCTCGAAGCCGTCGGGCGCCTCGGCGGCGACGAATTCGTCGCGCTGCTGCCCGAGGTGGCCGACGAGCTCGACGCCGAACGCGTCGCGATGCGGGTGCTCGATCTGATGCGCGAGCCGATCTTCGTCGGTGGCCAGGAGTGTTTCGTCACCGCCAGTGTGGGCATCGCGCTGTTTCCGCGTGATGGCGAAACCGTTGCCGACCTGATCCGCAACTCCGACATGGCGATGTATTCGGTCAAGTCCCAGGGACGCAACAACCTCTCGTTGTACCGGCCAGCGCTGGCAGGCAAGGGCCGCGAGAAGATCGAGCTCGAAAGCGCCCTGCACAAGGCCATCGAGCGCAACGAACTGGTGCTGCATTACCAGCCGAAGATCGACGTGCGGGGCGCACGCATGGTCGGCGCCGAGGCGCTGATGCGCTGGCAGCGCGGCTCGGTGCTGGTGCCGCCGGGAGACTTCATTCCGCTGGCCGAAGAGACCGGGCTGATCATTCCGATGAGCGAATGGGCGATCCGCGAGGCGGCGCGTCAGGTCGGGTTGTGGCGCGACAGTTTCGGATTTTCCGATTCGATCGCCGTCAACCTGCCGAACCGGCTGTTCGAGCGCACCGATCTGGTCGAGCAGATCCACCAGGCGGTCACGCAATATGGCGTGCCCCACGAGTCGATCATGCTCGAGATCACCGAAAACAGCCTGATGCGCGACCTGCAGAACGTGATGCCGTCGCTGCACCGCCTCAACGAAATCGGGGTCGAGATCTCGATCGACGACTTCGGTACCGGTTATTCGTCGCTGGCGTATCTGACCACGTTGCCGATCAGCGAGCTGAAGATCGATCGCGGCTTCGTCAAGGATCTGGGAATGACGCCGCAAAGTTCGGCCGTCGTCACCGCCATCATCGCGCTCGGCCGGTCATTGGGCCTGCGAGTGGTTGCCGAAGGCGTCGAGAACCTGCGCCAGATGGAGGTGCTGCACCGCCTCGGCTGTACCGTGATGCAGGGCTTTCTGTTCAGTCGTCCGCAGTTGCCCGACGCGATCGAGGCCTGGTTGCAGCAGACCGTGCTGCCGAAGAAGGCGCCATGGATTCCGCCGTCCGCCTACAGCGGTGATCCGCTGCGCGCGAGCGGCGAGATGAAGGCCCGGGCCGGTCCGGGCCGCTGAGCGGGCGCCTTGCCGGTCGTGCGCGCTTTGGCCGCAGGCCGCGGCGCAGCGCTGTGGTCGTAGCCGCGCAGACCGGCCAGGTCGAGCACCCTCACGCCACCGAACTCGACCCGCAACAGCCCGGCCCGTTCGAGGCCGTGCAGCGCCTCGTTGGTACGCTGGCGCGAGACCGCCGACAACATCCCGATCTCCTCCTGATTCAGCTGCACGAAGTCGTCCGCGCGCGGGTACAGATCGGGATCGAACAGGCTGGCCAGGCAGCGGGCCACCCGCGCGTCCGGGCCCAGCAGTCGATCGAACTGGACCAGCGCGATGAACATGCTCAGCCGTGCGTTCAGATGTGACATCAGGAAACGATTGAAAGCAAGGTTGGTGGCCACCAGACGCTCGAAGCTGCGGCGCGGCACGCAGGCCAGGCGGGTGGGCCGCACGGCGACGCCGTCATAGCGCCAGCGCCCGGGCTTGAGCAACGAGCCTTCACCGGCCCAGCCGCCGGCGGTCACCCCGGTGAAGGTCGAGATTCGACCATCCGGTTCGGACACCGTCATCTTCACCAGGCCGTCGATCACCCCGATCCAATGGTCAGCGGGTTCACCGCAGTGAATCGCGTGGCCGCCCGTCGGAATCCGGCGTTCGTGGGTCTCGCGCAGCACCTGGTCCAGTTCGTCGGGGCTCAGTGTGGCCGCCCACAGGCTGTCGCGCAGCATCGCTTCGAGGGTCTGCATCGCCATGTCTCCGTCTCGTTGTCCTGCTTGCTACGAAGGAGCAGCCACTTCGGATGCAGGTGGAAACACTCGTCAGAGATGTCGTCGCAACGACAACCTCGGCCGGGCAATGGCGGCACGATCACTGTCGTCCGTTGCCCTCAGGAGAACCATCATGAACGATCCGAGACCGATTCCTGTCGATTCCGAGCAGTTGGATACAGCCGATTTCGCTGCCGCCGCGCCGGTGAGTCGACGCAGCCTGCTCGCCTATGCCGTGTCTGCACCGGTGATGACGCTGGCGGCCGGATTCGGCGGCAATCTGGCGACGCCGACCGATGCACAGGCGCTGCTGTTGCCGCTCGGGCCGCTGATGCCACCGCTGCCGCTGACGCCGCCGGACACGGTCGATCACTACGACATCGGCGATTCACTGGTGCAGACCGCGCTGCCGACGATGCCGCTGGTCAAGCTCTCGGTCGGCACCGACGGGCGGATCACGCTGGACCTGCCGCGGCTCGAGTCTGGTCAGGGACTGGCGACTGCCTGCGGGATGATGATCGCCGAGGAGTTCGACGTGCCCCTGAGCATGGTCGACGTCACGTCTTCGGACGCCCGCCCTGAACTGGTCTTCAACCAGATCACCGGCGGCTCGGCCGCGGTGCGCTGCTTCGACGCCGGCCTGCCGCTGATAGCGGCCGCGGGGCGGGCTCGCCTGCTGCTGGCTGCGGCCAAGCAGTGGGGCGTGCCGGCCTCGAGCCTGTCGGTGCAGGCCGGCGTCGTGATTTCGCCTGATGGCCGCACTGCAACCTACGGCTCGCTCACGGCGGCGGCGTCGCTGCTACCGGTGCCGGCCAATGTGTTGCCCAAGCCCGCCGCGCAATACAAGGTGATCGGCAAGGCCGCGCGAAGACTGGATGCGCTGGACATCGTGACCGGTCGCAAGCGATTCACGATGGACCAGGCGGTGCCGAACGCCAAGCCGACGATGCTGCGCATGCCCACGCAGATCCGCGGCACGGTGGTTCGGGTCAACAACCAGTCGGCCGTGGCCGCGATGCCGGGCGTGATCGCGGTGGTGGTGATTCCGGCCGGCGGCAGCATCGTGCCCAATCCGCCGGGTGTCGCGGTGATGGCCGAAACCTTCGGCCAGGCCTGGACCGCCTGCAATGCGCTGGACGTGACCTGGGGCGACGGGCCGCTGAAGGGCCAGTCGAACGACAGCATCCTCGCCACGCTGAAGAAGGCCATCCTGCCACTGGCGTTGCCACCGCTCGGCGCGTTGACGGTGGAGGGTGAGTTCGAATTCGCACCGGCCTCGCATGCGCCGCTGGAGGTCGATTGCGCGATTGCCGACGTGCGGGCCGACAGCGCGGAAATCTGGGCCGGCCTGCAGACGCCGATCATCGCGCAGCAGTCGATCGCCGCCGACCTCGGCCTGCCGGTCAGCAAGGTCAAGGTGCACGTGATTCCGTCTGGTGGCTCGTTCGGGCGGCGGCTGTTCTGGGACCCGGTGCAGGTGGCTGCGCAAGTGTCGAAGGCCACCGGCCGGGTCTGCAAGCTGATGTACCACCGCGCCAACGACATGCGCCACTCGCGACTGCGCCCGCCGCAGTACCACAAGCTGCGCGCCACGCTGCTGCTCGGCCGCGTGATCGCCTTCGAGCAACGCGTGGCCGCGGTGCGTCTGGATGCACGCCACGGCTATGGCGAACTGTTCACCGCGGTGGCTGGCACTGCGCCGGCCGGCGTGCAGCAGTCGATCGGCAACGCGGCCTATGAAGAGGTGTTCTTCAAGACCATGGTCGCGTCGCCCTACAACTTCGGCGTCGGCACCAAGCTGCTGACACCGGTGGCGATCGACATGAATACCGTGTCCTACCGCTCGGTGCACATCCAGCCGGCCCGCAGCGTCGAGGAGATCATGGTCGACGAGATCGCGCGCAAGCTCGGCAAGGATCCGCTCGCTTTCCGCCTCGAATACCTGCGCCTCGAACGCGCGAAGGCGGTGCTGCGCGCGGTTGCGACTGCCGGCCAGTGGGGCAAGACAATGCCACCCGGATTCGCGCAAGGCATCGCGGCACACCAGGAGTCGAAATCATTCACCGCCTGCCTGGTCGAGGTCGATGCACGCGTGTTGACGGACGTGCGGGTCACCAAGGCGGTGATCGCGATCGATGTCGGCAAGCCGATCAACCCGCTGGGCATCAAGGCACAGGTCGAGGGGGCGTTGGCGGAATCGATCTCGCTCGTCCTTACGTCCGGCCTGCATGTGCGTGATGGCCTGCCGCTGGAAGGCAGCTATTCGCAGTATCACTTCGGGCGGCTGAAGAACTATCCGAAGGATGTGACGACCATCATCATGCCGGCCAATGGCGAGCCGATTGGCGGGCTTGGCGAGGTTGGCCTGTCGGCTTCCAGCGGCGCCATCGCGAATGCCTGGGCGCGTGCCACCGGCCGCAAGCCACGCAGCTTCCCGCTCAACTTCCCAATCGACTTCACCCCCATCGCACCGGGCAAGTTCCCGGAACCCGTCGTCGTGCCGTTGCAGGCCTGAGGAGAACCGACCATGCCAACCCAAACCTTCACCGTCAATGGCCAGACCGTCAACGTCGAGGCGCCCGACGACATGGCCCTGCTGTGGGTGCTGCGCGACAAGCTCGGCATCAACGGCCCCAAATACGGCTGCGGCATCAATGTGTGCAAGGCCTGCACGTGTCACGTCGATGGCAAGGCGGTCACCACCTGCTCGACGCGTGTCGGCGATGTCAAGGGCCGGCAGGTGATCACGATCGAGGGCCTGGCCAACGGCAATACCCTGCACCCGGTGCAGCAGGCCTGGCTCGACCGCGATGTGGCCCAGTGCGGCTTCTGCCAGCCCGGACAGATCATGGCCGCCGCGGCGCTGCTGAAACGCACCAAGAACCCGAGCGACGCCGACATCGATGCGATCGAAAACGTCTGCCGCTGCGGCACCTACGGCCGGATCCGGGAGGCGATCAAGGCGGCTGCAGCGATGATGCCTTGAAGGCCCCCAGTCTCCCTTCGGTGGCCTGGGAAGCGGCCGCCGGAAGTCTGTTGGCGCTGCGCGCTTGCAAGCGCCGTCGATTTCATTTAACTCGCTGATCGCCGCCACTGCCTTGGCCCACGGGCTACAGCTGGTGACCCGCAACGAGGCCGACTTTGCCGCCGTGCCGTCTTTGCAGATGATGAATCCGTGGGTGCCATAGTTCAGGCGGGCATGCGCCTTCGTCTGGCGCACAACAAACCAACGAGAGATGCCCGAGCGGCGGGGCGTCAGGATTCCGTCTGGGCAGTGAAAGCGGGCCGTTTCCCTTTGTTGGTTCGGAAGATCTGACGTTGGTCTGAACCGGGCTCGTTTTGCCCGTAAACAAACGCGGGTGATCGAGGGAGCTCGGGGTGATGGGGTGCTGGGTGACCTTCATGTCCCCCGGGCCGGTTTGCCACTGTGCGCTTTGGGTCGAATCGATCCGGCCCTCCTCCTTGACTTACGGTCGCCCAGCACCCCA